>NZ_CP076543.1:7935000-8237145 GCF_030440515.1 Streptomyces xanthophaeus
GCGCTGCCGGAGCGGAAGGTACTGCGGCAGCCGCAGGGTGTGCGTCACCGGACCGCCCGTATCCGCGGCCGGGACCGGGACCGGCTGCTCCGTGCCCGTCCCCGTGCCCGTGCCCGTCCCCGACCACAGTGCGCGCAGCGCCATCGCGTCGGCGCCGTCCATCGCGAAGGCCGCGACGAACCACTCCAGCGTCTCCCGGCTCAGGAACTCCCCGCCCAGCGCGCGGTGCACCCGGTCCTTCAGACGCCGCGCCAGATCCTGCTCCGTGTCCGGGCGTTCACCGCTGTCCCACAGGTGCAGGGCCAGCACCCGCGCCACCGCCGAGGAGCTCACCGGGCCCGCCGTGCGGCGCAGCTCCTGCTGCTCCCAGCGGATGCGGTACGCCGCCCGCCCGGTCAGCAGCCGGCGCAGCAGTTCCGCCGTGGCGGCGGCCGTCGCCCGGCCGTCCGCGCTCCGTGTTCCCGCCATGCGGTGGGCCCGCCCCTCCCGTGCGACACGACTGCGACGGAGCGGTGGTGCACTCGTGGCGGACCACGTCCGTGCACCGTCCCCCCGTTCCGATCGGAGCCTACCCATGAACACCCCGGCCGCCGAGCGGACTTCGTCCGATCCGTATCCGGCCGAGACCGTGCTGGAGCGGGCCTTCGCCGAGGGGGCGCGGGCCGACCTGACGGGGGAGGCGAGCGCGGCCGCCCGCACCGTACGGGCCGCAGCGCTCGCCGCGCTCCTGCGCGGGATGCGCCGGCCGGGGACGGCCGCGGGGCGGGACGGGGCGCCCGCCCTGCGGCTGCGCGGCGCACGCGTGCTCGGACGGCTCGACCTGACGGGGGGCGGAGTGGCCCCGGAGATCCTCCGGATCCGCTTCGAGGAGTGCGCGTTCGACGAGCCGCTCGTGTGCGCAGACGCCGTGCTGCCCGGCCTCGCCCTGACGCGGTGCCGCCTGCCCGCCGTGGACGCGGACCGGATACGGGTGCAGGGCCCGCTGGAACTGCGGGGATGCACGATCCCGGGAGGCGTGCGGCTGGAGCGGGCACGCGCCGAGACCGACGTGGTGCTGACCGGCAGCACGCTGGGACCCGGCCCCGACGGAAGAGCGCTGTCCGCGGAGGGCATGGTCGTCGCCGGAGCCCTGGACCTCGCGGGGACGGCGGCGTCCGGGACGGTGTTCCTGGCGGGGGTACGGGTGGCGGGCCCGGTACGGCTGGACGACGCCGAGATCCGCGCGCCCGGCGGCGACGCGCTCGTCCTGGACCGGTCGGTGCTCGGGGACCGGCTGCTGGCCCGCCGGCTGGTGGTCGAGGGAGCGCTGCGGATGTTCAACGCGGACGTCGCGGGCAGCGTACGGCTGACCGGCGCCCGCCTCACCCACCCCGACGGCATCGCGCTCGGCGCGTCCGGGGCGACCGTACGCGGTGCGCTGTGGTGCACGGCACCCTTCACGGCCAGCGGCGAGGTCCGCCTCACCGGCGCCGAACTGCGCACCCGGCTCGACCTCTCGGGAGCCCGGATCGGCCACCCCGGCGGCCTGACCGCGCTCGGCCTGGACCGGCTGTCCGCGTCCGACGTGAGCCTGCAGGGCCTGACCGTCACCCGCGGCACCGTGTCGGCCGCCGGCCTCCACGTACGCGACACCCTCGACCTGCGCGTCGACCGGGCCGACCGGCTCGACCTGGACCAGGGCACGGTGGGCGTACTGCTCGACGGTCCGGCCCACTGGCCCGCCCGGGCGGGCCTCGCCGGACTGTCCTACCGCGCCCTGCACCCCGTCCTGCCCGCCGCCGAACGGCTGCGCTGGCTCGCCCGCGACCCGTCCGCCGAGGCCGCCGCCCAGCCGTACGAGCAACTCGCCCAGCACTACACGGCCCTCGGGCGCCCGCTGGACGCCCGCAAGGTCCGCTACGCCGCGCAGCGCCGCCACCGGGCCGCGCTGTCCGGACCGACCCGCTGGTGGGAGGGCGTGCTGCAGGTGACGGTCGGCTACGGCTTCCGGCCCTGGCGGGCCCTGGGCTGGCTGGCCGCACTGGTCGTGCTCGGCACCGTCGTCTTCGGGTCCGTACCCCCGGCCGCACTGGAACCGGAGAAAGCCCCGCGCTTCCAGCCGGCGGCCTACACACTGGACCTCCTCCTGCCCCTGGTGAACCTCGGCCAGGAGTCCGCCTTCCAACCGGTGGGCGCCACCCAGTGGTTCGGCTACGCGCTGGTCGGCATGGGGTGGGTGCTGGCATCGGCGGTGGGACTGGGGCTGGGCAGGTCCCTGTCGGGGAGCTGAGGCACGCCGGGGACGCAGGCAGGACGGAACGGGACGGAACAAGGCGGAACAGGGGAGGAACCTTGCCCGACGAGAACGGCACCAAGGAATACCGCGAGATCTACCGGCGCGCGCAGGACGGCACACCCGTACGCGGCGACCTGGCCGACGGCCAGCCGCTGCCGGGGATGGCGGTGACCCGCGAGGTCCGGGAGGTCCTGCTGCGGGAACACGACAGGGAGGCGCCGGAGCCCCCCGTGGACGGACCGGGAAGGGCGGACCTGCGGATCGAACCCCTGGGGCCGGGCCCGGCCGACGCGTGTCCGCCGGAGGCCTTCCGCCCGGCCGAGGAGGAGGCGCCGGGCATCGCGGACGCGGTCGACCGGTGCCTGGACGGGACCGGCGCCGAAGGCGCCTTCGTCCGCCTCCTCATGGAGCGGTTACCGGAGCGCGGACACGCCTTCTGGCTGATCGGAGGCGCTGTCCGGGACCTGGTGGACGTGGGCCCCGAGGCCGAGCCCAACGACCTGGACTTCGCCGGGACGCTCCCGCCCCTCGAACTGCTCCAGGAGATCGAGGAGCAGTACGTGGACGCCGGACTCGGCGACCACCGGCCCCGGATGAGCCCACTCAGCCTGGTGGTCCACCTGTCCCGGCCCGGACAGCGCGGCCCCCGCATCCTGGAGTACAAGGCGCTCGCGGTGACCGACTTCCCCTTCTCCGCCTACGGCGGCAGCCTGACCGACGATGCCGCCTCCCGCGACCTCACCGTCAACAGCCTCTACTACGACCACGGCAGGCGCCTGCTGGTCGATCCCACCGGGGAGGGCATCGCCCACCTGCGGGCCCGGCCGCGCGTCCTGGCCAGCCGCAACACCGAGCGGGCCGCCGGACGTTCCGCCGCGGTGCTGCTCAGGTTCCTCAAGTTCGCCCTCCGCTACCCGGACGCGGACCTCACCCGTCTGCGGGACTGGGCCGCCGCGCTCCCCGCCGACCTGTCCGACCGGCTCGGCGAGGACGACTGGCCGGCGCTGCGGCACTCCTGGCGCAGCTACGTCCCGGACGAGGGCAGGCAGCGGGCCCTGGAGACCGCCGGGCTCCTCGGCCCCGCCGTCGCGGCGCTGGTGGACCGGCTCGCCGGGGAGGTACGCGCATGACCGCCGTACACCGGCCACTGACCGCCTGGGTCCGGGACGCCCGTCCCACCGGGCCCGCTCCGGGCGCCACCACCCCGATCCCGGCCCAGGCCCGGGGCGACGGCGGCACCCGCGCGTCCGCGCCGGGACCGTCCTGGGCCGCCCACGGCCCCATCAACGAGGGCGACGAGCGCGCCGACGCCCGGAGCATGGACCGCTTCCGCACCGGCTGGGAGCGCGGCTCGCTGCCGCTCGCGGACGGCGGCCACGGCCTCGCACTGATCCGGCCCGCCACCGGCGCCGCCGTACTGGAACTCGACGAGCTCGGAGAGCCGTTGCCCGCCGACCCCGACACGGCCGGGGCCGTCGCCGCGATCGAACGCCGCTGGCCGCCCCAGCGGCTGGAGCCGGCCGAACGGGCCCTCCTCGCCGCGGCCCACCCAGGGCTGCGCTACAGCCTGCTGGACCGGCTCGCGGCCGAGGGACGGCCCGAACCCGAGTGCTTCCACGTACTGCCGTGGGAGCGCGTGGACCGGCTCGCGGACGAAGTGACCGCGGCCCTGGGCGAGTCCGGACCCGCCGGGGACGGCACCCCCGCGGCTCCCCCCGTACGGCTGCGGCACTACTTCGCCCCCGCCGGGTCCCGGTTCACCGCCGCACTGGAACAGCTCGGCTCCGCCCTGCGCGCGGCCGACCCGCGGCGCCGGCGCGTCGCGACGACCGCCCTGTGCGCACGGCTCGCCGGGGCCGCCACCGGCCGGATCCCGCAGCCGACCCGGGAGCGGCTCGTGCGCCTGCTGGACGCCGTCGGCCGCGGCGACGCCTTCCTCGACGCCACGGCCGTACTCGCGGCGCGGCGACTCGCCGGGGCCTTCGCCGCCCCGGGGGGCGCGGGCGCGGAGGTCGTGTGGCACCGGCTGGACTACGGCAGTCCGGCCTCCGTACGGAACCGGTTCGCACCCGCGGCCGATGACGGATCCGACCTGGTCGAGGACGAGGTGTTGCGCGCGGTGTTCACCCTCACCCTGACCGTCCGGTCCGACCGCGGTCTCTACGTCACGGTCACCGCACCCCTCGACACCGGGTCCGCGGCGCTGCTGGCCCGGGGCTACGACGAGGTGCTGCTGCTGCCCGTCCACGTCACCGGCGCCGTCGAGGGCAACGAGCTGTACGTCCTGCTGAGGCCCTTCGCCGACCGGCTGTCCGGCGACCTGGAGATGACGGCCGCGGCCGACACCGAGGTCACCGCGGACCAGGCAGGTCCGCCGCTCGGCCTGGCGGACCTCCCGTTCCTGGACCCCGGGGCCGTCCGCAGGACGCTGGCCTGCCAGGTACGGGCCTCCGACCGGCGCCGCTGGCGCGAACTCCTCGACCGGCTCCCCGCCGGCCACCCGGTACGCCGCGCCATGGAAGGAGCCTGAGCGGGATGACGGTGCTGAAGGACATGACCGGACCCGCCCGGGCCCGGACCCAGGGCCGGGCCGCGGTGCTCGACGAGCTGGACGCCGCCCTCGCCTCCGACCACCTCCCGCCCGCAGAGGTCCGCGGCGTCCGCAAGAAGCTCGGCGAGGACCGCGGCGTCTTCATGGCCTGGCTCTCCCGCCTGGTCGAACAGGCCGACGTGGCAGCGCTGCGCCTCCTGTACACCGGCGAGGAGTCCGCGCTCCACGACGCCCTGGGCATGGCGAGCGACGAACCCGGGCTCGGCCGTCCCCTGACGGAGGAGTTGCGCAGGGCCTCCGGGCTGGCGGTGTTCGATGCGCAGGAGCAGCCGGTGCTGGGCGCGGTGCGGATCCAGGCCGCCCTCGCCCTGGACCTCGTCGACCCGGAACCGGACGAGGGACGCCTGGCGGTCGCCCTCGCCTGGTACCGGGGATCCGGCTCCGCCCCGGACGTCGCGACCGGCGCCTGGAGCCCGGACGGCCTCGCGCAGGGCGACGATCGCCTCCGGCGCGCACTGCAACGGCTCGCGGACGCGGCCGGGGACGCGGCCGGGGACGCGGCCGGGGACGCGGCCGGGGACGCGGCCGGGGACGGGGACGGCGTCCGTACGGGTCCCGTGCTGGCCGTGGCCATGGCGCTGTGCCGGCTGGCGCTGGGCCGGACCCCGGGCCCGTCCCGCAAGCCGGTGGCCGTCCGCGTCCTGTTCGACCGGCAGGGCGTCGGTGCGGCGGGACAGCTCACCCTGACCCTGCAGCCCCGCGGGCCCCGCGGCCTCGTGCCGGACCCCGGGACCATGCCGCTGTTCACCGTCGACGCCAAGTACGCCGCGTCCATGGCCCGGGCCTGGAAGGCGGCGGGACACGAGCTGTCGGGAACCGTGCTGTGGTCCCTGCAGGGGATCACGCTCGCCGGTGGCGCCGGCACCGCCAAGGGCCTGCCGCCGCACCGGATCGTGGGGCCGTCGCTCGGCGCGGCCTTCGGAGTGCTGCTCGCCGAGACCGTCCGCGTCCGGCAGCCGGCCCTCCGCTGGAGCAACCACAGGAGGTGGGCCGCCGCCCTCGCGCGCCGGGCCGTCATCAGCAAACGGGTCAGGGACGTCAACTCCGTCACGGCGGACGTCACGGACGGCGGAGAGCTGGTCTCCGTCGCCGGATTCCGCGCCAAACTGCGCGCCGCACACGACCTCGGCGTGGTCGTCGTAGCCGAGTCCGACGGCCGTGAGGCCCGCGACGTGGCCGGCGAACTACCCGGTGAACAGACGCAGATCGCGGTCGCGGCCGATGTGGCCCATGCGCTGCGCAAGGCCTGTTCCCGCAGCTGGTGGGTCGTGTTCAAGCAGGTGATCGGGTGCCTGCTCGGCCTGCTCCTCGTGTTCGGGGTCATCGCCGCCTTCCAGTGGCAGAAGGCCGCGGCGGAGGAGCGCCAGAAGCAGGCGCGGTCCCTCCTCAACGAAGCCACCGCCGTCCAGGACTCCGATCCCGCCCGCGCCCTGCGCCTGGCCCTGTCGGCACACCGGATGAGCCCGGGAGAGGCCTCCCGCAACAGCCTGCTGCGGATCCTCCTGGAGACCCGCTACCGAGGCGAGGTACCGCCCGTGGCGGGCACCCGCGGGCCGACGGTGCTCGGCTACACCGGCGACGGCCGCACCCTGCTGACCCGGGACGGGGACCGGATCACCGTCCGGGACGCGGCGTCCCGCGCCACGGTGGCCACGCTCCCGGTGCCGCCGGGCACCGACGCCCGCGAGCCACAGCGTCAGGTCCCGCCGGTCCTGCTGCCGCTGGCCGCTTCCGACGGCACGGCCGTGCTCATCGGCACCGCCGACCACCGGGCCGAACTGTGGAGCTTCGCGGACCCGGCGAAGCCGCGGCGGCTCGCCGCACTGCCGGGCGGCGGCCAGGTTCTGCAGGCCGCTGTCAGCCGTGACGGCCGTACCCTGGCCACCCTCGGGCCGCTCACCCCGCCGGCCGGCGGCGACGCGGTCTCCCCGGAGGCCCTCACCGTGTACGACGTCACGGACCCCGCGGCCCCGCGCAGGACGGGGCAGGTTCCCGCCTACGCCACCACGGAGGGCACCCGGCCCGTCGGCCTGTCGGTCAACCGTTCCGGCAACCGGGTCGCCGTCGCCGACGACCGTGACATCCGGGTGCACGACACGCAGGTCGCCGGACTCCCGGTGACCGTCACGATCGAGCCGGGCCGGTCCTCGGGTGCCGACGACCCGCGCGGCGGCGGACAGGTCAACCCCACCGAAGACGTCGCCTTCGACGCCTCTTCCGACTACACCCTCTACAGCGCCACCACACACCCCCTCGTGACGGCGGGCGCGGGCAACCGGTTCATCGACGTGTGGAGCACCTACCCGGAGAAGACCGGCCCGGGGTACCGGCTCGAAGCGGTCCTGCGGGGATCGGGCTGGGTGGTCCCCGGGCCCCGCGGGAGCGGTGCGGCACGGGACGACTCCGGGGTGACCCTGCTCGGCAGCGAGGTCGTGCTGCGCAGGACGAACGGTGCGACGGCCGCCGCGAAGCCCCCATCGGCCGTCGACACCCCACCGGCGCTCGCCTACAGCCCGGACGGAAAGCGGCTGGCGATCGCCGGCGACGACGGCACGGTGCGGTTCTGGGACGTCTCCGCCCAGACCCACTCGGTGGAAGCGCAGCCCCTCACGCGCTACGAGACGGCGGCGTTCGCCCCGCGCACGTCGGTCCTGGCCGTGACCCAGCTCGTCGAAGGCACCAGGAAGGGCGAGCTGGAGACCGTCCTGTTCGACCTCGCGGCCGGCTCGCCCTATCGGCGGCTCGGCGCTCTGGAGACTCCCGCCGACCTGCTGGGGATCGACCCGGACGCCACCCGCATGGCCGCGCTCCAGGACGGCGAACTGTCGCTGTGGGACGTGCGCGACCGGGCCCACCCGCGCCGGCTGGAGGCCACGTTCCCGCTGCCCGCGGACATCGCGGCGGGCAGTGGCGGCCCGAGCGGGGACGGAACGGGACGCGCCACCGGCGGGATCACCGACCTGCTGGTCGGCCCGGAAGGGAAGACCGTGGTGGCGGTGCGCGCCGGCTCCGACGAGGCGCTGGTCTGGCGGGTGGACTCCGACGGCGGCCGTGCCGGGACGTTCCAGAGGCTCACGTCCGGCACGTCGACGCCCACGGTGGACGAGCTGGAGGTGCCGGGGAGGGGCGCCCCGGAGCCGGGTGCGATCCCGGGCGACGGAGCCGGCCCGGAGGAGTACGGCCTCGACTCCGGCTCCGACTCCGGCCTGGAGTCCGAGTCCGGCACGGAGGCAGGCTCCGACACGGAATCCGGGCGTGGCGCGGTGCTGTCCCCCGACGGGCGGACGCTGGTCGTGGACGGCGGCCGGACGGGGCTGGCCGTGTGGGACCTGTCCGGCACGGAGCAGGCCCGCCGGACGCAGACCGTCCCCGCCGCGCCCGCGGGGGGCCGGCTCCTGTTCGGCGAGGACGGCGGCATCCTGCGGACCGGGGCCCACGGCTGGCGGTTGGCCGGCTCCGGCAAGGCCGAGGCGGAGGCCGTCCCGGACCTTCCCCTGCCCAAGGGGGCGCACAGCATGGACGTGTTGGCGTCGGGGACCTGGGGCGCACTCGCCACCACCTCCGGATTCCGTGACTTCACCACCTGGTTCGTACGACCGGGGATGGAGCCGGTGCCCCTCGGGAAGGACGGCTTCGCCGAACACCCGCGGGCGTTCCCCCTCCCGCCGGGCCGCCTCCTGCTCGGCTACTCCGCACTCGTCGTACGGGACGCCACCGAGGCGGTGGCGGCCGCCACCGACCCCCGGGCCGCCGTCTGCGCGGCGGTCGGCGGCGGCCTCACCCGTAAGGAACTCGACACCTACGCCGAGGGCGCCACGTGGGAGTCGGCCTGCCCGGCCACCTGACGGCCTGACGGCCTGACGGCCGAAGGAGCCTGCGCCGGTGGCGGTGTGTGTAGCGTCGTGATCATGAAACCGTTGACCGGTACCACCACCACCGATCAGGCGCCGGCCGATCCGGCCGCCACCGACGACATGCTGGCGACCCAGCCCATCGGCTACTGGAGCGGCCTGGCCCACACGGCGGTCACCCGGCAACTGCGGGACGCCATGGCCAGGATCGACGTGACACAGCCGCAGTACTGGGTCCTCAACCGGGTGAACAGCGGGCTTCCCGCGCCCGGCCGGGAGGAAGTGGTCACCCAGCTGACCCCGCTCGCGGACGGACCGCACGAGATCGCCCGGGTCGTGGACCAGCTGCTCCACCGCGGCTGGCTCTCGACCGACGGCGCGCAGCGGCTGCACCTCACCGAGGCCGGGGAAGTGGCCAGGGCGCGGCTGCGGCAGCTGGTGACCGAGCAGCGTGCAGTGGTCCACCAGGGCATCGGGGACGAGGAGTACGTGGCCGCCCTCAAGGTGCTGCGCAGGATGGTCGCCAACGTCGAGGCGGCCGGGACCCAGACCCCCTGACGGCCCCGGACGCCGCCGCCGGCCGGGCCCGTGCGGGGTTCAGCGGGTGCAGGTGATCGAGAAGGGGACCGGGTTGGAGGTGGTGCGGGTGGGGCTCTGGATTTCCACGGCCATCCCGGTCGTCAGGGTGCCCGTCTTCGCGTCGGCCGACACGCGCACGGTGTCGCGCCCCGTCGGGTTGGCCTTGTCCCCGATCGACAGGGTGCGCCAGTGCGGATCCACCACCGAGCCGTTGCCGGACACCCAGCGGTAGGAGATCAGCGTCGGCTCGGACGCGGTGAAGGTCGCGGTGAACGCCGGGGTCCGGCCCTCGGGGACCGGGCAGCTGCCGGTGTAGGTCGTGTTCGCGCCCGTCACCGACACCTGTACGCCCGAATCGGGTGCGGTGCCCCCGTCGTTGCCGTTGAGCGCGTAGGCGATCCCGCCGCCGATCAGGACGCAGGCGGCCGTGCCGGCGGCGACGAAGGTCATCGTACGGCGCTTGCGGGGCCGGGCGGCGGCCTCGGCGGCCGTCCCGGTGGCTGCTTGTGCCGCGGGTCCCGGGGCCATGGCGGTGGTGCCTTCCGCCGGGGTCGGCAGGATGCGGGCCGCCCCTGTGGTGGCGCCGGGTTCCTGCGCGATGTCCCGCAGGGCTTCGGCGACTTCGGCGGCGGGCGTCCGCTGCGAGGGCTCCTTGCGGAGCAGCCCCGCGATCACCGGGGCGAGCGGGCCCGCGCACGTCGGTACCGGCGGTTCCTCGTCCACGACGGCCCGCAGGGTACTGAGCGCGGTGTCCTGACGGAACGGGGAGATACCCTCCACGGCCGCGTACAGCATCACGCCGAGGGACCACAGGTCCGACTCGGGGCCCGAGGGGCGGCCCAGCGCACGCTCCGGCGGCAGGTACTCGGGGGAGCCGACCACCTCGCCGGTCATGGTCAGGGCGGTGCTGCCCTCGACCATCGCGATGCCGAAGTCGCTGAGCACCACCCGCCCGTCGTCCGCGAGCAGCACGTTCGCCGGCTTGACGTCCCGGTGCTCCACGCCGACGGCATGGGCGGCACGGAGCGCGTTCAGCACCTCCGCGCCGATGTACGCGGCGTACCGGGGGTTGAGCGGTCCCTCGGTGCGCAGCAGCCCGGCCAGCGACTGTCCCCGGATCAGCTCCATCACGATCCAGGGCCGGTCGTCCTCCATGACCACGTCGTGGACCGTGACCACATTGCGGTCGGGTATCCGGGCCGCCGCCCATGCCTCCCGCTCCAGCCGGCTGTACAGCCGGGCGAGGTCATCGCCCCACAGGCCGGCCGGGACCCGCACCTCCTTGACGGCGACCTCCCGGTGCAGGGTCTCGTCACGGGCCCGCCACACGGTGCCCATACCGCCTTCGCCGAGCCGGGACAGCAGCCGGTAGCGCCCCGCGATCAACGGTTCCCCACCCGTCGGACCCGGTGCGGGGGTGGCAGCGAACGCGGTCTCCGTCACGGTCTCGGATTCGTCGTTGTACATGGGGTGGTTCTCCTCTATCGGCGGCCGACGCGAGCATCACGTACGGGCCGGGCCCCGGGTTCAGGGAGACTCAAAAGATTCCAAGAAATGGTTGAACCGAACACGTTCTCGACGACGTGTTGGTTCGTGTCGTACGAGTCATCAGCAGCATCGTTTTCCAAGGGGTGTGGAGTGCCATCGGTCATCGTCGGGCGCACGGGTCCGTTCACCGGACAGAGCGTGGTTCTGGGCAGCGAGCCCCTCAGTTTCGGGCGCAAGAGCGACAACGACGTCGTGATCGTCAGTCCCAGCGCCTCCCGGCTGCACGCCGAGATCCTCACGGAGGACCCGGGGTTCGTCCTCTACGACCGGGACAGCCGGAACGGCACGTTCGTCAACGACCAGCGCGTCACCCGGCATGTGCTACGCCCGAACGACTGCATCCGGATCGGTGACGAAACGTTCCTCTACGAGGGGCAGGACGCCATGGAGACGGTCATGGACCTCTCCCTCCTGGACGTCCCCCGGGTCGGTACCGCGGACCCCGGCATGCTGCGGGTCACCATCACCGGCGGCGGCCCGGTCGGCCTCGCCTTCGCCCTGGCGCTCGACGAGATGCTGCCCGGCCGGACCGTCATCACCCTCTACGACGGGCGCTGGACCAGGAAGGGCTCCGCGGTCGTCTGGAAGGACGAGACCCAGGGCAACTTCCGCCGCCAGCAGGTGGTGACCGTCCAGAGCCGCCAGTACCTCGCCCTGTCCGAGGAGGTCCTCGGCGCGCTCTTCGCCGACGGCGCCGCCTACTCCGAGATGTGGCCCGTCGGCCCGGACTCGGTCGACGGCCACCCGCCCCGCAACATCCGGATCGCCCACATCGAGGACCGGCTGCTGGAGCTGGCCGGCCGGCGCCCGGCCATCCGCCTCGTCCCCAGGCGCTTCGACGTGACCGAGCAGCAGAACCGGCTCACCCAGGAACACGTCCTCGTGGTCTGCGAGGGCGGCCGCTCCCGCACCCGCGAGCACTACGCCGACCGCTTCGGCGCGGCCGACGCCTCGATCTACTCCCTCGACGGCGAACACCTTCAGGACGTCGTGCTCGGCCTGCGGGTCAAGTCGAAGCTGCCGGACCCGATGAGCGTGCTCCTCACGGTGTCGCAGAACCGCTTCCTGCTCAACTCGCTGCGCGGCGAGGGCTTCCTGAACATGCGGCTCACCCGGGAGGAGGCCAAGAACGTCATCGGCATCGACCCGGTCCGCCACGTCTTCGAGGAGTGCATCGCCGCCCGCCCCTGCCTGATGAGCCGGCAGGAGGAGGACAACGAGTTCCGCTGCCCCACCCACGGCACCCTCTTCCTGCCCGCCCTGCTGCGCAGTTCCCCGCTGTGGAAGGAGATCCGGCAGGGTCTCAGCCTCTTCGGCGTGGCCGAGGAAGACCTGTCGGCGATCACCTCGTTCCGGCTGGACATGGTGCAGCGCCCGCGGTTCACCGCTCAGCTGCACCGGCCGACGGCGACCAGCCCCGGCACCTTCGGCTTCCTGCTGGGCGACGCGGCCAACGCCATCCACTTCTGGCCGGGCCGCGGCCTCAACAGCGGCCTGGCCTCGGCCACTTCACTGGCCCGCTCGCTCAGCCGCGCCTGGCAGGGCAAGCCGCTGCGGGATGCCGACTTCATCCGGCACGAGGCCGCCATGTCCATGCTCCAGTACCGGCACAAGAGCCGGGCCTGGAACGCCATGGTGACCACCGACGACCAGGGCGTCACCCGCGCCATCAGGGACATCATCGCGCGCAGCGCGGAGGCCGGCGGCGGAGTCGGAGTCGGGAGCGACCTGGACGCGCTGCTCGACCGGATGGCCGGTATCCGCGACCGGCTGGGATCCCGGCTGCCCGGCCTGCCCACGGACGGGGAACTCCGCTCCCACCTCGCCTCGATCGCCCCCGCCACCCTACACACCCTGCGGGAGAGCGGGGCCTGGGACACCCTGATCGTCGGCGGCGAGGAGGCCGACATCGACCTCTTCTACCAGTCGGACTCCCCGGTCTACGTGCCCCGCCCGGCCGACCCCCGGAGGGCGCCGGCCCCGGCTGTCGGGTGACCTGAGCCGGGCGCGTGCGAGGACGCCGGGGTCAGTCCTGGTCCGAGCGGGACAGGGCTTCGGTGACCATGCGGGTGGCGAAGTCGCGGTCTCCGGTGAGCCGGTTGATGTGCTCCGCGAGCAGCAGGGCCGTGGCTTCCAGGGAGTTCATCTCGTCCCCGGTCCAGTCCCCGTACTGCTTGCGCCACAGATTGGGGCTCAGGCCGGTGGCGGCCGCGACGACCAGGCCGACCATGGTGGGGATGACCTCGGGGCGGACGCTCTTGTGCATCAGGCGCAGCGAGGCCACGAAGCTGGGCACCACGTACTCGATGACGTCGCTGTCCTGGTCCTCGTGGGCCATCCGCAGCCACTGCACGAACATGTAGATGAGCGTGCACGCGCCGTCCACCAGGTCCTCGGCCTCCTCCGGGCCCAGTGACGCGGTGAACTGGTCGATCAGCTGCTGCTGTTCGGGGTCGGTCCCGGCCTTGCCGGAGTACACGGCCTTGAGCCGTGAGTCGATCATCATGAGCGCCGCACCCACATCACCGACGGCAGCGTGCTGGGAGTCACAGGGCGATGGCACAGGATTCCTCCTCGGGTGACCGTGCGCAACTCGGCGTGCTCGTACAGTAGCCCCCCGACGGGAGGGCGGTCAGCGGAATCCCGTGCGTCCGTGCAAGCCGGTGACATGGTCCGGCCCGGGGTGGAGAATCGGACGCAGTGACGTGGGGCCGAGGGGCGGGGGCGCTGATGGGTCGGGCACTGCGCGTGGGGATCGTGGTTCTGCCGGTGGGGTTCGTACTCTGGTACGCCTCGTACTACACGACGATCGCGGTCTGGGAGTTGCGCAAGCTCTTCGCCTGGTTCGCCCTGCCCCTGCTGGCCGCGGCGGCCACCGCGACGGTCGTGCTGCTGGTGGGACGGCTTCGGCGGCGTGCGGGGCGCGGTGCGGGCACCGGGAGCGCGGCCGCCACCCTCGGGTGCCTGGGCGCCGTCGTCGGGCTGGGCCTCACCGTCGGCTGGCTCGTGTACGGCTCGTACCTGCAGGACCGTGCGTACATGGCCACTTCGCAGGTCGTGACCGAGCCCGTACCCGCTCTGGCGGCCCGGGTGCCGTACGTGGCCGGCAAGGCGCAGGCCGCCCCGCACCTGGGCGATGTCACCGGCGAGATCTCCGACATCACCTACCTGCCGGACTCGGACCGGTTCGCCACCCTGGTCGAGCGGCGCGGCTGGCTGGCCGGGTACGAGGTCGGCCTCGTGCAGGACGTCCCCCTCGGCGGCGAGAGCCGCAGCCAGGAGCGCTGCCCGTTCGACGTGTCCCGGGCGGACGCGAGGATCAGCGGCTGGTTCACCCACAACCTCGGCAGGAAGATCTCGGCCGAGAAGCGCTGGGTCCGGTTCGAGGCCGACGACGCGTACGTGACCTGCTCGGGCGGCACCCCGGTCGTGGTCGTCCCGCTCAAGCGGCAGACCGGGATCCTCGTGGTGACGGAACGCCCCGCCGGTGTCGCGCTCTACGACGGGCGGACCGGAAAGCTCACCGTCACCACCGACACCTCTGCCGTTCCCGGCCCGTCCTACCCGATCAGCCTGGCGGCCCGTCAGCGGGAAGGAACGGCTGCGGTGGGCGGCTTCAGCGACTGGTGGTTCGAGCGCAGCGGATGGGATGCCTCCGAGGACGGGGCCAACGAGGGCAACGAGTCCGAGTTCACCATGCGGTACGCCGCAGAGACCGGGCGCAGTGCGTACGTCACCCCGCTCACCCCGCAGGGGGAGGCCAGTTCGGTCGTGGCCGTGTCGACGGTGCCCACCCGTCACCAGGGCGGCGGGCTCGCGCCGATGACCGTCCATCGCCTCGATCCGGCGTGGTCGTCCCCGAAGGCGCTCGTCGCCCTGATCAAGGCGGAGTACCGGGACGTCTGCTGCTACAACGACGACCAGGTGTTCGAGGTCGTGCCCACCGGGGGCGGAACGTGGACGGCCACCGTCGGCAGCGAGCAGAACGTCCGCTACCGGGTGGAGGGGAAGGGTCAGGTGGGTGGCCGCGAGGCGACCTGCCTGAAGGCCGCCGACGGAGCGCTCATCCGGTGCGCGTACGTGGTGCCCGGATCGCCCGAGGAGCAGGAGCTCAAACGCCGGGAGCAGCAGAAACAGCAGCAGGAGGGCGCGAAGAACCCGGGGGACCCGGGCGATCTGACGGCCTATACGAACGAGCAGCTGGCCGAACTCCAGCGGCGGATGACCGAGGAGATCGGCCGCCGTCTGAAGGCCGGGTGACCGGATGACCGGGTGACCTGATGACCGGAGGACCGGACCGATCATGCGGAGGCCGCCTCACCGGACGGTGAGGCGGCCTCCGCATGTGAGCGGCATGGTCCGGGGACCGTCGGAGCGGCTGTGCGGGCCCGTCACCGCATCGATCCGGTCACCCTCGTGGGACGTTCGGTGAACCGTGAGTGACCGTCACCTGGGCGGCAGGCGCGGGAGATCGCATCACGCCGGTCGACGCGCCGCGCTCTTGCGTCGCGCGGACCTGCGGTCACCCGGCGGGAGCTGCGCGAACACCCCCCGGGTCACCGGCATTCGAACGAGCTGTCCGTAAATCGACCGCCCGTGTGCGGTGGGCCTTCGCGCCTGGCAGGCTCAGCCCGCGTTGAGCGCTGCATGAAAGTTCTGGCGCGCCACACAACCTTCGAATCGAAAGTGGGCCTTGTCATGCGTCATCGCTTAGCCACTGTCTCCGCCGCCGCTCTACTCTGCCTCGCCGGCACCGCGGGTCTGGCGGAGGCGAGCCCCGCGAGCCCGCACGGACCCTCCGCGATGGTCCTCACCGTCACCCAGGGGGGCGACGCCGCCACCGGCACGGTCCTGCGGGCGGCCGTCCTCAGCTGTGGCTACACCGCCGAGGGCACGCATCCCGACCCCCGGGCCGCGTGCGACGCCCTCAACGCCACCGAGGGCGAGCTCGACCGCCTGCTGGCCGCTCCGGATCGGGGCCGGGCGTGCCCGAGGCGCCAGGAGCCGGTCACCATCACCGCGGACGGTGTATGGGGTGGTGACCGCGTCGCATGGAAGCACACCTTCCGCAACGCGTGCGTGATGTCCGCGACCCTGAACGGGAACGCCCTCTACGCGTTCTGACGCTCCCGCATCCCGTATTCGGGCATCCAGCATCCCGGCTGCGCGTCGGGGTGCCGGCCGGGGACCGGCAGGCGTGGCACGGGGCCGGCGGCCACCTCGGGGGGCCGCCGGCCCCGGCGGGCCGGAGGTCGGGCATGGGGGGTGGGGGCTGCCGTACCAGGGACACCCCCGTCACGGGCGTACCGTTCTCTCCCTGGGATCGGCGGGTGGCGGCCCGCCGGGGGCGCGCGGGTCAGTTCTGCCAGGGGGTCCAGCTGCCGCTGTTCAGGCGGTGCCGGGACCAGCGCTCACCGTCCATGCCGACGATCGAAATGGTCGGGTTCCAGGTGTTGTTGCCTTCGATGCGGACCCCGCTGCGCACGGTGCCGCCCATGGAGGTCCACTCGCTCCAGGAGCCCCCGGCGTACTGCCAGCGGGTCCACACCGCGAAGTCGGTGCCGACGATGAAGACCTGGCGGTTTCCGGCCGGGTACGTCATCCAGGCCTCGCCGTACTCGCAGATGTAGTCACCGCCGAGGCCGGACACGTGACAGAAGCCGGCAGCGGCGGCGGGCGCCGCCGCCTGTGCCGGGGCGGCGGTCACACCGGCGAGGGCGGCCCCGGAAAGCGCGAGGGTGGTGACCGCGAGGGCGGAGCGGCGGAGGATGGCCAAGGTCATGTGGGTACTCCCCAATCGGGATGACGGAACGACTTGACGCTCCGAACACTTCCACCGGCCGCCAACGATGCTCTAACGGCCTGCTAACGCTCCGCCGGCACCGCACCCGCCTGCCGTGCGTTCGAGAGCGGAATATGCGTTCCATGATTGGCCGAGGCCGTACTCATACCGCCGGAACAATCCGACTTATCCTCGGTCAGGGGCCGTCACTATCTGAACAGAACGGTACGAAGCGGTACGGATCGACAAGGGTGGGGTCTGTGCAGTTCCGCGTGTTGGGGCCGGTCTCCGTGACGACGGCGAACGGAGGTCCGCTCCCGCTCGGCCCTGCCAAGCGCCGGAGCCTGCTGGCCATGCTGCTGGCCCACCCGAACACGCCCGTCGGTGTCGAGCGGCTCACCGAGGCGCTCTGGGACGAGGAGCCGCCGAGGCACGCGCGCACCGTGCTGCAGGGACACGTCTCCCGGCTCCGGGCGGTCTTCGCGCAGCACGACGCGGCCGCACACGGCGTGGAACTCCTCACCCAGGGAGCGGCGTACCGGCTGCGCCTGCCCGAGGTACTCGTGGACGCCCACCGTTTCGAGGAGTCGCTCCGGCTCGTCCGGCGGAGCGCGGACCCCGGCCGGGCCGTGGCGGTCCTCCGTGAGGCGCTGGGGCTGTGGCAGGGGCCGGCGTTCGCCGGGACCGTGCACAGTGCAGCGCTGGAGGCCCCGGCGCAGGCGCTGGAGGAGCTGCGTCTGACGGCGGTGGAGGCGCTGGCGCGTGCGTACGGACAACTGGGTGACCACGGAGCGGCCGCGTCCGTGCTGCGCGCCGAGGCCGCCGCACACCCCTTGCGCGAGCCGCTCGTGGCGCACCTGATGCTGGCCCTGGCCCGGGCGGGCCGGCAGGCGGACGCGCTGGACTGGTTCCACCGCACGCGCAAGCTGCTCGCCGACGAGATCGGCGTCGACCCCGCGCCGGTGCTCACCGACGCCTACCACACCCTTCTGCGCACGGACGCCCACGCCCGTGCCGACGCCCACGCCGAGACCCACGGCCACGGCCACAGCCACGCTCACGCGGACGCCGGCCACGAGAGGGGCCGTCCGCGCGCCGCCGTGCCGCACGAGGCCGCCGCGGGGCCCGCCGTCACACCCCAACTGCTGCCCCGCCGGCCACGGGGCTTCATCGCGCGGCAGGACGAACTCGCCACCCTCGACCGCATCACGACCGGGACGCCGGGCCCCATCGTCACCCTCACGGGCAGTGCCGGCGTCGGCAAGACCGCGCTCGCCGTGCACTGGTCGCACCGCCACCGCGCGGATTTCCCCGACGGCACGCTCTTCGCCGACCTGTGCGGCTTCAGCACCACCCCGGCCCGCGACACCCGCGCCGTGCTCCGCGAGTTCCTGCTCGCGCTCGGCGTCCCGGTCGAACGGATGCCGGGCTCGCCCGTCGCCCTCGGGGCCCGCTACCGCGAACTGACCGCCGGGCGCCGGCTGCTGGTCGTACTGGACAACGCCGTCGACTCCGAGCAGATCCGCCCGCTGCTGCCCGGCGGGGACGAGTGCGTCACCCTCGTCACCAGCCGTGACCGGCTCGGCGGCCTGGTGGCCACCGACGCCGCCCGCCCGTTGACGGTCGGCGCGTTGCCCGCCGCCGACTCGACGGCGCTGCTGGCCGCCGTACTGGGCCCGGAATCGGTCGCGGCGGAACCGGAAGCCGCCGCACGACTGGCCGGTCTGTGCGACGGACTGCCCCTCGCGCTGCGCGTCGCCGCCGCCCGGCTCGCCACCCGTCCGCACCAGGGCCTGGCCTCCTTCGCCGGTGAACTCGCCGACGAGCAGTACCGGCTGGACCTGCTCGAAGCGGAGGACACCGGCGTCGCCGCGGCACTCGGCCTCAGCCTGCGGCATCTGCCCGAACCGGCGCGGCGGCTCTTCCACCACCTCGGCCCGCACACCGGTGCCACGCTCGACACCTGCACGGCGGCCGCGCTCGCCGACTGCCCGCCACCCCAGGCCGCCCTGGCGCTGGACCAGTTGGCCGCGGCCCAGCTGGTCGTCGAGACGGGCCCGCAGTCCTACGTGCTGCACGATCTGGTGCGCCTGTTCGCCCGCAGCCTGGCACCCGATCACGAACCCGCCGGGCTGCTCCGGCTGCTCGACCACTGGGTGCAGACCCTGCTCGGGGCGTGCGCGGCCGCGGAGCCCGGCGGCGAGCCGTGCTGCGCGCTCCCGCCCGGGGCCCGGCGCTCGGACGAGATCCGCCGCTTCGCCGACCGGACGAGTGCGCTCGCCTGGTACTCCGCCGAACGCGGCACCCTGCGGGCAACGGTCGAGGCCGCCGTCGCGGCCGGCCACCACGACCGGGCCTGGCGGCTGGTCCTGCTCCAGTGGCCGCTCATCGTGTGGCAGGTCCGCGACGGCTGGGTGCCGCTGCTCGAACAGGGCCTGGCGTCCGCGGAACTCGACGGTGATCCCGCGGCCCAGTCCCGGGCGTCGGCGCTGCTCGGCTGGGTGCTGTCCGAGGAGGGCAGGCCCGAGGAGGCCCTGACGCGGTTGGAGCGGGCCCCGGATCTCGCCGTACGGGCGGGTGACGTCGCCGGGGAGGCGGTCGCCCGGATCAACCTGGCCGTCGCGCTCATGCGGTACGGAGACCGCGAGCGGCCCGGCGGCCTGCTGGCCGACGCCCTCGCCCTCGCCGAGCGGGAGGGTCTCACCGAGACCGTCACCCTGGCGCACCAACACCTCGCCCAGCACCTGCTGTCGGTCGGCGCCCCGGCCCGAGCCGCCGCACACGCGGCCCGCGGGCTCGCTCTCGCCGCGCCTCCGCTGGCGGCCCCGCGCCGGGTGGTCCTGCGCACCCTGCACGGTGAGGCGCTGGCCGCCGTCGGACGGACCGGCGAGGCCGCACGACAGCTCCACGAGGCCATCCGGGAGGCCCGGGCCAACGCCTACGAGGAGGGCGAGGTCGCCGCGCGGGCCGCGCTGGACGGGCTGTCGGAGCGGGGGCCGGACCGGGGGCCGGACCGGGGGCCGGCGTGGAGCGTGGTCACGCGGGGGCGTTCCGCCCTCGACGGGTGACGACGCGGGCGCCGAGTCGTCAGGCGGGCCGGACGGTGATGGTGCAGAGGCGCTTGGTGGCCCGGGTCAGGGCTACGTACAAGTCCCTTTCCCCACCGGGGCGGGCCGTGATGATGTCCTCGGGGTCCACGACGACGACCCCGTCGAATTCCAGGCCGCGTGCTTCGGACGCCGGCACGATGCGTGCGTGGTGAGCGATGCCCTGGGCCGTCAGCTCGCTCACCCTGGTGTCCGCGCAGATCACTCCCAGAAGCTCGCCCGGGTGCGCGGTGCTCTGGGCGCGGAGTTCCGAGACGACGGCGGCGACCAGCCCGTCCGGAGGTGCGGTCACGGTGCGAGGGATCTCACCGCTTCGCAGTGACCGTGTGGGCTTCTGGTCCGGAGCGATCCGGGTGAGCAGGTCCCGGACGCTCTCCAGGATCTCCTGCGTGGTGCGGTAGCTGACGGTCAGGTCGTGCAGTTCGAACCGCGGTCCGACGTGGGGGCTCAGTGCTCCCTTCCAGTCGCGTGCTGTCGTGACCGGGCCTGCCTGGGCGAAGTCACCCACCAGCGTCATCGCCCTTGCCGGGCAGCGTCGGACGATCATCCGCCACTGCATGGAGGTCAGTTCCTGCGCCTCGTCGACGACGACGTGCCCGTACGTCCGCTCGGGGGGACCGTCGACCAGGCTCGCCGCCTCGTCCAGCAACGGCACATCGGCATCGGTCCACGGGTCGTCCGGCCCACCCAGCAGAAGGGACCGCTCCTGCGCGCTCAGGCGGGGCAGGTGCTCGGCGAGAGCGCCGGTGTTCGTCAGGAGCGCCTTCACGAGGTCACCGGGTGTCAACCGCGGCCACAGCACCTCGACCGCCCGGTCGACGCCGGCGTCGTCGAGGAGATCGGCCCGGATGGCGTCCAGGTCCAGCTCGTGGGCCGGACCCGCATCGGCAGCACCTTCGGCACGGCGCTGGGCGGCTCCCGTGAACCGGTCGAGGTCGATGCCCGTCATCCTTTCGGTATCGGCGTCGATCTGCTCCAAGAGGTCGCCCATGTCCCGTTGCATCGCGTCGGTGACGGCATCGATCAAGAGCTCTTTGAACACCTGGCGCGCGGGGTTGTGCCCCGGTACGGCTGCCACGGCGGCGACGCGTGCCGTGGCGACTTCCTCGCCGGAGAGGTGAACCAGTTCCTGTCCGACCCGCACGGTGAAGTCACCGGCGGGAGCCTGGTGTACGCGCAGCAGGCCGGCCAAGGCGTCGGCGAGGTCGGAGCTGCCCTTGAGACGGGCCGTATCGAAGGGGTCCACCGCGTCCGTCGACACTCCGGCCAGTTCCCGGCAGGTCGCCAGAACGACGTCGTTCTCTCCGAGCGAGGGAAGGACCTGGGAGATGTAGTCGAGGAACCGGGCGTTCGGGCCCACGACCAGGACACCCTCCTGCGCGGCGCGCGGGAACGCGTACAGGACATAGGCCGCCCGGTGCAGGGCGACCACCGTCTTGCCGGTGCCGGGCCCGCCCTGCACCACGGTTACCCCGCGGTGGGCGGAACGGACGATCTCGTCCTGCTCGGCCTGCAGCGTCGCGACGGCCGCCTGCATGCTGCCCGTACGCCGTGCCGACAGAGCCTCGGTCAGCGGGCCGTCCCCCACGACGTCCTCGTCGGTCGGGGCGGTCCCGTCCAGCAGTTCGTCGCTCACCGAGACGACCGTGCGCTCCTGGAGGCGCAGGTGCCGGCGCCGCCGCAGGCCCATCGGGTGGACCGGTGTCGCCTCGTAGAAGGGCCGCGCCGCGTTCGCGCGCCAGTCCACGAGCAGAGGCAGGTCATCCTCCTCCGTGTGCAGTCCTATCCGCCCGATGTGCAGGCCCGTGCCGTCCGTCCAGTCGATGCGCCCGAAGACCAGCCCTTTCTCGGCGCCCTCCAGCCGGCCGATTTCCTTGGCCAGACGCTCGGCGGCGATTTCTCTCTCGTATGCCTCACCGGCGCTTTCCGCCGGGGCCTTCAGCACACCCGCTCGGTGTGCTCGCGCCTCGGAAATCCGCTCGGCGAGCAACTCATATAAGGAGGACACATAATCCCGCTCCGATTCAAGCGCACGCACGACGGGACCATTCATTTTCGACAACAGGGGGCTCCTTCGATTCGAGCCATACCATATGATCAAGGTCCCCCGAAAGGAAAGTCTTGACTTACTTGGTGAGTCATGGCCCTGCGGCTGAACCCATGACGGCCGACCGTATGGCATGCATTCCGATGTTCCGCATATCGCATTGCGCTCCCGTTGTCCGTCTGCCTTATGGGCGGGCTCGCCCTCGCATGCCGGCAATGTTTTGCCACGCTCGGGAAAAGGGGGAGGGACCGGCCAGGCGGCCGACGCATCCGATGACCGAGGCCCCGTGGCAAGGGGTCCGACGGCCTGGCATGCGCCGGAGCGTGCGGGAGAGTGCGCCCGCCTTCGCACGCCCGGAGCGCACCACCGACCCGCTGCGGAAGCGGGTCCCGGCCCCGCTGTGATCCGGCAGGAGTGCCCAGGGCGATTGTCACTCTATTCCCGCCTAGGGATGATTCAGGTAGGTGTGTGGATCTTCGCATGCTTATGCTGCACCCGCTATGACGGAAAGTCAGACCTCTCGCACGTTATGGGAATCAGCCGATGTGGTCGTCCTCGGAGCCGGACCCGCCGGGCTCGTTCTCGGAATCCTGCTGCACACCGCCGGGATCGACTGCGTCATCCTGGAGCGTGCCTCCCGCACCCATGTCCAGACCCGGGCCCGCGCGGGGTTCCTCGCCCCGAACACCGTGCGGATCCTGGACCGCCACGGCCTCGCCGACGGCCTGCACCGGCACGGCCACCGCCACGGCACGTGCGAGTTCCGCACGGAGGAAGGCCGGTTCCGCCTCGACTACGGTGCCCTCGGCCAGGGCGGGCAGCATCACGTCTACCCGCAGCAGAACCTGGTCACGGACCTCCTGAACCACTACCTCGGCCTCGGCGGACGCATCCGCTTCCGCACCGAGGCGCTCGCCGTGCACGGCACCGACGGCACCCGGCCGTCCGTCACGACACGCGAGCCCGACGGCCGGCCCACCCGGTGGACCGCCCGGTACGTCGCCGGCTGCGACGGCCGGTACGGGGCGGCCCGCCGCTCGCTGCCGCCGGGCGCCGTCCGCCACCACCGGTACGACCACGGGGTGACCTGGCTCGGCCTGCTCGCCGAGGCCCCCGCGAGTCTGGACGCCGTCGGCTACGCCATCCACGACCAAGGCTTCGCCGGACACATGGCCCGCACCTCGGACGTCACCCGCTACTACCTCCAGTGGCAGCGCGGCACGCCCGCCGACGCCTGGTCCGAGCAGCGCGTCTGGGACGAGCTCGACGTCCGGATGCGCGCAGCGGACCACGGCCCGCTGCGCCGGGGCAGACTCCTGGAACGCGGGGTCTTCGACCTCACCTGCGACGTCGTCGAACCACTGCGCCACGGCCCGCTCTTCCTGGCGGGCGACGCGGCGAGCCTGCTCGCCCCGGCCGCCGCGAAGGGCGCCAACCTCGCGGTCCTGGAGGCCGAGATCCTGGCCGAAGCACTCGCCGACGCCCTCTCCCGGGGCGACACGGCAGGACTCGACAGCTACTCGGACCGGTGCCTGGCGCACATCTGGCGGGCGCAGGAGTTCACCGGGTGGATGACCCGGCTCCTGCACGCGACCCCCGACCGGGACCAGGACGGCGGATCGTTCTTCCACGCCGCCCTGCAGCGGTCCCGGCTCGCTTCGCTGCGTACCTCGCGCATCCACCAGGACTGGTTCGCCGAGAACTACGTCGGCGTGTGACCGCCGCGGCGGCCCGCCCCCGTACCGCTACCCCGCCTCACCGCTCCCACCTTGCCCCACCCCCTCCCCACCGCTTCGCCCTGCCCTGCCCAGCCCCGTACCGGCCCGAGGACACCCCCACGATGACGACGACCCTCCCCGACGAAACGTTGCTCCTGGACGACACCGCCTGCCTGCGCGCGGCGGCCCGGTTCGTCCGCGAGCACGACAGTGCCGCCCTGCTCCCGCTCCTGCTGCCCGGCCTCGGCGGCCCGGACCTGCAGGCGCTGGCCGGGCACTGCCGGTTCGCCCACGCCGGGCTGCTGCTCTTCCCGCCGGACGCGGACGGCCTGCGGAACCAACTCGCCGACTGCGGACTGGCCGTGGACACCCCCTCCCACCCCAGCGTGGTGGTCCGCGAACGCCTCGCCCGCCGCCACCGGCGCGACCCGGCCGACCTCGACGTCCGGATCCTGCGCCCGCAGGTGCTCGGCTCCGACGGTGAACGGCGCGCGGTCGAGGTGTTCGCCCTGACGGTGCCCCCGCACTCGGACCTGGAACCGATCGCGGCCTACGAACGCACCCGCCGGCACGAGGCGCACCTCGCCTTCGAGGTCGAGCACCCCGAGCCGCTGGCCCTGCGCGGCCTGTGCGCCATCCTCGCCCGGCACGGCGCGCGGCCCGACGGCGGCGGCTACAACCCGCACGAGGACGGCACCGTCCTCTACTTCACCCTCCCCGACGCCGCCTGCGCCTACGAGCGCCTGGAGCTCTACGCACGGGGCGACCACCGGGACACCCTCGCCGCCCACCTGGACCACCCCCGCCATGACGCGCGACAGCCCGCTGAAACGCTCCTCCACCTCCTCACCGGCGCGTGGACCACACAGGCACTCGCCACGTTCGCCCGGCTGGGCCTGCCCGACGTCATGGACCCCCGCACCCCCTGCCGCACCGAGGACCTCGCCCGGCTGACCGGCAGCCACCCGCGGGGTCTGGGCGTACTCCTGCGCTACCTCGCCATGCTCGGCGCCGTCACCCAGGACCCCGGCCAGGAGAACGAGGAGGACGGATTCCGCCTGACCGAACTCGGGGCCCTGCTGCGCGCGGACACGCCCGGGTCCATGCGACCGCTGGCACTGATGTACGGAGACCCGTTCTACCGCTCCTTCGGCGGCCTCGACCATGCCGTGCGGACCGGGCAGCCGGCGTTCGACCACCTCTTCGGCGAGAACCACTTCGACCACTTCGCCCGCGATGGCGAACTCGCCGCCCTCTTCGACCGGTCCATGGCCGCGAGTTCACGGATGTTCCGGCCGCTGCCCGCCCACCCGGTGATCACCGCCGCGGCCCAGGCACCCTCGGCCGCGACCGTCGTGGACGTCGCCGGAGGGAACGGGGAGCTCCTCGGCCGCGTCCTCACCGCACACCCGCGCCTGCGCGGTGTCCTCCTCGAACGCCCGCACGCCGTCGAAGCCGCCCGCCGGCTCCTCGACGCCGCGGGCTGCGGCGCGCGCTGCGACTATCGCACGGGCGACTTCGCCGACGTGCCGCCCGGCGGCGACGTCTATGTCCTCTCCCGCGTCCTGCACGACTGGGACGACGACCGCTGCCGCGAGATCCTGCGCCACTGCGTCCGCGCGATGCCCGAGCACGCGGACCTGCTCGTCGTGGAACGTCTTCTGCCCGCGGACGGTTCCCCCTCCCTGGCCACCGCCTGGGACCTGCACATGCTGTGCAACGTCGGAGGCCGCGAACGCCGCGCCGACCACTACGCGCGCCTGTTCGCCGAGGCGGGCCTCCATCTCGTCGGCCACCGGCCCCTGCCGCTGGACGCGCATGTGCTGCACGCCCGCCGGGCGGGCGCACCGTACCCCGCCGCCCGACGGAGCTGACCCGGCGACGCCTCCCCGGGGCGGGAGCAGGCGGCCCGCCCCGGGCGAGGCGCGAAGGACCGCCGGCGGGAGTTCCGGCCGGGCGTCCGTCAGCGGTACGGCGTGTGCCGCTCCGGCGGGAGCGCCCGGTGGATCACGCGCAGGACGAAGGAATCCGGCGGCCGCCACACGTCCCGGTCGGCGAACGGCCATGCGTAGACCGGGGATCCGTCGCGGACGCAGTCCAGCAGGCCGGGCGCTTCGAGCTCGTGGGCCGACCACTCGTACAGCTGCTGCAGTCTCGGCGCGATCACCCCGAAGTCGAGCATGCGGCCGAATCCGATCTCCCTGTCGAGGTAGGACCGCACCGTGTCGTGGAGCGGGTACTCGTCGGGGAGCACCCGGGACAGCTGCAAGAAGATCCCGGTCATCTCCACCCTCGGATCGCCGAGGAACGGGGCGAGCGGACGCAGCCGGCCGAGGGCGATACGCGGGGCCGCGACCAGGGCGTGCGCGTAGAGGACGCGGCAGAGGACGACGTTCATGAAGAACCGCTCGGTCTCGTTCTCCGCCTCCGCGAGGTCGCGGTGTTCGAGGTAGGCGGCGACCACGCTCCCGTTGTGCGCCCGGTACCAGGCCCGGGCCGTGGGGTGGTCGGCGAAGGACAGCCAGTGGTCGGCCGCGCGCGAGGAGGCGGGCCCGGGAAGCCCGCCGCTCAGGCCCACCGCCTCGCAGCCGTCACGAAGGATGCGCTCGTTCACCGCCCGCCACCACGGACTGCCGGGCCGGTCGGCGAACGCCGGCTGCAGCACGCCCCGCCGCACCTGCCAGCGCATGAACGACATCGCCGCCCGGCGGAACGGCAGGTGCCGGGGCGCCTTGCCGAACGGCCCGTAATAGCAGCGCTCCATCAAGGCCATCCGCCCGGCGGGGTCGTCGCGGACCGCGGCGACCTGCTGCCCGGCCCAGGCCGCGGCCGTGATCTCGGACATCATGACCACAGCGTCGCACAGACCGGCCACGCCCATGCCGTACGCCGCGTCCCCTCGAGGGCAGGGTCAGGCGGCCGCGGCGAGCACCCCCAGGCGGCGGTCCCGGCCGACGTCACGACAGGCACGGCCCGCGAGCCGCCGCCTCGGCCAGGGTCAGCACGGTGCCCTCGTCCGGCAGCCAATCCAGCAGCCGGCACAGCAGCAGCGTCCCCGCACCGGACGGCACCGGGTGGGTCTGCGGTACGAGTTCCACCCGCGGCAGCACCTCCGGATCGAGGATCCGCCCACCCAGGACGGCCAGCACAGCCCGGTGAACTCCTTGACGAGCGCGCCCACGACCGTGCAGGCACCGCTGCCCGACGCGCCGAGGACGCCCACCGCCGACCAGCATCAGGCGCCGGCCACCCCGGTCGAGACCCCGCGGGCCTCGTCCTCGATCGCGGTACGGGGCCGAACCACCGAGGCGCACATCGGTGCGCAGAGCCTCCGCCGGCGTCTCGCCGGACGCCGTCCGGCAGCCGTTCGCACCCGAGCGCAGCCGCTCGGCGAGCCCCGCCGTGCCCGGGCGCCGCGCAGGTCGTACTCCTCCGACGAGTGGTCGTCCTCGACCAGTTCCTCGCCCACCGGCGTGAGCCGGTACCCGTCCTCCGCCACCGGGCCCAGGATGACGGCCACGCGGATCGCGAGCCCCGGCGCCGGGTCGGTCAGTTCGTGGAGCCGGCCGTGCGCGACCTCGGCCCGCCGCCAGTAGCCGGTGACGTGCGTCCGCACACGCGGAACCCCGGTCCACCGGCCGGTGCCGCCGGCCGATCGCGGGCAGCGCCGTCTCGTCGCCGATCACCCACAGCCGGTCCGCGCCCTCGGGGTGGCCGTGTCCTTCACATCCGTCCGGCAGATCCGGCCCCGGATCCAACCCGCGGACCACGGCACTGCCACCCCGCGCGCCATCAGGACTGGACCTCAAGTGAGCTTGAGATCCTACGGTGTTGTGCGCAGGTGATCTCGAAGTGAGCGAACGGAGCGGATCCGCCATGGAGTACTCGCACAACGACGCCGAACTGGTTCGCCAGCCCATCGGCTACTGGAGCTGGGCCGCCTCCGACGCGGTGGTCACCCGGATCAGGGCCGTCCTCGCCGGAATCGGCACCACCCAGCCGCAGGCATGGATCCTGGACCGGATCGCGCGGGCCGAGGTGCCGCCGAGCCGCGACGGGGTGACCGGGGTGCTGGGCGGCTACGCGGCCGCGGGGGTCGACGACCTCGACGAGGAGATCGACGCCACCATCGGCCGCGGCTGGGTCACGCAGGACGCGGACGGACGCCTCGAACTCACGGGCGAGGGAGAAAACTTCCACGCCCGGGTGGCCGCGACTCAGGCGCAGCTGTGGCAGGAGCGCCACCGGGACATCCCGGACGAGGAGTACGTCATCACGCTCAAGGTCCTGCAGCGGTTCATCCACAACACCGGAGGCCACGCCTGGCACCACTGACGACGTCCGGTACGCGCCGGGGCCCGCCTCCTCCAGGAGACGGGCCCCGGCGGAGGGCCTTCGCGAGGAGCGGGGCGAGCTGCTCGACCGCCCACGGGGCGTCCGGATCAGCCGCCCTGGCCGGCGCTTCCCACCGGGCCGACCTTCACCGGGGCGCCGCCGCCCTCCGTGACCGGCAGCGTGCCGGTGCCCGGCCAGGCGAGGGTGACCGACCTGGTCTCGTCCGGCGGAGTCACCACCAGCCCCGTGACGCGGACGCCGGAGCCGCCCGAGGTGTTGAGCGGGTAGCTGATGCCGAAGTAGGTCGACCCACCCTTCTTGAGGACGGCCGTGTCGGCCTGCTGCCCCGTGCGCTGCGCGGACAGCGAGCCCGAGTCGGTCTTCAGGTCGACGCCCGCGTACCCGGAGATCGTGCAGTCCCGGGTACCGCGGTTCTTCAGCGTCACCGCGACCGTGCCGTTCTCGTCGCCGCCGATGGTGCGTTCCGCCGCCGTGATCGCCAGCTCGTCGGTCCGGCACTTGCCGACCTTGCCGCTCGCGTCGGAGCCGGTCCCGGCGCCGGCCGTACCCTTCCCGTCGGAGCCCGTCCCCTGCGAGGGCTTCCCGCCGCCCTGATCCGAACCGCCCCCCGAAGGCGAGGCAGCGCCGGACGGGGCGGACGCGGTGGTCGAAGCCGACGGGGTGCTCCGCGCCGCCCCGTCGTCACCGTTCTGGCAGGCCGTGAGCGAAAGGCTCGCGGCGACGGCCACGGTGGCGAGGGTCAGCTGGTGAACGCGCATCGTTTCTTCCTCAGGATCGATCGGACGGTGGGAGGTGCGGGCGGTCGGTACGGGTCGGCACGGGTCGGTACGGGAGAGCATCTCCGATCAACAGGAGTCGCCCGGCCCGTACCGCCGTTCCACCCGGCCGCCCACCCGTACCTTCCTGTTACACGTACCGACGAACCCGACACGCCCGCAGCCGCCCGGGGCGCGCCTGCGACCGGCCGGTACGGCGGTTTCCGTCGCTCCTGGGCACCCCTACGAGTCGTCGTGCGCCGGGACAGACCCGTGACCCGGCAGATCTTGACCCCAACGGGTGGTGTGCCTCCCCAACCCGCCTTCGCCCGGACCCGAAGGGTGTCAGCCTGTGGGGGAGGACCGGCCGTTCCGCCGCGTCGGGCGGGCCGAGCGGCACACGTCCTGACGCTCGGGCGACCGCTGCGTACCCCGGTGGTTGGTGCGGACACCTACCGAAGTGATCTCATGGGCGATCACGAGGTCGGCAGAGCGGCCGAACACGCGGGAAGGACATGTGGTGGTCGAGCGGGAAGCCGTGGGTGTCACGGTCACGGGTTTGGTCGAGGCCGCCGCGGACGGCCAGAGCGGCGCCCTGTGGCGACTACGGCACAAGGGCCGACAACTCGACGCGAATCTGGTGCGCCTGCTGCCCGGCGGCCAGATCGCCGTACACCGGGAGCCCGAGGTGGACGTCCTGCTCACGGTCGTACAGGGCGGCGGTTCCCTGACCCTGGACGGCGCCGAGGTGGACGTCGTACCCGGCTCCCTCACCCTGCTGCCGCGCGGCTCCGCCCGCTCGCTCCGCGCCGGCCCCGAGGGACTGGTGTTCCTCACCGCGCACCGCAGACGGGCCGGCATGGCCATCGGCCGGCCGCCCCGCACCGAACCCCGCACACCGCAGTGCCCGCTCCACCTCGTCTGCGAGCAGTGCCACCGGCACGCCATCGAGGCCGACGCCCGGTACTGCAGCTGGTGCGGCACCCGCCTCGTCCCCCGGGCCACCACCGGCTGACCCCCGAAGCGGTGGACCCCTACGGGAATCGCGCCAGGGGCGCGTCCTGGGCGAAGAAGGCCTTGGCGCGGATCGCCGCCCGCTCGTCGTCGCGCACCTGGCCCGGTCGGGAGCCGTTGCCGAGCAGTACCCCGCCGAAGTGCATCCGCATGTAGGCCGCGGTGTGGTGCAGGCTGGTCACCAGCCCCTCGGCGCGGGCCTCGTCGTGGTCCGCCATGGCCGTCACGCCCCACAGGGTCCGGCCCGCCATCCGCTCCTGGAAGTCCGGCAGGTCCGACCCGGCCAGGTCCACCCAGTGCTGCCGGGTCCCGGCGGGCAACTGCTCGGCGGCCTGCCGCGCGAGGATCTCGGTGTTCCCCTCGGAAAGGGAGCTGCCGAGGACGAAGAGGAACGAGCGGTCGTCGGACATGAACATCACTCCAGCGGTGCGCGGTCGGGCCGGCGGAATGCCCGCCGGCAGGGGCGACGTCAGACGTTGACATCAATGTGAAGGTCAACCGGACGCAGAGGTACGGCACATGCTGATCGGCGAACTGTCCCGGCGCACCGGCGTCAGCTCCCGGCTGCTGCGCTACTACGAGGCGCAGGGGCTGCTCGACGCGGAGCGCGGCCCGAACGGATACCGCGACTACACGGCGGACTCCGTGGCCGCCGTGCGCAAGGTGCGCGCCCTGCTCGCGGCCGGCCTGTCCACCGAGGTGATCCGCTCGGTGCTGCCGTGCGTGCGGGGCGAGGGGGTGCGCTTCGCCTGGTGCGAGGAGATCCGGTCCGTCCTCGACGCGGAACTGGCCGCCATGGACGCGCGCATCGAGGGCCTGCGGCACAGCCGTGCCACCCTGGCCTGCTATCTGGAACAGCCCTGAGCCCCGCCCCCGGGGGAGCGGGGTGGGGCTCAGGGGGAGCGGGGCACGGCCTCAGGCGGTGGCCGCCGGGGGCCGCTGCCGACCGGCACGGCTTCGTACCGGCCGGCCCCGGAGGGCCCCCGGGATCAGCTCCTGGCGATCAGGCCGGCGGGTCGCATGTCGGTCCAGTGCGTCTCCGTGTACGCGGCGCAGCCCTCCCGGCTGTCCTCGCCGTGCACGACGGTCCAGCCCGCGGGCACCTGCGCGAAGGCGGGCCAGAGCGAGTGCTGGTTCTCGGCGTTCACGAGCACGAAGTAGCGGGCGTCGTCGTCCTCGAACGGGTTGGTGGCCATGGTGTCTCTCCTTGGTCGATGACCGGCACGGTCGGTTCGGGCAGGGGATCAGGGGTGGACGGGGGAGGTCCGCAGGGTGGCGACCGGTACGTCGGGGGCGCGGCAGAGCGCCGCCAGGTCCTCGGTGAACAGGGCGGCGAACCGGGCCGGTTCGCCCTCCTCGTAGAGCGCCGGGTTCATGTCGAAGTCCAGCCGCAGCCGGCCGCCGGGGCCCGCCGCGGCGGACACGGCCAGGTCGTCGACCGGCCCTGAGGCAAGGCTGACGACCCGGCCGGGGATTGCGCCGAAGTCCAGCTCCGTCTCGAACGGCCGCAGGTCGACCAGCGGCCCGGGGACACGGCCGCCCCCGTGCTCCGGCCACAGCTCGCGCGCCAGCTCCTCGCCGCGCAGCCGCTGGTGACGGCGGAGCAGGGTCAGCTCACCGGCCGCCGCGCGCAGCAGCGACCGGAAGGTGTCCGCCCCCCGGACCGGCAGCCGCACTGGCAGGACGTTCACCGCCGTCGCGGGCACCCGTAGCGTTCCCGGGCCGGTCCGCGCCGCCACGTACACGGCGAGCACGGCCTCGCGCACGCCGGCCTGCGCGGTCAACCGCACCGCGGTCGCGGCGAGCACGGCCTCGGCCCAGGTGACGCGCGCGGAGCGGGCGGTGGCGCGGACGGCCGCGCTGTCCGCCGCGCCGAGGTGCACGGTGTGCCGCCGCGCGGTGTCCTGGGCCGGTGCCGCCCGTCCGGCGGGGGACACGGGCGTGGGGCGGTCGGCGTACCGCCCCGTCCAGTACCGCCGGTCCGCGGCCTGCGCCGCCGAGCCGGTGTAGGCGCGGTCCGCGTCCACCAGTACGGAGACCGGCGCGAAGGGGGTCGGGCCGGGCGGACGGCCGTCCACCAGGGCCGTGTAGACCTCGGCGATCCGTCGGCTCAGCAGCGCCACTGCGTACCCGTCGACCGCCAGCAGGTGGAAGTACTGCACCAGCAGATGGTGTTCGGGGCCGACCCTGACGAGCAGCGCGCCGGTGAGGTCGGGTGCGACGCCGGTGCCCGCCGGGTCGGCGAGCAGCTCGGGCCGGGGCGGGCAGGCGAGCTGGTCGCGTACGAGAGCGACGGCGGCACCCATCGGGTCGGCGGCCGCGGAGGTGTCCAGGCGCGGCAGGCCGCCCCGGGGCATCGGCCGGGAGCGGAGCCAGGGAGCCTCGTCGAAGGTGCGGAGCACGGCCTCGTCGAGCGCCGCCGTGTCGAGCGGGCCCACGAGCTCGATGTACTGGCCCACGTTGTGGCCGGCGTACGAGGGATCCGCGTTCTGCGCCGCCAGGATGTGCGCCTGCGCCGCCGTGAGTCCGGCGGGCCCGGCCGCCGCGGGGGGATCCGTGCGCGGCACGGCCGCTCAGCCCCGGTGGGCGGGTACGCCCTCGGCGGCGGCCGCCGCCCTGGTCGCCAGAGCGGCCCGCACCTCGCGCTCGGCGACGCGCAGCAGCAGGGAGTCGCAGATCTCGCCCGAGCGCACGGCCAGCGTGGACAGCAGGGAGGCGGTGATGCCGTGGGTGTGCTCGGCGGCGGCGCCCTGGACGTAGATGCCGGCCCGGACGCGGTCGGTGGTCTCCACCCGGTGGTCGCGGCCCACGCGCAGTCGGCCCTGCCCGTCCGTGAGGCACTCCCCGGCCAGGTCGCCGAGCAGCTCGGCCGGCTCGGTGGGCCGGTAGCCGGTGGCCAGCACCACCGCGTCGCAGTCGAGGGTGAGGGTCTCTCCCGTGGTGAGGGAGCGCACCACGGCCCGTGCCCCGTCGGGGAGTTCCTCCACGGCGGTCAGGGCGGTCGCGTTCAGGATGCGCAGCCGTTCGGTGCCGGCGACCTTCTCCTGGTAGACGGTCCGGTACAGCTGCTCGATCAGATCACCGTCCACCACCGCGTAGTTGGTGTTGGCGTGGTAGCCGAGGAGCTGCTGCTTGACCTCCTCCGGGGCGCTGAAGAACTCGTCGACGGCGGCCGGGTCGAAGATGCGGTTGGCGAACGGGCTGTCGTCGGCCGGGCTGTACCCGTACCGGGTGAACACGGCGCAGACCTCGGCGTCCGGGAAGGTGCGGTGCAGGTGGTCGGCGGTCTCGGCGGCGGACTGACCGGCGCCGACGACGACGAACCGGCGATGGGGACGGACCGTCAGTTCCGGTGCGAGGTGCAGCAGGTCGCGGTTGTGCCAGATGTGCGGGCCGGTGTTGATCCCGTCCGGGACGCGGGGCCGCAGCCCGGTCCCCAGCACGAGGTTGCGGGTGCGGGTGGCGCGCTGCGGCCCGGTCCCGGACGTGGGCCTGGTGATGACGTCCAGCTGGTCCGCGGCGCCGGGCGGGCCTGCCGGGCGTACCTCGACGGCCTCGGTGGCGTAGTCGACCAGCCCGCCGAAGGGAGCGGCGCACCAGCGGAAGTAGTCGTGGAACTCGAGGCGGGTGGGGAAGAAGGACTTCTGGTTGATGAAGTCGGCCAGCCGGTCCCGGTCCTGCAGGTAGTGCAGGAAGCTGAAGGAGCTCCCCGGATCGCGCATCGTCACCAGGTCCTTCAGGAAGGAGACCTGCATGGTGGCCCCTTCGAGGAGCATGCCCTGGTGCCATCCGAAGTCGTCCTGGCGCTCGATGAACGAGGCCCGGATCGCCTCGGCGGGGGCGCGTCGGCCGTTGTGCTCCCGGATCGCTATCGCCAGGGCCAGGTTGGCCGGCCCGAAGCCGATGCCCACCAGGTCCCTGATGTCCGGGAGAGCGTCCCCGGGGGTGGAGCTCGCGTGCGGTGCGGACATGCCCATCCTTCCTCGGTCCTACCCCATTCAGTTAGGTAAGGCTGGCCTAACATCTCTGACAGGTCGGAAGCTGTCAAGTCGGACCCGTGACTGTCTCGAACCGCACCAACCCAAGTGCTGGTGAATGGAGTTGGGTACACGGAAGGCCCCGGGGTCGTAGCGGCTCCGGGATGGGATGGGGTGGGGTGAGGGCCGGGGTAGGCCGGCTCTCACCCGGTTCGGTGGGGGAGGTGCTCCTCGTCCGGCGGGCCGTCGGGCACCACCGTGGTGCCGGTGTGCTCGTCGGCGAAGGCTTCCAGGACCAAGGCGTGCGGAACCCTGCCGTCCAGGACGTGCGCCATCCGTACCCCGGAGCGCACCGCGCGCAGGCAGCCCTCCATCTTGGGCACCATGCCGCCTGTCATGGAGGGCAGCAGTTCCGCCAGTTCACCGGCCGTGAGCCGGTCGATGATCTCCGTGCTGTGCGGCCAGTCCGCGTAGACGCCCGCGACGTCGGTGAGCATCACCAGCTTCTCGGCGTCCAGCGCCTCGGCGAGGGCGGCCGCCGCGAGGTCCGCGTTGATGTTGTAGACGCTGTCGTCGTGCGCTCCCCGGGCGATGGGGGAGATCACGGGGATGCGGCCGCGTTCCAGCAGCCCCGTACGGTGTCGGGGTCGACGTGCACGACGTCGCCCACCAGGCCGATGTCCACCTCGGCGCCGTCCACCACGGCCGGCCGCCGGACGGCGGACAGGGTGCGGGCGTCCTCGCCGGTCAACCCCACGGCGAAGGCCCCGTGACGGTTGATCAGGCCGACGATGTCCCGTTGGACCTGCCCGGCCAGCACCATGCGGACGACGTCCATCACCGCGGGGGTCGTCACCCGCAGTCCCGCCGCGAACCGGACCTCCAGCGCGAGCCGTTCGAGCATCGCGCTGATCTGGGGGCCGCCGCCGTGCACGACGACAGGCCGGAGCCCCGCGTAGTGCAAGGACACCACGTCCTGGGCGAACGCTGCCTTGAGCTCCTCGTTCACCATGGCGTTGCCGCCGAACTTGACCACGACCGTGCGTCCTTGGAACGGCTCCAGCCACGGCAGGGCCTCGATGAGTGTGCGCGCCCGGGGCGCCGCCTGTCCGCTCATGGGGTGAGGTGTGCGGTCGTCATTCAGGCTTCCAGTCCGTCGATGAGGGTCGTGGTGGTGTGGACGACGGCGCCCCGCGCGGCCGTCCAGCGCAGGGCGAGCGCGTGCTCCTCCGCGGAGGTGTCCGCCACCGCGTCGGCGACGACGAACGGCTGGATGTCGTTCATGAACGCGTCCGCCGCGGTGAGCAGCACACCGGAGTGGGCGAAGACACCGCACAGGATCAGCTGGTCCCGGCCCGAGGTGCGCAGGATGCGCTCCAGGTGGCTGCGCAGGAAGGCGTTGTGCCGCGCGGTGGCGATCACGTGCTCTCCCCGGCGCGGGGTCAGCTGCTGCGTGATCGACACGTCGCGGTCCGCCGCCACCGGTTCGGTCTCCATCTCGGCCGCGAGGCCGCGCTGTTCGGGGCGTTCGCCCGCCGGTACGGTGCTGAACACGACCGGGAGGCCGAGCCGCCACGCGGACCTGCGCAGGTCGGTGATGTTTCCGATCAGGTCCACCAGGGGTGAACGATCGCGGGGGAAGGGCCGGAGCAGGTGGTTCTGCATGTTGTGTATCAGCAGAGCGGCCCGGTCGGCGTCGACGGACCAAGGTGCCACGGAGTGCGGCACGAGGTCCTGGGTGGGCATGGGATACGGATCGATGGTCACAGGGCCCACGGCTGGATCTCCTTGTCACCGGCGCTGCGCGGAGCGCCGGTGGTGAACGGGCGCGGCGGAGCTCGACGAGGGGCGCAGTGCGCTCGTGCGAGCGGGTACTCAGTCCCGGTGCGTGGCGCGGTCGCTCAACCCGCCCGCGGAGTCGTTCGGTCGGCTGTCGGGGGACAGGAGCGGGTCGTCGAGCTGCACGATCCGGTACCCGGCCCGGCGGCTCGCCGCCTTGGGGGGTCTGCGTCGCCGGCCCGCGCCGGCCTGTACCGAACGCGCCCGCTGGGCCGCCGCGATCAGGGCCCCCACCGGCGGCGCCTCGGCGCGCAGGCGGTTGAACCCGCGCACGGAGATGCCCACGAGGGTCGCCGCGGCCGGCCAGGCGGCCCCTTTGCGGATCGCGTTCAGCATCAGCTGTAACGCGGCCGGGGTGGGCGTCGCCCCAGGGCTCAGCCCGTGTGCCTCGGCCAGTGCGTGCGCGGCGCGGAGCGCCGTGGCGAAGCTGGCGTCGATCTCCAGCCACTCGCACAGGATCCGCTCGGGGACGCCGGCCGCCGCCGCGCACCCGGGGATGGTCAGTCCCTGGGCCGCGCCGCGGAGGGCGTCCGCCATCCGGGCGATCGTTTCCTCCCGCTGACTGGGCGTGCGGCGCAGTGCGTCGCGCAGTGCCCGGTCCATCTCCTCCTGGGAGCTCATCCAGGCCAGTACTTCGTCGGCCCACTCGTCCTGCTGCGCTCGGTCTCGCGCCTTGTCCTGCATCCCCGAACCCCCATTCTTAGGTAAACCTAACCTAATTATGGAGGGGGAGGGGGGATATACGACCGCAGCCGTGGAATTCCCGGGGCACAGCCGGCCGAGGACGGCGCGGTGCGGCCGAGGGGCGGCGGCGGACCGGTTCACGTACCGGACGGCCGCGGTGGCTTCTTCTCCGAGGGCGGGCTCGCCCTCCTCGACCTCGTGCCGGGGGAGTGCCGGAGCCTCTTCGCGGCCGACTGCCGGCGCGAGGTCCGTTGCCGTCTGGTCTTCGTGTGCTCTTCGACCGTGGCGGCGAGGGCCACGGTGATGACGACGGCGATTGCGCAGAGGAGGAGCGCGCCGATCAAGCAGGCGAGCATGAGGGCCGCCGCCCGGGCCAGTTCTTCGTAGGTGAGCGTCACGGGGCTCCTCCGGAACGAGGGTGTGTTGCGCGGGGCGCGGATGCGCGCCCTTTCCGCGTACCGCTTCGCCCGCGCGCCCGCCTGCTCACTTCTCCCTCCCACTCTCGTGGCTCTCCCGCGCGGACACATGAGTACGCGTACTCAAGGCGCCGCGCCGTCCGAACACTGTGCCCCGGCGGAAGACCGCCGGGGCACAGGTGGGTCAGGAGTGGGAGCCGGTGTCAGGGGGTGCAGTCCAGGGTGCCGGCGCGCAGTGCGTGGCCACCGTCGTTGCTGTCGTCGGACCACAGGACCGGCTTGTGGCCCGCGGTGCAGGTGGACTGGGGGGCGATGGCGAAGCCCTCGTTGTTGTAGTCGGGCATGCCCGTGGGCCGGTCGTGGACGGCGGTCGCGGTGAACTTGCCCTGGGCGTCGATGTCGAGAGCCGACGTCTGACCCTGGCAGGTGTCGTCGCACGCCGCCCACAGGCGGCCGGTGGCGGGCTCGAACTCCAGGTCCATCACGCCGGTGAAACCGCTGGCGATGGTGGCGACGCGGGTGTAGCCGCCGCCGGACAGGTTCAGGGCGTAGGCGTGGACGGTGCCGTTGGCCTCCACGCCGGCGAAGAACAGGCCGCTGCCGTGGCCCGGGTAGGAGGCCGGGTCGTAGACGGCGCCGGTGTGCTCGTCACGGAAGCCGTGCGCGGTCAGGAACGAGTCGGGCACCCACGAGATGCCCTCGGGTCCGGCATTGGCCGGCAGGGAGGGCAGGTCGGAGGTGAGGTTCCACTCGGCGGTCGCGTTCAGCGAGGAGGCGCTGGAGGCGGTGTCGTAGCGGAGGATCTTCGGCAGGCTGGTGGAGCCGTTGCCGTTGTCGCGTTCGGTGGCGACGAACAGGCCGTCGGGGGTGAAGACGACGCCCTCGGCGTCGGGGTCGCCGCTGCCGTTCGCGTAGTGCAGGGCCTTGCCCGCTGCCCAGCCGCCGGCCGGGTCGGGACGCCACGTCGTGCCGTCGGGTACGAGCCGGTACAGCTTGCCGGGCCCGTTGTTCACCGCCCAGAGCACGCCGGCGCTCTCGAAGGACAGGCCGCTGAGGTTTTCCCCGAACACGTTGGAGGCGTCCGCGATGGTGACCGCCGAGTTGCCGGGCCACGGTCCATGGGTGGGCCGGCCACCGCCGGAGGTGCCGCAGGCGTTGGCCGCGCCCTTGGTCGCGGTGGTCGTGGTGGTGAACGCGCCGGTGCCGTCCGGGCAGCGGCCGTAGGTAGTGGTCGCGTGGTCGGTCCAGGTGGAGGAATCGACCAGGGTGGTGCCGTCCGCTGTGAACAGCCGCGCGGAGTCGGAGCTGCCCAGGCCGAACGAAGACTCGACGTCCAGTGCGAGGAAGGCACCCGGAGCCAGCGAGGTGTTCCTGGCGACCTTGTAGGAGTGGGAGTTGTCGTTGTCCTTGAGCACCCACTTGGAGATGTCGACCGCGGTGGTCCCGGTGTTGACGAGCTCGATCCAGTCACCGGGGCTGCCGCCGCTGGACTCGACCTCGTTGATCCGTACCGTCGGCTGCGCCTGCGCCGAGGCCGGCGCACCGGACAGGCCGACGGCCAAGGCCGTCAGGGCGACGGCGATGATGTGGGCTTCTCTACGCCAGTTGGTACGCAACGGCCGGTCCTCGTCTCATCCGGTGGGCAGGCGAGCGCGCCCGCGCTCCCGGCGAAGCGTGGGGCACAGTGGCGGCCGCGGGCTGAACACGCCGCGAACAGCACGGGTAGCTCGTAGAACGGGCTCCCCCCGAACGGTCCCGGAGCGCGGTGCGATTCGCCCGGCGCGATCGGAGAGCCAGGCGGTGTCTTGCCGATCCGGTCGGCCGTCCCGCAGGCCGAGACCCGTTCGAGCGGCTTGCGTTGCTGCCGGGCAGTGCCTCCGAAACCCTCTTTTCGTCCTCTTGACGATATAGGTGTGACTCGTTATCGTCGCATTGACGAAATGAAGGGGGTTCGCCATGGCCGACATCACCCGGCGCTTCGGATGGCGCCATCTGCGCTCCGCGCCCACCGCCCACATCCGCCACCACAAGCGCGGCCGGATCGTCCACGACGGGCGGGGGCTCAGTTTCTGGTACCGGTCGCTGTCGGCGGCGCTCTCCGAAGTGCCGGTCGACGACCGGGAGCTGGCCATGGCGTTCCACGCCCGTACGTCCGACTTCCAGGACGTCGCCGTGCAGGCCACCGTCACCTACCGGATCAGCGACCCGGCCGAGGCCGCCGACCGGCTCGACTTCTCCGTCGACCCGGACACCGGGAGCTGGCGCGGCGCTCCCTTGGAGCAGATCGCCACTCTCCTCACCGAGACCGCGCAGCAGCACACGCTGGACGTACTGGCCCGGACTCCGCTGGCCGTCGCCCTGGTGGACGGCGTCGCCTCCGTGCGGGGGCGGGTCGCCGCCGGTCTCGCCGCCGAGCCCAGGCTCCCGGCCACCGGCATCGATGTGGTGGCCGTGCGGGTCGTGGCGATCCGCCCCGAGGCCGAGGTGGAGCGCGCCCTGCGCACCCCGGCCCGCGAGCAGATCCAGCAGGAGGCGGACCGGGCCACGTACGAACGGCGGGCCGTCGCCGTCGAGCGTGAGCGTGCCATCGCCGAGAACGAGCTGGCCAGTCAGATCGAACTGGCCAGGCGCGAGGCGCAGTTGATCGACCAGCGCGGCATCAACGCCCGCCGCGAGGCGGAGGAGAAGGCGGCGGCGGACGGCGTACGCACCGAGACCGAGGCGGCCCGCAAGGTCCGCCTGGCCCGCGCGGACGCCGAGGCGGCGCGCGAGACGGGCGCGGCGCGCGCCGAGGCTCAGGCTGCCTGGCTGCGCGTGCACGAGGAAGCCGCCCCGGGCACGCTGCACGCCCTGGCGGTGACCCGGCTGGCGGAGAACCTGCCGCGGATCGAGAGCGTCACGCTTTCTCCCGACGTCCTCACCGGGCTCCTCACCAGGCTCGGACGTCCGGAAGGCGGCGCGGGAGCGTGAGCCTGGCCCCGCGGGCGGTGCTCGTGCACCGCAGGACCGAGTACGAGGAACTGCTCGCCCGGCACGGCACGCACGGGCAGGCCGCGTTCTTCCTTTCCAGCCGGGGCCGGTCGATCGACGAGGTGGTCCGCCGCCACGAGCGCACGCGGCAGGCGCTGCGGGAGGTGGCGGCGGCGGTGCCGCTCACCTGGCGCAGCTCCCGGGTGGAGCGGGCCGACCTGGACCGCTTCCTGTTCGCCCCGGAGGACGTGGTGGTCGTGGTCGGCCAGGACGGCCTGGTCGCCAACACCGCGAAGTACCTGAGCGGACAGCCGGTGGTGGGCATCGACACCGACCCGGGGCGCAACCCGGGGGTCCTGGTCCGGCACCGTTACGCCGACACGGCCGCCCTGCTGCGTGCGGCGACCGCCGCCGGCAGCCGGGCGGAGGAGCTGACCATGGTCGAGGCCGTCGCCGACGACACCCAGCGCCTTCTCGCGCTGAACGAGATCTACCTGGGCTCGCCCGGTCACCAGACGGCCCGCTACCGGCTGGGCTCCGGCAGCGACCAGGGCCCGGGCGAGGCCCAGGCGTCCTCCGGGGTGCTGGTGGGCACCGGCACGGGCGCCACCGGCTGGCTGCGTTCCCTGTGGCTGGAGCGCGGCAGCCATGCGGGGCTGCCCGCACCCGGCGACCGGCGGCTCCTGTGGTTCGTGCGTGAGGCCTGGCCCTCTCCCGCGACCGGAACGACGAAGGTCGCCGGTGAGCTGGTGCGGGGACAGGAGCTGCGCCTGACCGTGGAGTCGGACCGGATCGTGGTCTTCGGCGACGGAATGGAGAGCGACGCCCTGGAGCTGACCTGGGGTCAGAGCGTACGGCTGGGCATCGCGGAAACGTCGCTGCGCCTGGTGACGTGAGCGCCCGGGCCGCGAACGCCGGGAAGGCTCTCGCCCCTGACCGGACAGGAAGGAGAGGGGCAGGGCCGACGCCTGGGATGTGCACAGCCGGGTGCGCCTCCCCGCCCCGGGGCGATCGCCGAGCGGCTCGCCGTCAGCAACGGGTTGGAGCATGTAGGGAGCTGCGATCGGGCATCCTGTGACCGCTTCGCACGCTGCGGATGTTGCCCACCGGGAAAGCCCCCGAGTTCGCGTGCTGAGGCGCAGGCCCCACCGGCCTCCTCGACCCGCTGAATCACCGAGGCGTCCGGCGGTGGGTGGAGCTCGGCCGGCCGGGCGTCGACAGGTACGGCCTGACCATGGCATCGGGAGGCGCGGCGCGGTGCCGCGCCGGGAACCACGGCGACGGCGGGCCCGTACAGCCAGGCCGACGGCTACGCCCACGGCGAGGCCGCCCGCAAGCTCCGCGATCGAGCCGGTGATCACACCGCTCGGCAGCTCGGCAGCTCGGCGCGTTCTCGTCCTCTCCGCCGGTTGCCCGAAGCCCACGTGCCCCGAGGGTGCGGTCGACGGGACATCGCGCGGGGCGGTGGCCGTGCGGCGTACGCCCGACGGCGGGAGACTGGTGTTCTCGGCAGCTTGGAGCAGCGGCTCCGGCCGCCCCCGGCCAGACGGCGGGAGGACCCATGACGGCGCTCGGCGACCTGGTCGAGATCGACGACAGGACCGTGCTGGTCCTCGGCCGGGAACTGGATCTCGCGCACGGTCAGGCGGACGTCGCCAACGCCCTGGTGCACCGGGCCGGCGACACCCTGGTGCTCGTCGACACCGGCGTCACCCCGGCCTTCCGAGCGGCGTTGCGGGCGGCGGCCGACAGCGTCGGACCCTGGTCCCGGGCGCTGCTGCTGACCACGCACGGTCATCCCGACCACGTCGGCAACAACGACCTGGCCGACGAGCTGGGCGTGCCCGTCGAGCACGGTGTTCCCGCCCCTGACCTGGACCAGATGCGGGACCCGGAGTCCTACTGGGTGCGGTCCTTCGAGCGCATCGCCTGGGCGGCGCCGCTACCGGCGCCCGAACTGGCAGCCAAGGTGATGTCGCTCTTCACACCGATGCGGCCCTTCTCCGTGGCGACCCGGACCTACGAGGAGCGGCCGCCGGAGCCGATCCGGATCGGCTCGCTGCGGTTCTCCGGCTGGACCTTCGCCGACGGCGCGGTCCGGGTGCTGCGCAGCCAGGGCCACTGCGCCGGGCACGTGATCGTGCACCTGAGGGACTGCGGCGTCCTCCACCTCTCCGACGAGGGCAACGGCCCCTGCGGTGCGATGGTCGACGCCGACCAGCTCAAGATCCAGACCGTGCTCGGCGCCGTCGCCGGCCTCTTCGAGCAGGAGGAAGCCGCGATCCTCACCGACGGGCACACCTTCGCCGTGCGCCGTGGCCCCGAGGCGGTGCTCCAACTGGACGGGCTGCTGGCGCAGGCCACCGCCCTGCAGGAGGCGGCACTCGGGCTCACCGGCGGGAGCGAGCGGATCCGCCCGAGCGCGTTCACCACCCGCTTCGCACAGGTCATCGCCGAGCTCGGTTCGGGCGGCGCGAACCCGAACGAGATGTTCACCGCCATGATGGCGCTCAACCAGCTCCGTGAGCTGGGCCTTCGCCCGGAGCCGGCCGGCGACGCGGACGCCGACGCACCCTGGTCCCGGCCCGCACTCCGAAACCCGACGCAGCCCCGGTAACGGCAGTGCGCGGGTGTCAAGGAACTCTTGACAATCAGGCCGCGTCAAGGTTTCCTTGACGCATGTTGATCTTGAATTCGAAGGTCCGGCGCAGGGACTCCATCCCTGCCACCGCATCCACCACATCCATGGCTGCCATGCTGCCGCTCGCCGTGAGTCTGCCGGCCGTGACGGTGATGTTCGGCGACCGGCTCGGCACCTTTGTCACCGTCGCCCTGATCGTCGTGGGCCTCGCACTCATCGCCGGCACGGCCGGCCTGGCCGCCCGGTCGGCAGCCCACTCCGCCGAACAGGCGCGCCGCGACGAGGCGGTCCTCGACGCCCTCGAACCCCTTGCCGGACTGCGCCGATGAGTGACGAACCACTGCTCCACCCGGTGGAGATGGACCGGATCCGGGAAGGGATCGCCGCAGCCGTCCTCGGCGCCCCCGAAGGGCTTGCCGAGTCGCTCGAACACGACGCCCACGGCTACCTGCGCCTGGTGGACGCCTCGCGCGTCGGCGCCGAGGAGGCGAGCCGGCTGCTGCGCGAGGCCGTCCAGGGCGCCAGGGCCGCCGGCCACAGCTGGGACACGGTGGGCCGGGTCCTCGGGGTGAGCCGTCAAGCCGCCCAGCAGCGCTTCTCGGGCAAGGCCGCGGGCGCGGCCCCTTCGGCACCGTCCACCGGGGCGCCGAACGCCCCCAAACGCCGCACACTCAGCGGGCTGACCGCGTTCAACGAGATGGCGGCCCTGGAGGAAGCCGGCCGTGACGGCTGGCACATGGTCGGCTACGGCCCCTTCTTCCATGAGGTGGAAGCGTCCGGCCACCCCTGGGAACACTGCCGGGTCACGCTCCCCTCCCTCGCCCGGCACCGGCGGCTGGAATCAGAAGGATGGATCCCGGTCGGCGCGGGATGGTTCCCGTGGCGGTACTACAAGCGGCCCGTCGCCCCCGGCACCGAAGCCGCTACCTGAGGGGTGTCTTGCCGATCAGGCCCGGCCGTGGGGACGGCCTCTCGAAACCGTCCCCGTTGCGACGGCCGGCCGGCGCTGCCGTAAGCTCCCCGCGGTGATCAACCCCGTATGCGGACGGTTGAACCACGACCGGGAAGGGCACGGCGCCCCGATACGCCCGGAGACGAACGAGAGCCGGGATCGAGGGTGCCAGGACCATGAGGGACGCACGCGGCAGATGGGGAGCCGCAAGCGCGGTCGCTCTCGTCCTGTCGGGGACCACGGGCTGTGGCGCGGCCATGACGGCCGGACATGACGGCCCGCCGCCCGCCGACATACGCACCGTGGTGCACGACGATGCCGGCGCCGGGAGCGAACGCATCGCGGCCGAGGACCATTGGGTCGGTGGCGGCATGGCGGCCGTGGCCCGCACGGACGCCAAGGATGATCTGGTCCAGCCCGCCTGGACCGGCGGGGGCTCGATCGCCCGTACGGTCGGCCGGCTGTACGCCTCGGGCGCGGACGGCGGCTCCGGTGCCTGCACCGCGACCGTCGTCGGCATCCGCACCGTGATCACCGCGGCGCACTGTGTCAGGACAACGGTCGAAGGGGCTCCGGCGCGCGCGGCCACCTGGGACCGGGGCCTCTACTTCGTCCCGGGCTATCAGGAGGGGGCGGGGCCTCACGGTGGCTTCACCGTGCGCCGGGTGAGGATGGCCGAGGACTGGCAGAAGGACGGCCAGGACGTGGCGGTGCTGGAAATGAACCCCGGCCCCGACGGGCGGAACATCTCCGAGGTGACCGGCGCCCAACCCATCTCGTTCACCGCGCGACCGAGCGTGCCGACGCACTTCTTCGGCTACCCGTACACCGACCGCATGCTGCACTGTTCGGGCGTCACCGCATGGGCGGCCGGCACGACCCTGCTGCGTGTCCCCTGCGTGATGGGGAGGGGTTCGAGTGGCGGCCCCTACGTCTCGGGCGATGTCGCGGGGGAGGGCGTCGTCGTCGCGGTGAACATCAGCAGTGACGGGGACGCGAGCTACGGCACGGCACTCGGCGCCTTCGCGCAGAGCCTCTACCAGCAGTCCGAGCACGGCTGACGAAGCCGTGGGCAACGGTCGGGGCCGGCGGGACCGGGCGTCGCCGACACAGGCGAGGCCACCTGCTGGTGTGGAAGCCTCCGGCGGCCTGGTTCAGCGCAGTTGCTCGGCCAGTCCGACGATGATGCCCTCCGGGCCGCGGACGTAGCAGAGCAGATAGCTGTCCTCGAACCGCGCGATCTCGCCGACGAGTTCGGCGCCGTGAGGGCGCAGGCGGGCAACGGTGTCCTCGATGTCGTCGACGGCGAACATGACTCGGTGCGTGCCCAGAATGTTGTGCGGCCGGTTGCGCGGCCCGGCGCTCATCGCCTTGGGGCTGCGGTACCTCGCCAGCTCGAGCCGGCTGTGACCGTCCGGGGTCCGGACCATCGCGATGTCACAGTGGACGCCGGCGAGTCCGGTGCACTGGTCGGCGACGGGGCCCTCGACCTCCGCCCTGCCCTCCAGCTCCATACCGAGTTCCACGAAGAATGCGACGGCGGCGTCCAAGTCCTCGACGACGATGCCCACGTTGTCCATCCGCTGAATCGCCACGCCGGTAACTCCTTCTTCCTCGTACGGCCGGTGGTGGCCGCTGGTATCCCTGGGACGGAGCCGGTGGCGCGTTCTCGACATCCTCGGACCGCAGAACCCAGGAAGAAGGTCAGCCGCCGCCCGCCGCCCGCCGCCCGCCGCCCGCCGCCCGCCGCCGCCCGCGTCCCTGCTCTCTCCATGCTTCCCCGACGATGCGTACCGTGCGTGCTCGCGCAGGGCGCCTCCCCGGCATTCACGGTCCCGGGTCACCCTTTCGGCGGGTGGAGTCCCCTGCGAGCCGGGTGCCGCGCCGACCCCGGAGGGACCGCGCGGCGGCGACGATCGACGTCCCGTCCGTCCCCCGACGGAGGGGACTCGCTTCTCGGACCGTGCCGACCTCCGCGGCCTCTGCGACGTCGGCCGCTTTCGTGGCGGCCGGTCGCGGCTTGCGGACGAGCGGGACCGTCGCGCACGCGGCGAGCAGGGACGCCACGGCGACCGCGTACCAGGCGTGCCGGAACGCGGCGACAGCGTGTCCGGGGGCCGGGGCGCCGAGGATGCCGACCAGGATCGCGACGCCGAGGACCGCGCCGATCTGGCGGCCCATCGAGGTGATGGCCGAGCCGGTGGCGAAGCGGGCCGGTGGCAGGGCGGCCGCCGACGCCCCGGTCAGGACCGGGAGGGTCATGCCCACGCCGAGGCCGGTGAGCATCATGCCGGGGAGGAGCGAGGCTGCGTAGGCCGAGCCCGTGTCGAGCGTCGCGGCCCACCACAGGATGCCGGCCGCGAACAGGACCGTTCCCGCCAGAGCGATGCGGCCCGCACCGAATCTGGCGACGGCGGGTCCGATCCGCAGCGCGACCGGCGGCACCAGCAAGGGTCCCGGCGCGATGGCGAGGCCGGTGCGCAGGGCCGAGTAGCCCCACACGCCCTGGCACCACAGCACCGCGCCGAGCAGCATTCCGGCGAACGCGACGGTGAACAGCGTCAGGGCGGCCGCGGCGGACGCGAACGCCGGAACCCGGAGCAGCGGCAGCTCGACGATCGGCACGGGGTGACGGGCCGAGCGCAGGACGAACCAGACACCGAGCAGCACCGCGGCAGCCAGGCCGCCGAGGGTGCCCGTGCTCGTCCAACCCCGGTCAGGGGCCTTGACCAGGCCGAGCGCGAGCGTTGCGATCGATCCGGTGAGAAGGGCGGCGCCGAACAGGTCGGGCAGCGGACTCTTCTCCGTACCGGCGCGTCCGGGCGACGGCAGCACCTTGACACCGAGCGCGAACGCCGCGATCCCCACCGGCACGTTGACGATGAACGCCCAGTGCCATCCGGCCTCGGCCAGCAGTCCGCCGGCCACGGGCCCGAGTCCGGCGGCGATCCCTCCGATCGAGGCCCAGGCCCGTACCGCCCCGGCGCGCTTCTCGGGTGCCGTCGTGTCGAGCAGCAGCGCGAGCGACGTCGGTATCAGCAGCGCAGCGCCGGCGGCCTGTACGAGCCGCGCCGCGACCAGCGTTCCGACGCCGGGAGCGAGTGCGCAGCCGGCCGAGGCGAGGGTGAACACCGCCAAGCCGGTCAGGAAGACCGGCTTGTGGCCGGAGCGGTCGGCGACGCGGCCGGCGACCACGAGGAGTGCGGCGAAGACGATCGCGTAGCCGTTGAGGACCCAGGAGAGGGAGCCGAGGCCGCTGCCGCCGAACGAGCGGCCGATCGCGGGGAGGGCCACGTTGACGATGAACAGGTCGAGGTTCGACATGAAGACCGCGGCCGCGACCGTCGCGAACACGGCCCGGGACACCCGGAGTGGGTTTGAAATTCCAACTGTCATGGACCGGAGGCTAGTCGGGTGGGTTTGAAAACACAACGGACTCGGGAGAGGATGGGGGCGTGACCTCGAACAGGAACCCGGGCGAGAACGCGGTCCCGCACCCCGAAGTGCCCGGTCGGCCGTGCTCCGCGGCCGCCGCGCTGCAACTCGTCGGCGAACGCTGGGCCCTCCTGGCGATCCGCGAGATCTTCTACGGCAACCGGCGCTTCGACCGGATCATCCGCAACACCGGCGCCCCCCGCGACCGCCTCGCCGCCAGACTGCGCGCACTGGAAGAGGCGGGCGTGGTCGAGCGCCGCGCCTACAGCGAGCGCCCCGCCCGCTTCGAATACCACCTGACGGAGGCCGGACGCGATCTCGCACCCGTGATGCACGCGCTGCTGGCCTGGGGTGATCGCTGGGCGGTGGACACTCCGCCGGTCGCCTTCCGGCATCGCGGGGGACCCGGCTCCGGCCACGGCTCCGAGCACGACCTCGATCTGACGTCGACGTGCCGGACCTGCGGTGAGGAGGTCGAGTCGGGAAGTCTCACGATCGACGTACGGGCGCCCGGGTGGGATCGGGCCGGGCCGATCGAAGGCTCCTGAACTCAGGGTTCTGGCTTCGGCCGGATGGCCTGTACCTGGATGACCGGATCCAAGGGCGGCGGAGTGCACAAGACGCAGGAAGGCGCAGGGGAGGTCTTGAGTCTCCAGTGACTGGAGACAGCAGAGTGGGGGACATGGACGTTACGACCCTCTACTCGATCGGGGAGCTCTCCCGACGGACCGGCCTGCCCGTGAGGACCATCCGGTTCTACTCCGATGCGGGGGTGGTGGCGCCGACCACACGAAGTCCCGCCGGTTATCGGCTCTACGACGTCGACGCACTGCTTCGTCTGGAACTCCTGCGCACACTGCGTGAGCTGGGCATGGACCTGGCCACGGTTCGACGGGTGCTGGACCGGGAGCTCTCCGTGGCGGACGTCGCCGCGGCGCACGCCGACGCTCTGGACGTCCAGATCCGGGTGCTGCACCTGCGCCGGAGCGTCCTGCGAGCCGTGGCCGAAGGCGGGTCCGGCCCCGAGGAGACGAAACGCATGCACAGGCTCACGCAGTTGTCCGGCGAGGAACGCCGACGGTTGATCGACGATTTCGTGGAGGGCACCTTCGGCACATCGGATGCCGCCCCGGCCGCGGTGGCCATGGTTCGTGCTGCCACCCCCGACCTCCCGGACGACCCCTCCAGCGAGCAGGTCGAGGCATGGGCGGAACTCGCCGAGCTGGTCGGCGACGAGGACTTCCGTGCCCGGATGCGGCGGACGGCCGTGTACCAGGCCACCGGGCGAACGCTCGACATCGAGAGCGAGGCCGGCGAGGAACTGATGGACCTCACCCGTCAGAAAGTCTCCGAGGCCCAGGAGTCGGGCATCGACCCGCTCGGTGACAGGGGTGCACGCATCGTCGACGACCTCGTGCACCGTTTCGCCGCGGTGTTCGCACGCACCCCGGACACGGAGTTCCGGGACTGGATGGCCGAGCAGTTCGAAGAGGCACACGACCCCCGGGTGGACCGGTACTGGCGGCTGGTGTGGATCGTCAACGGCTGGCAGGTGGTACCGAGCCTGGTGCCGATGTACCCCTGGCTCATCCGCGCCCTGCGAAATGGCCATGAAGTGCACTCACCGACCTGGAAGCTGCCCCGGTCCCCTGCATGAGCGCCGCAGCCACGCGTACGGTTGCCCGGGCGGCGAGCCGGGTGGCGGTGACGGTTCGACTGCCCACAGAAGTCCGGGACTTGCGAGCCACATCGCCCGCCGCGGCCGTCGCAGGGCAGGAGCGCATCGGCCCGGTTTCGCCGGCTTGTAGGCTCCTCGAATGCCACAGTCCACAGAACCGCACATGCCGGTGTCGGGGAAAGACGTACGCCGGGCCGTCGCCCACTGCCTCGACGCCCTCGAAGGCATTCCCGCAGGCCAATGGCACGACCGCGCCGGAGGCCTGGAGTGGACGCGCTGGGAGACCCTTGAACACCTCGCGGACGACCTGCTCACCTACGCGCTGCGGTTCGGGCTCGCGGAACCCATGGGAGTGCCGCGCGTTCCGCTGCGCGTTTCCCGTGATCGGTCCGACGGCCCGGCCAACGTCATCTTCGGAGACCGTGACGCGGGGCCGGAGGGACTCCTGACCGTCGTGGAGGCCTGCGGCGGACTGCTCGCCAGCGCCGTGGACACCGCGGCCGCAACCACCTTGGCCCCACACGTCTTCGGAGCCTCCGACCCGGAGGGTTTTGCGGCCATGGGTGTCGTCGAGACCGTGGTCCACACCCACGACATCACCCAGGGCCTGGGCCGTGACCGGGAGCCCCCGCAGGACCTGTGCGAGCGGGCCCTCGGGCGTCTGTTCCCCGACGTGCCCGCCATCGGCACTCCGTGGTCGACCTTGCTGTGGGCCACCGGACGCATCGAGATGCCCGATCGCCCACGCCGGACCAACTGGCGCTGGTACGGCTCGCCGCGCGGCAGCAGCTAGCTCGAACGGCGCCTCAGCGCGCGGGGCGTAGGTGACGGTGTTCCTGCCGGCGGTCCGGGCGAGAGGAGTGTGCCAGGCCGGGAAATGATGCAGAAACGCTGCATGTTGCCCCTGGGGCGCCCGCCCCGGGAGGGTGGGTTCCCTCGCGGGGGAGCCGTTCACCGGCTCCCCGGACCACCGCACCCGTTCCAGGAGCATCATGCGTACCCCGCCCCGACCGGCCCGGTGGCTGCTGCCCGTCCTCCTCCTCGTGGTCTGGCTGGGTGTCGGAGGGACCCTCGGCTCCTACGCGGGGAAGCTCGGCGAGGTCTCCACCAACGACCAGGCGGCCTTCCTCCCCCGCAGCGCCGAGTCCACCCGGGTGGCTCAGGCCCAGGGCGCTTTCCGGCAGGAGGAGTCCGTGCCGGCCGTGGTGCTCTGGACGGCGGACGGCGCCACGGGCGTGACCCCGGCCGCCACCGCCTCCGCGCAGGCCGCACTGGCCGCACTCAAGGCCCGTCCCTGGATTGCGGGCCCGCCCTCCCCGCTCGTCGCGTCGCGCGACGGCAGGGCGCTGCAGGCGGTGGTACCACTGGACCCCGCACTGGGTGATGAACTGCCCGCGGCGGTCGCCGAGATCCGGGAGGCCGGCTCGCGGGTCGAGGCCACCACCTTCCACGTGACGGGACCGGCGGCCACCCGGGCCGACCTGTCGGAGGCCTTCGCCGGAATCGACGGCCTGCTGCTGGGCGTGGCACTGGCGGCCGTCCTCCTGATCCTGCTGCTCGTCTACCGCAGCGTCCTCCTCCCCCTGTTGATCATCATCGGGGCTGTGTTCGCCCTCTCCCTGGCCTGCGCGATCGTCTACGCCCTCGCGAGTGCGGGGCAGGTCCGGGTCGACGGGCAGGTCCAGGGGATCCTCTCGATCCTCGTCATCGGCGCGGCCACCGACTACGCCCTGCTGCTGACCGCCCGCTTCCGTGAGGAACTGGGGCACACAGAGGACCGGTACGCGGCCATGCGCGCGGCTCTGCGCCAGTCCTGGGGCCCGGTCGTGGCCAGCGGCGGCACCGTGGCCCTGGGCCTGCTCGCCCTCTTCCTCAGCGACCTGACCAACAACCGGGCGCTGGGGCCCGTCGGGGCGATCGGGATCGTCTGCGCGGTGGCGAGCGCCCTCACCTTCCTGCCGGCGGCGCTGGTGCTGCTGGGACGCAGGGCCTACTGGCCGGCGCACGTGACCGCCGACAGCGCCGGCGGCGAGGCAGGCGTCTGGAGCCGGATCGCCGCCCTGGTCGGCGGCGCTCCCCGGCGGGTGTGGGCCGTGGCCCTGGCCGGCCTGCTCGCGTGCGCCGCCTTCGCGCCCACGCTGCACTCGGGCGGTGTTCCGCTGGACGAGATCTTCGTGAACGAGGCCCCTTCGGTGACGGGGCAGAAGGAACTGGGCCGGCACTTCCCGGGCGGGGCGGGCAACCCGGCCGTCGTGATCGCCGCCACCGGCCGGCAGGCAGAGGTACGCGAGCGCGCCGAAGGCACCCAGGGCGTGGATTCGGCCGCCGTGCGGGGCGAGAAGGGCGGCCTCGTACGGATCGACGCCGTCCTGAAGGACCCGGCGGACAGCGCGGCGGCGAAGGAGACGGTGGTCAGGCTCCGTGAGGCGGTGCATCGGGTGCCGGGCGCGGACGCCCTCGTCGGCGGATACACCGCACAGGCCTACGACACGCAGAAGACGGCCGAGCGGGACCGCGAAGTCATCGTCCCGGTGGTGCTGGCCATCATCCTCGTCATCCTGGTGGCCCTGCTGCGCTCGTTGGTCATGCCGCTGCTGCTGGTGGTGACGGTGGCCCTCAACTTCTTCGCCACGCTGGGCGTGTCGGCCCTCGTGTTCCGCCACGTGTTCGGATTCAGCGGCACCGATGCGTCCGTCCCCCTGTACGGCTTCGTCTTCCTCGTCGCCCTGGGCGTGGACTACAACATCTTCCTCATGTCGCGGGTGCGCGAGGAGTCGCTGCGCCACGGCGTCCACGAGGGTGTGATCCGGGGTCTGACGGCCACCGGCGGGGTGATCACCTCCGCGGGGGTGGTCCTCGCAGCCACGTTCGCCGCGCTGGGTGTCATCCCGCTGGCGTTCCTCGTGCAGATCGCCTTCATCGTGGCCTTCGGCGTCCTCATGGACACGCTGGTCGTGCGCTCGCTCCTGGTCCCCGCCCTGGTCCTGGACATCGGCCCCGCGGCCTGGTGGCCGGGCCGGCTGAGCCGCCGCCCGAGCTGAATCGGCCGGACCGCCGGTTCGGCGGTCCGCCGGACCCGTGATCCGGACCGCGAAGGTGGTTACGGGTCTCGGGCGACGGGCCTCACCCGCCGAGGTCGAACACGCCCCACGCGGTGAACGGTTCGGCCTGGACGTAGATCCTGCTTCCTCGTGCGACGGCCCGCCGGCGGCCTGGGGGAGCGCCGTCGGGCAGGGCGAGCAGACCGATCTCCGTCGGCTCGACGGAGGTCTCGGTGAGTTCTCCGTGGGCGAGCCGGTCCCGCTCTTCGCCATAGCCGCCGTAGAAGGCGACCCGCCCGCCGTGGACGGCCACCGCATTGGCGCCCCGCACGGTGTTCGCCCGTACCTTCACCGGCCGGTCGGGCCGGTCCGGGCGGATCTCCAGGAGCGGGAAGTCGGTGTAGGGGCAGGCCCAGGCGACGGTGCCGGACACGTTCAGGGCGTAGCAGTCCATGATCCATCCGGTGTCGCGGACCTGACCGGACATCCAGCGGAGCTGGCCCGTGGCGCTCCAGCGGCGGATTCCCGCCGGGTTCTCGTCGAAGTGCCCGGCCCAGATGTGGCCGGTCTCGTCCACGAGCAGGTGCTCGATGGCGTCCCCGACGGAGAAGGACGAAGCCTCGCGGCCGAGCTCGTCGAAGACCTGGACCTGGTCCGCGTCCTCGTACCGGCGGGCGCGGGACGCGGCGACGACGAACCCGCCGCCGGGCAGGCGGTCCAGGTGCGGCCACCGGGCTCGCACGGCGCTCAGCTCGGTGACTTCGACGTCGGCGTGAGGGTCGACGGAGACGACCAGCGCATCGAAGGGCCGGACATCGCCGCTGGGCTCCGGAGGCCGTTCGGCGAGCAGCCAGTGGGCGGCGCCGAAGACGTCGACGGTGCTGGTCAGTACGTGACGGTCGTGGTGCGCACGGGGCAGGCGGGCGTAGGGGACGAGGGCGGTCTTCTGCACGGGCGGGCTCTCCTGAGCGGGCGGACGGGGGGAGGGAGGTGGGGCGGTCGGTCACGGACAACGGGCGTTGCGGTGGGCGGCGACCAGTGGAACCCCTGGAACACGGCCGCGGTCCTGGCAGGGAACGGTATGGCCCTGGGAGGGCTCTTCGTCTACCAGCGCAGGGCTCCCGTCCGCCGGAAGACCGCCGGCACGGAGGTGCTGTTCTACGCGGCCATGGGGGCCCTTCTTCTCGTGCTCTTCTGGGCGGTGGTCATCGGCGCCTGCTTCCTCAATCTGCCGGCACGGCACACGCTCGCCGCAGCTGTCACCGCCCTTGCAGCCGTGGCCGCCTCGTACGCGCTGCGCCCGGTCGTCCGGAATGTCATCCGCAGGAACGGCCACGCCTGATGGATCCGGACTTCGACGAGTTCCTGCATGTTCCGGCGCGCCTCTCGGTGGTCGCGCTCCTGGCTCCGGCCGACTGGGTGGAGTTCGGATTCGTCCGGGACGCGGTGGGTACCAGCGACTCGGCCCTGTCCAAGCAGGTCGCCGCCTTGGCGGAGGCCGGGTATGTCGAAGCCCGCAAGACGCGGAACCGCACGGGACGGCACACCCACCTCCGCCTCACCCCGTACGGGCGCCAGGCATTCCAGCGGCACGCCTCGGCGCTGGAGAGGATTGTGGCGGCAGCGCGTAAACCTCTGGAATAGTCGCAAGCCCTACACCCTGGCCTGGCCTGCCCGGCCGCCGGGAGACGGCGCCGCTGCGATCGAGGTGAGCGCCGCGTGGGTCAGCCAGGCAGACTGCTCCCCAGGGGAATCGCGGTCGAGGGGGGAGCGGTGTCGCGGAAGGTCTGGTTGTGGGCAGGGGCGGGATGGCTGGCGCTCGTGTTGTCATGTGGTGCAGCCACCCTCTACCTGGGTGAACCGGAGAATCCTGGTTCGGGGTCGACCCGCTGGGAGCGGGCTCCCGTTCCGAGTGGCACGCCTTCGCGCTGTCCCGACCCCACCACAGAAGCTGGGGGCGTCCCGCACTCCTGTACCTACTGGGAACGCGGTTGACGGGTGTGGTCAGGGCTGGAGGTAGCTCCTGAAGAGACGGCCTGGTGGTCGCCCACAGGGGTGACGGCCCGGTCCGCCGGGTCAGGAAGGGCGGCCGGCGGGGTCGCCGGGCGAGGTGCGGGCGAGCCACGTCCGTGTCTCGTCCGCGGTCAGGACGCGGGTCAGATCGGCTGTGCCCGGCAGGTGCGGGAAGAACCGGTCGGCGTTCCAGCTGCGCTGGTACGTCGGCTCGTCGAGCACGAGCAGGCGGCGTCCCTCCACGACGGGGATGTCGTCCGGAAGCCCCTCGTTCCAGATCCGCTCGCCGTCCGGGGCGAGGAGTTCGAAGGCCCCGGTCGCGATGGCTTGGGTACGTCCCTGGGCGGGCTCGGGGTCCGTGGCCAGGCGGACGCTCTCCGGCGAAGGCCTGGTGCCGGGGACGTGGCCGCCGCCGATGAGGACGTGGGCGAGCAGTGTGTGCAGCTGGAAGTTGTCCCCGATGCCACCGATGCGTATCTCGAACCCGGTCCCGGTGGGCCTGTGCAGCACCACGAGGGGCTCGTCGTCCAGCACCGCCAGCGCGTAGGCCAGGCATTTGAGGTCGTGCCGTTCCAGGGCCGCCAGTTCCCGGCAGGTGGGAAGGATCGCGGATGCGTGCCGGCGGCGCACCTCGGCGCTGCGGCACAGTACAGCGAGCGCGGGCGGCTGCCACTGTTCGACCGCGCACCAGGCCAGTGCCAGCCGCGTAGCCTCGTGCACGTCGCCGCCCAGGCGGGCCAGCAGGGCGTCGTCAATGATCTTCTCGTCCGGCTCCGGCAGTTCGTCCTCGGCTGCGCCGGCGGCGGTCCAGCGGCGGGCGAACTCAAGGGCGTCGAGCAGGTCCCGGTGGACGCTGTCGAGGATCGGTTCGGCGCAGGCCACGGGATCGGCCCCGCGCTCGACGCAGAAGCCGGCCGCCATCGCGAGCATCGGCCGCGGACCGATGGGCGGGAAGGCGGGCAGCAGTGCTGCCAGCCGGGGCCCTGCCAGGACACGTTCAGGGTCCGACGCCGACTGCACACCGTTCATCATGGCGGTGAAGGCACGCTCGGTGCGGTCACCGTCGCGAGCGGCGACCGCCTCTTGCAGTTCGAGCACAGTGGCGGTCAGGTCTGAAGCCTTCCGCTTCCTCTTGAAGATCACCGGCACACCTTAGACCTGAGGTTTGCCCGACGTCATCACGCCAGGACCGTTCGAACCTCCCGGACTGCCGTCCGCAGGCGAAACCGGGCCCCGAACGGATCGGATCCGGCGGCGCCGGGCGACGGGGACACGCCCGGCCCGGCCCGGACGGCCGCGCTTGTCCGCCGCGAGGGCGCCGCACTACGGTGCCGGTGTGGACCTCTTCACCCGTTCCTGGACGGCGTTGCGCACTGCTGTCGCCGAGATCCCCGACGCGGACTTCGCACGGCCGTCGGGCTGCGCCGGCTGGCTCGTACGGGACCTCGTGTGCCACCTGGTCATCGATGCCCAGGACGTCCTGATCACCCTCGCCACCCCCGCCGCGACCGAGCCGACCGTCGACGCGGTGACCTACTGGCACGTCGAGGACCGGCCCCCGAGCGGCGAGGACCCGCTCGACGCCCTCACCGTCCGGCTGGCCGCCGCGTACGGGGACCCGCACCTGCTCCGGTTCCACCTCGACGACGTCGGCTCCGCCGCCTGCCGCGCCGCCGGACTCGCCGACCCGAGGGCCCGGGTGGGCACCCGCGACGAGGTCCTCACCGTGGGCGACTACCTCGGCGCGTACGTCCTGGAGTGGACGCTGCACCACCTCGACCTGATCGCCCACCTCCCCGGCGCGCGGATCCGGCCGCCCGAGGAGTGCCTGGCCCGCTCCCGCGCCATGCTGGAGCGCATCGCCGGGGCGGCGTTCCCCACGTCGTTCACCGACCGGGACGCGCTCCTGGTCGGCACCGGCCGCAGCGCGCCCACCGACGCGCAGCGGGCCGAACTGCGCGACGCGGCGGTGAGGTTCCCCCTCGTCCTGGGCTGACCCGCCCCCGCAGCGAAGAGGAGCCGCTCCGCGCCTGGTCAAGGGATGCCGCGCGCCCTCCAGGCGGTCGAGGCGCTCGTTCCGCCGAACGGATACAGTCGTCGAGCAGCAGGGCATCCTCAGGGATCACAGCAGCCCCATTCCGCGTTGAACCTTCAAACGGTGCGCTCCGCGGCAGCGCAGCGCACCGCCGTCCCATGGGATCAGGAGGATCCGATGCATGCCGCCGAGGAGAACCGGCACGAGCTGGACTCGGTCAGCGTCCTGAACGCGAAGAGGACGCTGCTCCAGCTGCTCGGCCGGGCGGGGGTCTCCGCCGACGATGCGGAGGGCCTGATCGCCCTGGTCGAGGCGGGAGCCCTGGCCGGCGCGTGCGAGGAGGTCGGCGCGCTCGGGGCGTCCGTACCGGGGGACAAGGGCGAGCCGTACGAGTCCGGCTGGCTGGACGGCGCCCGTGCCGCCACCGACGAGCTCGGCGGGATCGCCGAACGGGCACTGCGGCGAACCGTCGACCCCGACGGACCCAGCGCCGCCGCGGCTCCCCGGCCGCCGGTCGGGCGCATGGAGGTGGAGCAGGCGAAGGCGGCCGTCACCCCCCTCTACCTCACCTTCACCGCCGCCTCCGACCTCGACCCCGAGGTCACCGAGGAGGTGCTCCGTGCCGTCCTCGCCACGATGACCCCCCGGCAGAGGGCCGGGTACGCCGGCCGGCTGGCGGAATTCGCCGCGGCGCACCGGGCCCGTCTGGAGCGGTTGTACGTGGAGTACGGGCCCGGCAGTGCCACCGCCATCCACGGCCGCTACTCCCTCCTGCACTCCGCCACCAGCGTCGCCGTGCTGGAGCGGCTCGCCACGCCGGCGGCCGCCGCACTGGGGGAGGAGTGGGACGCCGCCGAGCTGCCCCCCGCCTGGCTGGACGGGCCGATGAGGGCCTGGGACGCGGTGGGCTGACCCCGCGGCACCGGCCTCGGCGCGGTGAGGGGCAGGTGGGTGAGGCGGGCCCCACCGGACCGGAACAGCGTCCGGTCCGGCGCGCGGCCGGGCCACCGCGGCAGGCATGCGATCACGCCACCGCAGCCGGGGCGAGGGGGTCCGGAAGGACCGGAAGAGGGCGGCGTACGGTCCGCCGGGCCGGCGTGGTCTATCCGGCCGCGCGGAGTCGGGCGGCGGCCGTCTCCGCCTCCCGTACGACGCGGTTCGTGTCGACGTCCACGAGCCGGCCGCCGAACTTCAGGGGTCGCCCGTCCACGAACACGGCCTCGACGTTCTCGGGCCGCCCGTTGAAGACGGTCTGGCCGACCCAGTCGAAGCGCGGCGCGAAGTTCAGGGCGGCCGGGTCGACGACCACGACGTCGGCCCGCTTTCCGGGGGTCAGGGAGCCCGTCCGGTCGCTGATCCCGAGTGCCTCGGCGCCGCCCAGCGTGGCCATCCGCAGGACGTCGGACACCTGCGGGAAGATCCCGGCCTCCGTCGCGCGGGCGCGCTGCAGGCCGATGGCCGTCTTCATCAGCGCGTGGAAGTCCGAGCTGTCGTTGGTGCCGCCGTCCAGGCCGAGGCCGACCTTGACGCCCCGTCGCCCGAACTCGGACAGCCGCATGATGCCGGAGGCCAGCCGCATGTTGCTGAGCGGGCAGTGAGCCGCACGCACGTCGTGCGCGGCGACGGCGGCGATCTCGTCGTCGGTCAGGTGGATCGCGTGGTTGATCAGGAGCCGCGGACCGAGGGCGCCGATGTCGGAGAGGACCCCGATGGGATCGTCGGCGCGCTGCTCGGGGCGTTCCAGGACGTGGGAGTTGAGCATGACTCCGAGGTCCTGGGCGGCCTCCCAGTGCACGTGGTTGAGGTGTTGGACGGCTCGTGCCGCGTGCGTGGCGACCTGGAAGCCGCCCAGCGGCACGGGGTCGACGAGTTCCTTCTTCACCTTCGCGACCAGCGTCGGGTCGGCTTCGGAGGGGAACATCGCGTAGGTGAACCGCACTCCGGTTCCGGCCAGCGCCCGTACATAGCTCTCGATGAGGTCGTACGAGAAGATGTCCACCCAGTCCACGAGGGTGGTCACCCCCGACTGGACGGCGTCGAGGGCGGCGAGGCGTACGAAGCTGTGCAGGGCCTCGGCGGTGAGCCGGCCCCGCTGGGGGTCGGTACATCGCGTGAACCAGCCGAACAGGTCCCCGTCGGTACAGCCCCCGCGGATCACCGCCTGCCAGAGGTGGGTGTGGGTGTCGACGAACCCCGGCATGACCAGCTTGCCCGAAGCGTCCACGATCCGGGTGCCGGGCGGTGGCCGCAGGCCCGTGCCGACGGAGGCGATGGTGCCGTTCCGCATCAGGACGTCGGCGTGGTCGAGGGTGCCGAGGGCGCCGCTGCCGAGGGCCGGGTCCATGGTGAGTACGAGGGAGGCGCCACGCAGCAGGACCGCCGGGCCGACCGGGACGTGCGGGCGTTCGGGGTGGCTGGGGCGTTCGGGGCGCGTGGTGATGCCGAGGACGAGCGGCGTGGCAGCGGCCAGGCCGAGGCCGGTGAGGATGTCGCGGCGGCTGGGGGCCGGCGACGGAGTGGGGGACGACCGCATGGCGTAGTACCTCCCGAAGGCTCAGAACGGAAGGCCCGCCCGGGCAACGCCGTGGGAGAGCGTCGGGCTGGGCGGGAGATTACACGCAGCATTCCCAGCGAACGGCCATTCGATAGGCGTCCGCGGAAAACATTTTCCGTTCCTGTCGTCGGCCGGTGCGAGAGCTGCCCCCATGCCTGATGCGGTGGGAGGAGGTTCGGCCTGGGTGCCATCGGAGAGGAGGAGCCGGCGCCCGGGACTGAGGATCAGCTCCGGGAAGCCTGGAAGGGCCAGGTCAGGTGGGGGTTCGGACGGTGCGGGTCCACGGGGGTGAAGGTGGCGCCGTCGGCAGGACCGGAAGCGGTCAGCCCGGTAGGCGCACCGTCATCTCCACCGTCACTTCGTCTCCTGCCCCCAGCCCCAGCGGCGTTCGGACAGCGCTCTTGACGGGCAGCAAGTACCCGCCCTCCCTCGGGAAGAGCGACGTCTCGAAGGTGACCTCGCCGATACTCGCCTCTACAGGGACGACGCCCCAGCCGTAGGTGGCCGCCGAAGCCACCTGCCGTACGTCGGCGGACGCCTCCTCCGGCACGGGGACGAAGTAGAAAGGCGCAGGTCCACGCCACTCGATCACCTGGCTGGCGAAAACCGTGCGCATGAGGGCAGTTCTCTCCTGTTGAGGGCCGCGGGCGGCGTGCCGGCTCCGCTCACCGTACGCCGCGGCCGCCCTTGGTGGCGCCGGGTTGACTTGGAGTGTGCTCCAACACCTAACGTCCTGAGCATGATTGCGAGTTCAGGAGGCAGCAGCATGACCGACGTTCCCATCCGGCATCTGGGCAGTCTGGCGGTCTCCGCGCAGGGCCTGGGATGCATGGGCATGAGCCACGGCTACGGTGCCACGGACGACGCGCAGTCCATCGCCACCGTGCACCATGCTCTCGACCTGGGGGTGACCCTTCTCGACACCGCCGACTTCTACGGCGCCGGGCACAACGAGGAACTGATCGGGCGGGCCGTCGCCGGGCGCCGCGACGAGGTGGTGCTGGCCACGAAGTTCGGCTTCGCCAACCGCCTGGGCGAGCCCACCTGTGTCCGGGGCGACGCCGCGTACGTGCGGCAGGCGTGCGAGGCGTCGCTGCGCCGGCTCGGGGTCGATCACATCGACCTCTACTACCAGCACCGGGTCGACCCGCAGGTGCCGATCGAGGAGACCGTCGGCGCGATGGCCGAACTCGTGCGGGCCGGAAAGGTCCGCCACCTCGGATTGTCCGAGGCCGGCGAGCACACCCTCCGACGGGCGCACGCGGTGCACCCGATCGCCGCGCTGCAGAGTGAGTGGTCGCTGTGGACCCGCGACCTCGAACCCGAGATCGTCCCGGTATGCCGTGAACTCGGCATCGGGCTGGTCCCGTTCTCCCCGCTCGGGCGCGGCTTCCTGACCGGCCGGTACAGCTCGGTCGAAGGTCTGGCCGAGAACGACGTGCGGCGCAGCCAGCCGCGTTTCGCCGACGGCAACCTCGAACGCAACCTGTTGATCGTCGAGAAGCTGAACGAGCTGGCCGAGGCGAAGGGAGTCACCGCCGGCCAGCTCGCCCTGGCCTGGGTGCAGCACCGGGGCGACGACGTGGTGCCGATCCCCGGCACCCGGCGACAGCGCTACCTGGAGGAGAACCTCGCAGCCCTGACCGTCGAGTTGTCCTCCGACGACCTCGCCGCCATCGAGGCCGCCGCCCCACCCGAGCAGGTCGCGGGCACCCGCTACGACGCGACCAGTCTCACCTTCGTCGACAACTGAGGCCGAGCGGCGGGGCCGGCGCCGGACCCGCCGACCGGCTCACCGCCACCGCGGCCGCGGCCGCGCAGATGCGGCCCGAAGCCGGCCGCACCACGGGCCCCGGGGACCAGCCATGGTCCCCGGGGCCCGGCTGCTGCGCGGAACCCGTACTCCGCCGGATCAGCGGCTGCCGCACCCGGTCAACGCCGCTGGAGCCACCAGATGGCCGACCCCATCGCGAAGGTGCCGAAGGCGGTCGCCGCTCCGCGGACGATGCCGTGTCCTGCCGTGCGGGTCAGGGACCGCAGGGTTCGGCGGCGCCTGCCGGAGCGACGCGCGGCACTGGGACGCACGTCCCGCCGCGTTGACGCCGGCGGCCCGAACTCCCGAGACGGGATGCTGTTCGCCCGCTGCCGGTCCAGCTCCTGTGCCGTGAAGATCTTCATCGTCCTCTCCCTCGTATGTCCGTTGTCCGACAGGAGCAAGAGAGCCTGGAGCAGGCGCGGTTCAGCGAGCGGACATTCCGCTGAACCGGGCGTCGGCCCAGGTCGGACCTGGTGAAATGGCGGTTCGGTGAAGGTTCGGACTGAACGGGGAGACCCCATGGGGGACACGGAGGCGCGTGACCGGCTCGCCGAAGAGCTGCGGAATCTGGTGGCCGCGGCGGGCCTGCCCCTGGCACGGATCGAGGAGCAAGGGGGAAGGCAGACCCCGGTCGCGAAGTTGGGGAAGTCCAAGCTCAGCGGCTGGCTGTCCGGCGACTACGTACCCGAGGCCGATGCGCCGTTCCGCTTTCTCATCCGGTTGCTCGAACCCCGGGCCCAGAACCGGAGCGGCCTCCGACCGAGGGGGGAAGGCTGGTGGCTGGGCTTGCGGCAGAAGGCGGCCGACGAACGGAGCGCGGCCAAGGCGCCGAAGCCCGCGGGCAGCTGCCCCCAGCCCGCCCCCGCCGCCCCCGCACCCACCCCGGGGCCCGCGTCCCGGCCGGTGCCCGTACAACAGCCGCAACCCGAGCGGTCCGTGCTCATCGACCTCGCTTCGTACTTCGTACGGGCCGTCGAGCGGGCCGGTGTGCCCCACTACCTGCCCGCCGGGATGGACCCGGCTGCCCTCGACCAGCCGCGCTCGGTCCGCCCGTCCACCGGTAGGGGCCACCGCGTGCCCTGGGCAAGGGTGACCGCCGCGCATCCGCGGATCGTGCTGCTCGCCGATGCCGGGATGGGCAAGTCCTGGCTGCTGCGCATGCACGCCCGCCGACTGGCCGAGGCGGTCCTCGTCGGGCCGCACCCGCCCGGCGACCCCGGCGACCCCGGCGACCCCGGCGACCCCGGCGCCCCCGGAGACTCCGGAGTCCCTGGCGACCCCGGCCTGCCGCCCGTACCCGTCCTGCTCCGGTGCGGGGACCTGGCCTGCCGGACCGAGCGGTTGCTGACGGACGCGCTGGCGGGCCACCTCGTCGCCCTGGGCGTCCTGACGGCGGCCGACCACTCGGTAGCGGCACGCGCGGCCGCCGACGGCCGGCTCGTACTGCTCCTCGACGCCTACGACGAACTCCCCGGCCCGGAGGCCCGTGCCCGTCTGTACACCCTGCTGGCCACCGCCCCGGCCGCCCTGCCGATCGTGGTAGCCGGGAGGCGGGCGGGCCACCCCGGCCCGCCCGCCACCGCCGGCGGCCCGTTGTGGCAGGAGCTCGTCCTGGAGCCACTCGATCACGCGGCCGTGGCCAGGCTCGTCGGCACATGGCCGCTGACCTCCGCCGCCCGTGCCTCCGTGATCAGGCGGATCCGCACACCGGGCCTGGGCGGGGTACCGCTGCTGCTGGCCCTGCTGTGCGCGCTCGCCGAGGAGATCCCCGAGGGCGCGGCGAACGGGACACCGGACCTTCCTGCCGCCAAGAGCGAGCTGTACGAACGGATGCTGCGCCGGTTCCTGGTGCACGAGCAACGGCCCCCGGCGGCCGAAGACATCGAGGCGGACCGCCTGCTGGACCTGCTCGGACCGGTCGCGTTCCACTTCGCCCACCGGAACGAGGACGGCTGGACGGACGTGATGCCGCGGGAGGAGGTGCTGCGTGCGCTGCGGACCGCCGGGCCCGCCTTCACCGAGCTGCGACGGGACGCGGCGGGCGTGCTGCGGACGCTGTCCGTGGAGGCGGGTGTGCTTCAGCCGCTGGGCGATCCCAGCGGAGGGCGGGCGCAGCCGTACCTCTTCCTCCACCGGTCGTTCGCCGAGTATCTGACGGCTCGTCATCTGGCGGAACTCCCGGAAGCGGAGGCCCTGGCTGCCGTGGACGCCCACCTCGCCGACGGCGGCCGCTGGGACGACACCCTCGCCATGCTGGGGCGTCCGGTGCTGGCCGGGGCCGGCAGGGCCCGCTTCGGGCGGCTGCTGGTCCACCTCGCGGACCGGCCGGGCGGGGTGCTGCACGCGGTCCGCATGCTGGGAGAGGTCTGGGGGGCGGGCGGCACCGTGCTGGAACGGGCCCTGGAGGAGCACCTGGTGGCGGCGTTTCGCCGGGCCGTGGCCGACGACGTCGAGGCGGCCGCGCGAGCCGTCGAGGCCTGCCGGGCGCTTCCGGACGCGCTGGTCGACGAGCTGGCCGGGTATCTGGCCGAGCACGTGGCCGCCGACCCGGACGAGCACTACGGCGCGTACCACCGCCTCGTCCACCACCCGCAGGACTCGGTGACCAGGCTGCTCGGCAGGCTGGCGGTGGGCCGGGACTCCGTCCTGGGGATGTTCGCCGTCCGGGAGCTGGATCACAGGCGCGGACCACTGCCGCTGCGGACCATGCTGAGCGTCCTGCGCACGCACACGGAGACCGGACTGCACCCGAGCGTCTCCATGACACTGGCAAGGGCCCTGTGCGAGCGGGGGCAGCCGGAGTCCGTCGTCGCCGTGCTCCGGTCGGGGCCGGAGCCGCCGCCGGACGCAGCCGTACGCGCCGTGCTGGACGCCCTGGGCGTGGAACCCGCCGGGGCGTGATGCCTGTCGCACACGGTCCGCAGGCACGGCTGATGGAGCTGTTCACCGCCGCTGCCCCGCGCACAGGACGCATCATTCCTGCGGGCCTGCGATAAGTTTCCCGTCATGATCGAACTCGGAGCTGACACCTGGCCGCCTGCCCCGATCAGGACCGAACGGCTCGTACTGCGCCAGTCCGAGGCCCGGGACCTTGCGGCCTTCATCGAGCTGTTCGCATCGCCGGAGGTGGGCACCTACGTCGGCGGCCCTCGACCGCGTGCCGAACTCGAACGCGCGGTACCCGAGGTGCCCGGGCGGCGCCCTGGCTTCTTCGTGATCGATGTCGACGGGGCGATGATCGGCATGATCACGCTCGATCGGCGCGACCCGGAACGCCGCGGTCACGTCCGCCCGGAAGCCGGAGAGGCCGAACTCGGCTGCATGTTCCTCCCGGAGGCGTGGGGGCACGGGTACGCCGCCGAGGCGTGCGCGGCGGCACTCGACTGGTTCGCCGACGCGCTTCCGGGCGAGCCCGTGGTGCTCTGCACCCAGAGCGCGAACGACCGTGCGATGCGCCTCGCGGCGAAGCTGGGATTCACCGAGGTGGAGAGGTTCGAGGAGTACGGCGCCGAGCAGTGGTTCGGCGTGCGCTCCCCGCTCGCGGCGTCCGGCCCCCTCCGGCAACCGGCCGACCCGCGCACTTGATCAGGTACAAGCCATGATCCGGCTGTTCCGTGGAGCCGGGAACCCACACCGGGCCACCGGGGGAAGCAGGGCCGGTCGGCGTGGCCGGGGTCACCGGGGTGGTTGTGCCGGCCCCGGCCCCGCCTCGATGCACTGCTCATCCCCCTTCATTTCCCGCGACGGGCACCCGTGGCCCGATCAGGCGACGGCGGTGCCCTCGAGCTCGACCAGCTGGCCGGGGATCGCCAGTCGGGTCACCCCGAGCATCGTGGTGGTCGGCGCGACCCTGGCCGCGCCCAACCGCGCCGCCAGCCCGCCGTAGTGCTGGAAGAGCAGGTCGACGTCGGTCGTGTAGACGTTGAGCCGCACGAGGTGCGCGAGAGACATGCCGGCCTCACCGAGCACGGCCTCCAGGTTGTCGATGCTCAGCTTCAACTGCGCCGCCATGTCTCCGTCATGCAGTGGCTTGCCCTCGTCGCTCATCGCGGTCTGCCCCGAGATGTACAGGGTCCGGGTCTGCCCGGAGACGACCTCACCCTGGTTGAACCCCATCTCCACCGACCACGTCACCGGGTTGACCGCCGTTCGTTCCATCGCCACGTCAGCTCCATTCGTTTCATCGGGAATACGTACGTCCACCGGCCGGCACTCGCCGGCCTCGACGTCGTGTGGATGAGCCTCCCAACAAATCACGACACCCTTGGTCAGGTATTTCGTTAGGGTTCCGGCATGCGCGCCGATCGGCTGGTCTCACTGGTGCTGCTGCTGCGCCGGCACGGTCGGTTGACCGCGGACACCCTGGCCCGTGAGCTGCAGGTGTCCACCCGTACCGTGCTGCGCGACATCGAGGCACTGTCGGCGGCCGGCGTCCCGGTCTACGCCGAACGCGGCCGGCACGGCGGTTTCGAGTTGCTGCCCGGCTTCCGGACCGAGCTCACCGGACTGAACCACGACGAGGCCCTGGCCCTGCTGGCCGCCGGATCGGGGCGCGGCGAGCGGGTGTTCGGCCTCGGGCAGGCACTCACCTCGGCCATGCGTAAGGTGGTCGACGCGCTGCCCGAAAGCCACCGGTCCACCGCGAGCGACGCGGCCCAGCGGTTTCTCGTCGAGCCGGAGACGGACCTGCTCTCACGCCGGCCGGTCACCGACGAGGTGCCCGGCACCACGATGATCGAGGTCCGGCGCGCGGTGCTCGCCGGACACAAGCTGCGCATCCACTACGCGCCCACCGGCCGGCCACCGCAGTGGCGCACGGTGGATCCGATCGGCCTGGTGACCGTACGCGACCGGGCCTACCTGCTGGCCACGAGATCCGGTGCGGACCGTACTTACCGGCTGTCACGGGTGCTGGCGGCCGAGGAACTCCCCGAAACGGCCGAGCGCCCGAACCGGGTCGATCTGGACCGGATCTGGCGGGAACGCTCCGCGCGGTTCCTCAGCGACGGCCACCTCACCGTGCTGGTACGGGTCGACCCGGCGCGGCGGGAGGACCTGCTGGACACCGCGGTCGCCGTCCGCGCCGAAGAACCCGACCCGGACGGCCGGCTGCGGCTGGAGCTGACCTTCCAGGATTCACGACATGCCGAATGGGCACTGTGGCAGCTCGGGACGGACGCGGAAGCCCTGGCCCCGCCGTCGCTGCGCACCGCCCTGCGCGACCGTGCCGCCGCGCTCGCCGCCCGCTACGCGGACCCGTCCTGAGCGCCCTACGGCGTGGCGCGGTTCCGCTCCCGCGGAGCACGCGGGAGCGGAACCGAGCCCCCGTACACGGCGTCAGCCGCGGTGGAACACGACCTCCGGGTCGGCCGCCGTCGGACCGTCCAGGCGCGGTGCCGCCTTCCCGCGCAGGTGCAGGTCGAAGAAGTCGCCGACGTACGCCCGGGTGATCTGCTGGGAGCGGGTGCCCGACAGCGGTGTCTCCGGGTGCGGGTACCCGGCCTGGTCGCCCAGTACGGGCCAGTCGGTGAAACCGGGATGCCCGGCTCCCGTGACGGTCAGCCAGCGCTTCCAGCCGTCCAGCCGGGGCCAGCTGTCCTCCCACGAGGTGTCGGGGAAGTCGGGCGGCAGCAGGGCGGGGTCGCCGGCGAGCATCAGGAAGGGACGGCCGCCGAGACCGGTTTGGGGTACGGGTGTGAAGAAGGTGCCGTCCATGTTGACCCCGGCGTCCACGCGCGGGTCCACGGCCATGGTGGCCGATGCGGCCGCACCGCCGATCGAATGCCCGGCCATGCCGATGTGGCGGGGGTCGATCAGCCAGGAGTACCGCCACGCCGGGTGCGGGCCGGTCAGCCGGTCCAGGACGAACGGGACGTCACGGGCCCGGCCGTCGGAGACCCGGTGCAGCGACCCGTCGGGGAACACCTGCTCGCACGCCTTGCAGGTGAGCATCCGGCCGCCGGGGAAGACGGTGCCGTCCGACTCGTACGCGTGGTCCACCGCCGCGACGACGTACCCGCGGCTGGCGAGGTCCTCCGCCAGGGTGGTCAGCGAGGAGCGGGGCATGGTGAAGCCGGGGGAGAGCACGACCAGCGGGTAGCGGTTCGCGGCGGGACGGGGCAGCGCGCCCGTCCGTGCGTTCGTCCTCGTGGCCGCGATGCGTTCGGGGGTGACGTACTCGCCGAGCTGCCCCCGGTCGGTCAGCAGCGCCTTGGCCTCGGGAGCGCTCGTGTAGGGAGCGGGAGTTCCGGTGTGCGCGAGCGCGGGGTAGTAGAGCGACAGGAGTAATTCCCGGTCGGCCGTGGGCACCCAGGGGTCCTTGCGCTCGCGGTCCACCAGGTGGAGGGTGTCGCGGCCCACGGCGAAGTCGCCGGTGGGCTTCGGGAGTTCGATTCTGGAGACGCCGGCCGGCGCGGACGCGGCCACGGCCGGCGTGGCGAGCGTGCCGGGCGCGGTGAGGACCAGACCGGTCGCCACCGCCGTCAGCACACGGATGATCTTCTTCATGTCGGCATCGTAAGGCATCTTTAGGCAAGGCTTACCTAAGTTCGATGAGATGTCGTGGAGTTGGGCCGGCCGGGCTCGGTGCTCTCGGGGTTCAGGTGTGCATATCCGGTCAAGCTGAGTGGCCGTCGGATGAACCGTGCGCGGCCGGCGGCAGGTCAGCGAGGGGTGGGTCCGCACGTCGTGGGCGGCGCGAGCGGCGCCGGGGTGTGGCGGGGGAGCGGAGGTGCCCCCTGTGAGCTGCCCGAACGACCATTCGTTCGCCGATATACGGATGCTCTGTCCGTAAATCGGTCCTGCGGGTGCGACTTGCCTTCGCGTCAGACAGTCTGATCCCGCAATGACGCGATATCGAAACCAAATATCGCGTTCAACCTTTGAATCGAAAGAGAGTTTCGTCGTGCGTCACCGCATCGCAGCTGCCTCCGCCGCCACGCTCCTCTGTCTGGTGGGCGCCACCGGCATGGCAGCCGCCCAGCCCTCCAGCCTGTACGCCCCGTCCGCCCTGGTGTTCACCATCGCGCAGGGCGACGACGTCGCCACCTCCACCGTCGTCCGGGCCGCCACCCTCAGCTGCGCCCCGACCGCGCAGGGCACCCACCCGGACCCGAAGGCCGCCTGCACCACCCTCAACTCCACCGGCGGAGCGCTGGACCGCCTGCTGGCCTCGCCGGACCCGGACCGTGCCTGCCCCATGCACTACGCCCCGGTCACCGTCACCGCCGACGGTGTGTGGAAGGGCAGCCGCGTCGCCTGGAAGTACACCTTCTCCAACACCTGCGTGATGTCCACGACCCTCAACGGGAACGCCGTCTTCGCGTTCTGATCCACCGTTGTGATCCATCGTTCCGATCCCGGGTTCTGATCCCGCGTCGGACCTGTGCCGGGCGTGCTCCGGGCGTGCTGAGGCACCCCGTGGAGCGCGCCCCGCTTCCGGACCGTTCCCGGCCCGAAAGCGAGGCGCTGCCTTCCGCCACAGGTCTGTGCCTACGTGGTGTTCCCCTCCCGGGCCGAGACGGTGACGTGGTCCACCCGCATCGCATGGCCCGGCTCGGTGGCCGGACCCGCGCTCGCGCCGTCGGCGAGCGGCAGATTCCCGCCGACCGCCACGTCGAGGATCAGGAACAGCCCGTGGTCGACGGCCGCCTCCCACGTCCCCGGGTCCATCCGGTCGGCGGCCACCCGGTGGTACACGCGTCCGTCCAGATACCAGCGCACCTCCTGCGCGCCGGGTGCGAGGTCGACCTCGACGGCGTACGAGTGGAACGCCGTACGGCAGCCGTCGCACGGCTGCGGACCGGAGGTCAGGCCGGCGGGTTCCCGGCACGGGCCGCCTTCCGGCACACCGCAGTGCATCGTCCCGAAGACGGTGTCCCGCCCGTTCACGGACTCCATGACGTCGAGCTCCCCGACCCCCGGCCACCCCGTGTACCCGTCGCGCAGCGGTGCCCCCAGGGTCCAGAAGGCCGGCCAGTATCCCGCCGCCTTCTCCCCGGTCACGTCCGGCAGGGCGATCGACGCCTCGATCCGCAGGATCCCACGGGGCGGCGGCGCGAAGTCGGAGCGCCGCGTCTCGATCCGTCCCGAACTCCACCGGCCGTCCTTTCGGGTGGGCACGATCTCCAGTGCGCCCTTCCCGTCGAGGCGGACGTTGTCGGCAGAGTCGGTCATGGTCTCGATCTCGCCGGTGCCCCACTGCGGCGCGGGGCAGCCCGGGTAGCAGGTGCCGATGTCGTGGACCCAGTCGGCGGCGGACGGACGGGCGCCCGCCGGGCCGTCGAAGTCGTCGCGCAGCAGCCGCGTCCACCCGTCCGCCCCCGGCACAGGCGTCCCCGTTGCCGCCGCCCCCGGTGCCGCTCCGCCCGCGGCGGGCAGCAGCCCGGCCTCCGTGAGCAGCCGCTCCAGGCGGTTGGTCAGGACCACGGCCGCCGCGTTGGTCAGGTGGGCGTCGTCCCGGTAGAGCAGGATCCGGTCGAGCACGGCCGGGCAGGTCGGCCCGTCGCCCGGGCACAGGACCCGGTTCACGCCGACGCTCCGTACGCCGGGCAGCGCGCCGGACGCGATCCGCCGCGCCAGCGGATCCGGCAGCTGGGCGTCCGCGCGGCTGAACGCACAGTCGGCCGGGGATCCGGGACTGCCGGACACGCACGCCGGGATGTCCCTGCCGGGCACGGGAGTGTCCTCCACGTAGACGATCGGCGCCCCCAGGGCCCGGAGCGGCGTCAGCGTCTTCTCCCAGGCCTCGGCCAGCAGCTGCGCGTCGTCGGTGTACCGGTTGAGCGAGGCGATCACGATGAGGCGCGGCTTCGGCTGCTGCCGCAGCCGCTCCAGGGAGTCCGCCCGCCAGGTGTCGCACTCCCGGTAGGCGCGCCCGAGCTGAGGGCTGTCCACCGCGAGCTCCGGCAGGGGGCAGCCCTGCTTCACCAGTTCCTGCAGCGCCCAGCCCCGTTGCGAGGCCAGCGCCAGCACCGGGGAGAACCACTGCCCGGCGTGCGAGTCCCCGAGCAGCACGATCCGGTCCGGGCTGTCCACCGCGCCGAACAGGCAGTCCGGGCTGCGCGTCCCGGCCGGGGCGACCTCGCAGGCCCCGTCCGGCGGGAAGTCCCCCCGGGCCTGCGCGGGGCTGGGCACCACCGGCCCGTCGACGAGCGGAGTGCCGGCCGTCCGGGCGAGCAGGGTGGGGCCCGAGGCGGCTCCCGGCGGCAGCCCCTGTATGTCGACCGGACCGGCCGGGCCCAGCACGCGCAGTGTCGTCGTACCCACCACCAGCGCGAGGACCACCGGCAGCACGATCGCCGACACGCCCACCGACAGCCCGCGGCGGGGGAGTTCGGAGACCGTGCGCGAGCGGCGCAGCGGCTGTTCCACCCAGCGCATGGTGGCCAGGGCCGGCAGTACGGCCGCCAGGGTCAGCGCGGTCTTCGCAGGCCAGGCGAGCGTGCCGAACCGGGCCTCGGCGAGGACGAGCACCGGCCAGTGCCACAGGTACAGGGTGTAGGAGAGCCGCCCGACGGCCCGGGGCGCCCGCCCCGCCAGCAGCCGCCCCACGTCCCAGGTGCCCGGGGTGTGCCGCTCGCCCCGGCCGGGTATCGCGGCGAGGATCACGGCGGCGGCCGCCAGGGTCGGCACGAGCGCCGCGTGACCGGGGTACGGGGTCCCGGCGTCGTACGACACGACGCACCAGCCGATCGCCGAGGCCCCGGCCCAGCCGCACAGCAGCCGCAGGGGACGCGGACCGCGCATCAGGTGCCAGGGCAGCAGGGCGAGCAGCGCCCCGACACCGAACTGCCAGACCCGCGAGGGAGTTCCGAGGTACGCGAGCGATACGGAGCGCCCGGTCCAGTACACCGCCATCGCGAACGAGGCCAGGGCGAGCGGGGCGGCGGCCAGCAGCACCACCAGCCGTACGGCCCGGCCCCGGCGGACCGCCCGGGCCGCGCACAGCACCAGTACCGCCAGCAGCGGGGCCCAGAAGAGGTAGAACTGCTCCTCGACGGCGAGGGACCAGAAGTGCAGCAGCGGGCTCTGGTCGTGCCCGGCGGCGAGATAGTCGGTCCGCTGCGACACGAACCGCCAGTTGGCGAAGGACAGGGCCGCCGCGACGACGTCGTACTCCATGTCGGCGCGGCGCAGCGGTACGGTCAGCCAGGCTCCGGCGACGGCCATCGCGGCGAGCACCACGGCGGCGGAGGGCAGCAGCCGCCGGGCCCGCCGGGAGAAGAAGTCACCGAGCCGGATCTTTCCGGTGGTGATCGCCTCCCGGACCAGCAGACCGGTGATGAGGTAGCCGGAGATGACGAAGAAGACGTCCACGCCGACGAAACCGCCGGTCGCCCAGGGAAGGCCGGCGTGGAAGGCGAGCACCGCGAGGACGGCGACCGCGCGCAGGCCCTCGATGTCGGGCCGGAAGGCGGACCGGTGCGGGCTCGGCCCGGACTCGTTGCCGGAGCGGGAGCCGGACGGCAGCCCTCCGGCCCCGGGAGCGGCGCTCCGGCGGGGCCGGCGCCGGCCGGGTGTGACGAGGAAGGACATGCGGATGGTGCCTTTCAGCTCAGCCAGGGAAGCATCGGGTCGACCCACCCCGAGGCCAGCAGGCCGGTCAGCAGGAGGACCGCGGAAGCGGCGACGGTCTCGGGCCAGCGGCGCGGCAGCACGCCGCCGCGCGGGCGCAGCGAGGCCCGTACCCGGGCGCGCACCGGCCCCGCCGCCGGGTGCAGCTCGGCCACCAGGTCCCGGATCAGCGGGACGTTGATCTGGCACTGCACCAGGAGGTAGAGGAGCAGCCCCCAGTTGGGCTCCCAGCCGTTGCGGGCGACGGCGAGCGCGAGACCGGTGGCCGCGGCCCCGTTGGAGAGGACGAGCCAGACGAGCGAGACGGCGATCACCCGGCGGGCCATCCCGCCCGGAGCCCCCGCACCCCGCGCGCCGGTGGGCACCCAGGCGGCGCTGCGCCCCCGCAGCGTGTGTACGAACGCGGCCGCGGCGGCCACGCTGGTCAGGACGTTCGCCCGGATGACCTCCACCCGCCAGCGGGTGCGGCTGATCCGCGGCAGCAGCACGTGCCACAGCCACAGCGGGGCGAGCAGGGGCAGGACGTGCCAGGGCCGGATGTGGTCCGGGAACCAGAACATCATCACCAGCGGCGGCAACGGCGCCGCGAAGGTGTTCACCGCGGTGGTCAGATAGCCGACGATGCCCTCGTAGAAGCACAGCCGCATCCGCCAGGGCGCGTGCATCCGCCGCAGCACGGGCGTGCCGATCAGGTGGAGGTTGCCCATGGCCCACCGGTACTGCTGGTTGACGAAGGAGGTGACCCGGTCGGGCGAGGTGCCCTTGGCGACCAGCACCGGCACGTACTGGGTGCGGAACCCCTGCTCGTGCAGGGCGAGCCCGGTGTACAGGTCCTCGCTGTGGTCGAGCCGGGCGAACCCGCCGGCCAGGTCGATCGCGCTGCGCCGGTACACGGCGTTGCTGCCGCAGCAGATGGCGGCGTCGCTCGCGTCCCGGGACGGCTGGATCCAGCGGAAGAACCATTCCTGCGCGGAGCCGGCGGCCCGCTGGATCCAGCCCATGGTCTCGTCGGTGTCGAAGCACTGCGGGCTCTGCACGATGCCGACGGCCGGGTCGGCCAGGTAGGGCACGAGGTGGCGCAGGAAGTCGGGCCGCGGCGCGAAGTCCGCGTCCAGGATCGCGATGAACTCGGCGCTGCTCAGGGTGAGCGCGTGGTTGAGGTTGCCGGCCTTCTTCAGGTGCCCCCGGTCGGGCCGTACGACGTACTCGTAGCCGTACGAGGCGGCCAGCGCGGCGACTTCGGGCCGGTCGGCGTCGTCCAGGATCCAGACGGTCAGCGCGCCGGGCCAGTCGACGGCCGCGACCGCGCGGTAGGCGTTGGCCAGGACGTCGAGCGGCTCGCCGCAGGTGGGCAGGTACAGATCGACGTCCGGCAGGTCGGCGGGCCGCCAGGCGTGGACGAGCACCTCGTGCGACTGCCGGGTGAGCCGGCGCTGGCGCAGGCTGTTGACGGAGGACAGGACGAGGGCGACGAGGTTGAGCCCGAGGACGGCGAGGAACGTCCACAGGGCCGGTGTCCGCAGGGCGAAGGTGAACATGGTCGCCGCCGTGAACACGAAGGCGAGCGAGGTACTGACGAGGACCCAGCGGCGCTGCGGTCCGAAGTACCAGTAGAGCTCTTCGTCGGACGGTGGCTGCGGAAGATGATGAAAGGTCATAAAGCCCCCCACGGCTGTGCATGTACCCGTTTCAGGCGGCCCATCCTAGTAGTAAAGGTATAGACCAGTTGTTGCGAGAGTGTGGCGCCGGAGCCAATGCGCCACGGATTGGCGCGACTTCAATGGTCCAGACCTCTCGGTTCGCCATTCGACCGGCCCCGTCCGGCGGGTCCGGGAAGGTGCGGGTCACGCGGGGGTGAACAGTCCTGGAACTCGCCGAGGTGGCCGGTCCGGGGGAGGGGCTCGGGGCGGTGGGTCAGGCGGTGAAGATCCGGTCGAGGTGGTGGTGGAGTACCGCGACGGCCGACTCGGGCTTCCGCTGGCCTACCAGGATGCTCGTGCCCATCGTCGCCGTCATGGCGAGCAGGCTGATCGCCTCGATGCGCGCGTCGGCGGACGGGTCGGCCAGACCGCTCTCCTGTGCCTGCCGGAGCAGCCCGGCGACGGCGTTCTCCGCGGCGTCGGGGTTGTCGATGAACGGCTGGGCGGCGAGGGCCTCGTCGGTCACGGACAGGATCGAGTACGAGCTGTAGAGGAGGTGGAAGGTGCGGCCTTCCTCGTCGGTGGGGAGGGAGGCCAGCAGTAGTGCCTCGATGGTCGCGCGCGGGCCGGGGTCCGGGCCGACGGCGCGCAGGCGCTCGCCCACGCGTGCGGTGAAGCGGTCGGTGAGGTGCTGGAGCCCGTAGAAGAGCAGCTTCTCCTTGGTCTCGAAGTAGTACTGCACCAGTCGTAGTGACACCCCTGCCTCCGCCGCGACGTCGCGCATGCCCACGGCATGCAGTCCGCGCCGCCCTGCCACCTGGATGAGCGCCTCGGCGATCTGGGCGCGCCGCTCCTCATGGTCCACACGCTTCGGCATGTGCCGGGCCTCCGCCTGTCGATGGTGAGTTCACATCCGGCCGTTCCGGACCTCTTTATGGTACCGCCGTATCAGCAATATGGTACGTTCGTATCACGAAAAACGGATCTTTCCCGGAGGTGCCCCGTGCCCGAGAACACGACCCGAGTGCGCCGCGACATCGGCCACTACGTGAACGACGAACTGCGCGACCGCTACTTCGCCGCCTGTGACGTCCTCTACGCGAAGGGCGCACCCGCCCGCTCCGAGACGGATGTCGAGACGAGCTTCGGCACCACGCACGTCTACCGGTACGGCCCCACCGACCCTGCGGCCGAGTCGCGCACACCCGTGGTCCTGGTGCACGGTTCGGGAGGCTGCTCCGCCCAGTGGTATCCCAACACCCTTGCCCTCAGTGCCGAGCGTCCCGTCTACGCGCTCGATACTCCCGGCGACCCGGGCCGCAGCGTCCAGCGCGAGCCCATGTGGCAGCCCGAGCGGGCGGCCCAGTGGCTGGAAGAGGCCCTCGACGCGCTGGGCCTGGACAAGGTTCACCTGATCGGCTCCTCGTACGGTGGCTGGCTGGTCATCAACCAGGTCCACCGCCGGCCCGGACGGCTCGCCTCGGTCACCGCCCTCGACCCGGGCGGCCTGGAGAAGGTCGGCCTGCGCTTCTTCGTCTGGATCTTCGCCAGCCTCTTCGCCACCTATGCCCCCAAGGCGTGGCGCCCTCGCCTCGCCAAGTGGCTGGAGCAGCCGGTGATCGTGGTCCCCGAGCTCCGCGCGATGATTCAGGCCAGCGTGAAGGCCTTTCGAATCCGCCGCCCCGCCCCGCTACCGCTGTCGGACGCAGAACTGGGCTCCATCCGGACGCCGTTCTACCTGATCATGGGCAAGCGCAGCCTGCTCGTACATCCCAAGCGGCAGCTGGAACGCGTACCGCGCCTGATCCCCGGCGCCCGCGCCGAGATCGTCGCCGCGACCGGCCACGGCCCGCAGATCGACCACCCCGACCTGGTCAACGCGCGGATGCTGAGCTTCATGGAGGACGTCGACTCCCTCGCCCCCGCCGGCGCCTGAGCCCGGACCGGAACCTCCGGATCCCGTGGGCAGGACCGGAAGTGATGCGCCGCCTGTCCGGATCGTCGCTGTTCATCCCGGTCCGGCGGGGCAAGGATGTCTCCCTGCGGTTCGGCTTCCACGTGACGTGATCCGGGGGGATTCATGACAACGAGAACGCGACGCACCAGGAACACGAGGGGTACGGGACGTACACGGCGTACGGGGCTTACGAGGCGTACGGGCTTCGCCGTGGCGGGCGGTTTCCTCGCCACCCTCGGTATGACGGCTCCCGCGCAGACGGCCGAGGGCGCGACGGCCGCATCCTGCAAGCCGTCCGTCCAGGTCCTTCAGACGCTGCCCGGCACCGACGATCCGCATCCGAGCCCCTGGGTGCGCCACACCCAGGTCTCGGCCATCGCACCGGGGCACTCGCACCTGGCGGTCGGCATGTCCGGCATGAAGCCGGCGTACTGGATCGGGGAACAGGTGTACGCGGTGCCGGTGCCCGAGGGTTCCAGCACGGGCCGGGTCAAGGACGTCAACCGGTCCGGCCTCATGGTCGGGCAGGTGACCACCCGCGACGGCAGCAAGGCGTTCAGCTACCGGCACGGCGATCCCGCCATCACCGTACTGCCCGGCGGGGACGAGGCGAGCGGGGTCAACGACCGCGGCGTCATCGTCGGCAGCCTCTGGGACGCCGTCCGGAACCGGACCGTCGGCGTGGAATGGTCGCACGGTCGGCCGCGCCGTGAACTGCCCCCGCCCGCCGGATACATGCTCAGCCAGATGTCCGGCCTCAACAACGCCGGGCAGGTGTCCGGCAACGCCTGGGAGCTGGAACGGCGCCCCGGCCGCCAGTTCCTCGCCGTCCCGGGGCTCTACTGGCCCGCGTACCCGGACTCGGCGCCCTCGGTGCTGGCGCCCTTCGACGACACGGGGGACCACCACGTCACCCGGGGGATCGACGACTCGGGCCGGATCGTCGGCTACGCGAAGCGGGGCCAGGGGCCCGACACCGCGGAGTACGCCGTGGTGTGGAACCGACCCGACGGCCCTGCGGTGTACGCACCCTGGGCGCCGGGCGCGATCGGCGGAACGTTCGACGCGATCAGCCCGAACACCGGCGTCGCGGTCGGCCTGGCCGAGTTCGCCTACGCGTCGCCGCGCCCGCCGGACAGCCCGCCGGCCCGGGCGCAGTACTGGACCGGCAAGGGGCCGATGCGTGTCCTGCCGGGGCTGGGCCCGTCGCTGTTCACCGCCGCCTTCGCCGTCACTGACGACGACCGGGTCGGCGGAGCCGCACTGGACCCGCAGAACCGGGTCCGGCCGGTGATCTGGACCTGCGCGTCCCAGCAGGCGTACGTGCCGGAGAGCCCCCGGCCGTAGGGGGTGTCTCGGTTCGCTTCGGTTCGGTTCGTTCGGGGCAGGGCGGTCTCGGGCACGCCGTGGCGAGCACCCCCGTGGATCGCCACGGCGTGTGCGAGGCCGCCCTGCGTCAGCGGGTGGGGGAAGGCGGGGCCGCCTCGGGCGTGCCCGTGGGGAGGAAGCGGGTGATGCGCTGCGGGGGGACTATTGCGGGGAGGAGGAAGTTCCACAGGTCGGTGACGCGCGTGTGGAGGTCTTCGCGGCGGGTGCGGACGTACGAGGTGACCTGGATGCCGGTGAAGGCTCCGACGAGCAGGGCCGACAGGTCCTGGACGTCGAGCGACGGGTTTATGTCGCCGCGCTGCTGAGCGGGGGTCAGGCAGCTGCGGCAGGTGTCGATCCAGGCGTCGTAGGGGGTCGGGTCGGGGTGGGTGAAGGAGCCGAACTCGATGACCAGACGGATGCCTGCACGGATCCGGGCGTCGGTGCGCAGGCCGTGGGCCATCCGGTGGGTGAGGTCGATGACGGTCTGCAGGCCCGGGTCCTCCACGGCGGGGAGGTGTTCGGAGACCTGGAACTGCTCGTCCATCAGAGTGCGGGCGAGGGCTTCCTTGGACGGGAAGTGGAAGTAGAGGGCGCCCTTGGTGACTCCCGCATGCTTGACGACGTCGCTGAGGCTGGTGCCCTCGAACCCGCCGAGATCGAAGGCGGTCGCCGCGCCGTCGAGTATGGCTTGGCGGGTGATCTCGGCCCGCTCCTGTCTGGCCCTCGCCACGATCTGCTCGTCCCCTTGGTCACTGCCCGAGCGGTGTTCGCCGCGGTGTGCCGTCAATGTAGTCGGGCGATGCGAAACGAAACCAGTCGGCAGGTACTTTTTTGCGGAGACGGTGAGCGGTTCGGGGAGTTGTGTGGTTCTTTGCGTGATTCTTTTTTCGGGGGCGAGTGCCCCTGGACGTCAATGGACCTGTTCCGAAGGTGAGTTGGCCGGCCGGTCCGGGTAGTCCGGGAGCGCGAGTGCGGTGGCGTCCTTCGCCGCCTTCAGCATCCAGGTGAGGATGCGCCGTCTGCCGAGGAGGGTGTTGCGCAGGCGCAGGCCCTGTTTCGAGGAGGGGGCGAGGAAGCGGCCCGTCCGGTCTCCGCCCTTCTGGCGTTCCTGGGCGTAGGGGCGCAGCAGGGACTCGTAGCGGCCGAAGGCGGCCCGGTGGTCCCCGGGCGAGAGGGAGAGTTCACCGGCCAGGACGTAAGCGCCCAGGATCGCGGTGCTGGTACCCATCCCGCCGATGGTCGCGCCGCAGGCGGCGTCACCGAGGAGGGCGATCCGGCCGGTGGACCAGACGGGGGAGTCGGCGCGGCTGATCGAGTCGAAGTAGAGGTCGTCGGCGGCGCCGAGGGAGTCGAGGAGGCGGTCCACCTTCCAGGGCAGGCCCGCGAACGCCTCGCGCAGAAGGCGTTTGTGGGCCTCGGGGTCATGGCGGTCGTACGCGAGCTCGGGGGAGGCGAAGACGAAGAAGGCGCGTGCCCGGGCGGGGTCGGTGCGGTCCGGGGCGACACTGGCGAGGCGCCCGGGGGCGTTGTGGCCGATGGAGCCGGTGCCCGGGCGCGGATCCAGGCCCAGGTCCGGGTGGTTCGGCAGGCTCCAGGTGGCGGCGTAGTGGCCGAGGTGGGTGACGTGGTCGGCATCCGGGCCGAAGGCGAGGCGCCGGACGTTCGAGTGGAGGCCGTCGGCACCGATGACGAGGTCGAAGGTGCGGGCCGGGGCGTGGCGGAAGGTGACGTCGACGCCGGTGGCCGTCTCGGTGAGGGAGGTGAGGGAGTCCCCGAAGAGGTACTCGGCGCCGCCGGCGAGCGAGGCCCCGTAGAGGATCCGGGAGAGGTCGCCGCGCAGGACCTCGATGTCGCCGCCCGCGAACTCGGCGGGCAGGTGCAGGAGTTCGCGGCCGTCGGCGTCGACGAAGGTCATCGGACTGCCGCCGGTCCGGACGCGGTGGAGTTCGTCGAGGATTCCCATCCGGCGAAGGACGCGGAGCTGGGCCCCGCCACGGAAGTCGACGGCCTGGCCGCCCGGGCGCAGGGCGGGGGCGACCTCGACGACGGTGGGGCGCAGGCCGTGGCGGCCGAGCCGGTGGGCGAGGGCGGGACCCGCGACGCCGGCGCCCGAGATGAGGACGGTACGGGCCGCGGGGCGCTGGCCGCCGGTCCGGTCGGACGATGCGCTCATGGAGGGCTCCCGGTCTGAGAATTAACTGTGTCCAGCGGACACTGATTCGATACCGTGTACGGTAGACGCAGTTTCTGTGCGAGCGCAAGGTGTGAATGCGATGACGAGCGATCAGTGGGGCCCGGCCGTGCGGCTGTTGTGGGGGCCGCCGCCTGCCGGGCCCGCGCGCGGACCGAAGCGGGGGCTCACGCTGGAGGGGATCGCCCGGGCGGGTATCGGGATCGCCGACGCGGAGGGCCTGGGCGGCGCGTCGATGCAGCGGGTGGCCGCGGAGCTGGCCGTCACCAAGATGGCCCTGTACCGGTACGTGCCGGGGAAGGCCGAACTGGTCGCGCTGATGGTGGAGGGCGCCATGCCGGAGGCGGCACAGTCGCCGGGCGGCTCCTGGCGGGAGCGGCTGGAGGAGTGGGCGCGGGGGCTGCTGGAGGGCCTGAGGCTCCACCCGTGGCTGTTGGAGGCGACCGTCGGCGTACGGGTCATGGGCCCGCGGGAGCTGGAGTGGATGGAACAGGCGCTCGCCGCGCTCGACGGGTGCGGGCTGACCGGCGCCGAGGCGATGGACGCCGTGGTGCTGCTCGCCGGGCACGTGCGCGGCATCGCGGAGCAGGAACGGGCCGCCGGCGCGGGAGCCGGATCCGGGGCCGCGGGGGAGGGACCGGATGCCCAACTCGCCGCGATGCTCGGCGAGGTGATGCGCACACACGGGGAACGGTTCCCCGCGCTCGGGACGGCGCTGGCCTCGGCGGCGGAACACGGCGGGCGGGACCAGGCCCTGGAGTTCGGGCTGGGGCGCATCCTGGACGGGCTCGAACTGCTGATGACCCGCCGCGCGGGCGGGAACTGACGTCACCCACGGGCCGGCCGGGACGGCCCGGCAGGGCCCGGGCCCCCGGTGGTGCCGCTCAGGCGGATTCGCCCCGCGGACGCAGGACCATGAGCGCGCCTTCCAAGCCGCGCCCGGTCCCTCCTCATCCTACGAAAGGCCCCGCGCTGACCCCCCCCCGAGACACCGGTCCCGGCTCCGGCTTCCGTCTCCGGGTCGGTTTCCGGGTCGGTTTCCGGCCGGCCCTGGGCCCGGTAGCGGCCCGGTGTGGTGCCGAACTCGCGGCTGAAGGCGTGCGAGAGGGCGTACGGGCTGCCGTAGCCGACCCGCCGCGCCACCGCGGCCAGCGGCTCCTCGGAGTCGCGCAGTGCCGCCGCGGCCAGACTCAACCGCCACCAGGTCAGGTATGCCATCGGAGGCCGGCCCACCAGGGAGGTGAAGCGCCGGGCCAGGGTGGGCCGGGACACCCCGACCTGCGCCGCCAGGCGCTCGTTGGTCCACGGCGCGGCCGGGTCCGCATGCAGGGCCCGCAGCGCGCCGGCCGCCACCGGATCGCCCAGCACCGCCGGCCACGTCCCGCTCCCGCCCTCGGCCACCCAGGAGCGGATCATGTAGACGAGCAGCAGGTCGAGCAGGCCGGGCACCGCGATGCCGGAACCGGGGCGCTGCTCGCCCAGCTCACGGCCCAGCAGGTCGATCGCGGACCGTAGTTCGGGCCGTGCCCCCACCCGGGACGGCAGATGCACGATCTGCGGCAGCTCCGCCATCAGCGGATGCGCCCGGCTGCGGTCGAGCCGGTACTTGCCGCACAGCATCTCCACCACACCACCACCGGCCCCCGCTCCGGCCACCACACCCGCCCCGACTTCCCGCCCCGGCACGCCTGCCGTGCGTACCGCCTCCCACTGCGCGAACGGCACCGCCCGCGCCAACTCCCGCGCACCGGCCGGACGGTCGGCGATCACATGGCCCGCCCCGTGCGGCAGCAGCACCGCGTCCCCCACGCCCAGTGACAGGGGCGCAGCGCCTCCGTCGGGCAGCAGCCAGCAGCTGCCCTCCAGCACGATGTGGAACCCGGCGCCGTCGTACGGGTCGAGGCGGGCGCACCAGTTCCCTTGCACCCGGACCCGCTGTGAGGAGGGCCGCCCGATCCGTACCGTCGAGATCGCATCGCTCACCACGTCCATCCCGTCACGCTACCGGACGGACCGACACCCGGTATGAGACGCTCGCGTATTGCTGTGAGCTGCGCGGGCATTGAGGAGCTCACCGGACTCTTTCTAGGGTCGTGGCATGACGAATGAGAACAAGCAGTCCATCTGGCTGGGCGATGTCGAGGTCATCCGGGTCCGCGAGTGGCAGGGCTTCTTCACCTCCCCGCGCGACCTGGTACCGGACTCCGCCACGGTGTGGGAGGACAACAGGAACTGGCTGGCTCCGGACCACTGGCAGCCGGAGCAGGACCAGGCCGTGATGGCCCTGCAGTCCTGGGTCCTGCGCAGTGCCGGCCGGACCGTCCTGATCGACACCGGCGTCGGCAACGGCCGCGAACGCCCCCACACCCCCCATTTCCACCACTGGCAGACCGACTTCCTGGGCGCCCTGGCCGGCGCCGGCGTCCACCCGGAGGACGTCGACGTCGTGGTCAACACCCACCTCCACGCCGACCACGTCGGCTGGAACACCCACGACGTGGGCGGAGAATGGGTCCCGACGTTCCCCCGCGCCCGCTACCTCATCCCCGCGGCGGACGACTTCCACTTCGGGCCGGGCAACTCCTCGGGCAAGGGCCGGGGCCCGGACGACGGCCTGGTCCACGAGGACAGCATCGCGCCCATCCACCGGGCCGGACAGGCCGTCCTGTGGGAAGGCGCCCACCGCATCGACGAACACCTCACCCTGGAGGCGGCTCCCGGCCACACCCCCGGCTCGTCCGTCCTGCGTCTGGACTCCCGGGGCGAGCGCGCCGTGTTCGTCGGCGATCTCATGCACAGCCCGGTGCAGATCGTCCGGCCCTCCTGCAACAGCTGTTTCTGCCTGGACCCGGTACAGGCGGCGGCCAGCCGCCGCCGCGTCCTGCAACGGGCTGCGGACGAGCGGGAACTGGTCGTCCCCGCCCACTTCGCCGGCCCGGGCGCCCTGAACATCCGCGCCACCGCCGACACCTTCGCCCCCGCCCGCTGGGCCTCCTGGCCCCCTTCCGGCGACACGGCCGCCCCGCAGCACCCCTGACCTGCGCCCCCGGCACGACCCCATGGCTGGCACGACCTAGCATGCGGGGCATGGATGATCTCGACGAGCGGTTGCGCGGGTTCCGGCTCGATGTGGGTCAGGAGGAGCTCGACGATCTGCAGGAGCGGCTGGGCCGGGTGCGGTGGCCCGACGAACTGCCCGGGGTCGGCTGGGCGTACGGGATGCCGCTCGCCCGGATGCGGGAGCTCGTCGGCTACTGGCGCGAGGAGTACGACTGGCGGGCGGCCGAGGCCCGGCTGAACGAGTGGCCGCAGTTCACCACGGTCATCGACGGCGCACGGGTGCACTTCGCGCACCTCCGCTCGCCCGAGCCGGACGCGACCCCGCTGCTGATGACCCATGGCTGGCCGGGCTCGCCGGTGGAGTTCCAGCGTGTCGCGGGCCCGCTCACGGACCCCCGGGCGTACGGCGGCGACCCGGCGGACGCCTTCCACCTGGTGCTGCCGAGCATCCCCGGCTTCGGCCTCTCGGGGCCCACGACCGAGACGGGCTGGGAGTTCAAGCGGGTGGCCCGGGCCTTCGGCGTGCTGATGGACCGCCTCGGCCACCGGTCGTACGGGGTGCAGGGCGGCGACTGGGGGGCCGCGATCTCGCGCGAACTCGGCCTGATCCGGCCGGACCACGTGATCGGAGTGCACCTGAACCTGCTGCCCGGGGGCGGAGCCACCGCCGAACCCCGGCCGGAGGAACTGGCCGCGCTGTCCCCCGCCGAACAGGAGCGGACACTGGCCTCCTGGGAGCGGTACCGGATCTGGGCACGCGAGCGGCAGGGGTACGCCGACATCCAGGCGACCCGGCCGCAGACCCTCGCGTACGGGCTCAACGACTCGCCGGTCGGGCTGCTCGCCTGGATCGCGGAGAAGTTCACCGAGTGGAGCGACCCCGCGTGCCCGGTGGACCGGGACCAGATGCTGACCAATGTGATGCTGTACTGGCTCACCGGAACGGCCGGCAGTGCGGCCCGCATCTACTACGAGCGGGCCCACGCCGCGTACGCCGGCCGGCCGCCGGAGGTGTCCAGCACCCCGACCGCACTGGCCGACTTCCCCCGGGACAACTTCATCCCGCTGCGCCACATCGCCGCGCGCACCGACACCGTCGTGCGCTGGACCTCGTACGACCGGGGCGGCCACTTCCCCGCCATGGAGGTGCCCGAGCTGCTGGTGGGGGACATCCGCGCCTTCTTCCGGCAACTGCGCCGACCGGCATGCGACCGGCATGTGAAAACGCGTGGGCCGGGACCCGGGCCGGATGTGATGATCGCCGGGTGATCGATGAACAGCGGACCCGGCCCGTGCTGACGGGCGACGAGCGCGCCACCTTGACCAGCGTCCTGCAGTGGCAGCGGGACACCCTGATGATGAAGTGCGCGGGGCTGAGCGACCAGCAGTTGCGCATGCGGGCGGTGGCCCCGTCCGGGCTGAGCCTGCTCGGGCTGGTGCGTCACCTCGCGGAGGTCGAGCGCGGATGGTTCCGCAACGTCCTGGCCGGGGAGGACGTACGGGGCTACTTCCCGAAGAACGAGGCGGGGGAGTGGACGGAGTTCCACGTCGACGACGCGGACGTGGCCGGCTCGTTCCGGATCTGGGCGGAGACGTGCGAGCGGTCGCGCGCGATCGTGGACGCGGCCGAATCCCTCGACGTGACGGGGAACTTCGGCGAGCAGCCGTACTCGCTGCACTACATCCTGACCCACATGATCGAGGAGTACGCCCGCCACAACGGGCACGCGGACCTGCTGCGCGAGGCGATCGACGGGACGACCGGGGAATGACCTCGGCGTGAGCGGAACCATCCGGAAAATGACCGGCCGAGGCGGGCCTGGCACTGTACGGTCCGAAGCCATGCGGATCACGAAGTACACCCATGCATGTGTCCGGATCGAGCAGGACGGCCGGGTTCTCGTCATCGACCCCGGCACGTGGAGCGAACCGGCGGCCCTGGCCGGCGCGGACGCGGTGCTGGTGACCCACGAGCACGCCGACCACGTCGACGTGCTGCGCCTGGCGGGGCTCGGCGTACCGGTCTACGCCCCCGCCGAGGCGGACATCCCGCGGCTGGACGTCATCGGGGTGTCCTCCGGCACGGAGTTCACCGCCGCGGGCTTCCGCATACGCGCGGTCGGCGGCCGCCATGCCTCCATCTACGGCGGCCAACCCGACTGCGCGAACCTCGGGTACGTCGTCGAGGACGCGGTCTACCACCCGGGTGACTCGCTGCACGTGCCCGAGCAGGAGATCGAGACGCTGCTGGTGCCGGCGCAGGGGTCGTGGCTGAAAATGGTGGAGGCCATCGATTTCGTCAAGGCCGTGAACCCGCGGCGGGCGTTCGCCATTCACGACGCGCAGATCAACGACCGCGGTCTCAGCAGCGTCAACGGCTGGCTCGGCGAGGAGACTTCGCACGGCTACCGCTATCTGCGGCCCGGCGAGTCGCTCTGAGGCACCGGCCCCCTCTCTGGCCCCGCCACCTGCGGAGGAGCAGGATAGTCTCCGTCGAATGGTTCGACAGGGATCCCTCTCCACACTGCGGCACAAGCCGTTCAGATTATTCCTCCTGGCACGTCTGATCTCGATGAGCGGCACGGCGATGGCCCCCGTGGCCCTGGCCTTCGCCGTGTTCGGATTCGACAGCAGCCCGGCGTCCCTGGCGATCGTCCTTGCGGCCAACACCGCCCCGCAGCTCGTCCTGCTCCTCGTCGGCGGAGTGATCGCGGACCGGTTCTCCCGCCGGCGGGTCATCGTCATCGGCAATGTGCTGCCGGCCGTCACCCAGGGCTGCGTCGCCCTGCTCGTGGCCACGGGTACGGCCACCACCGGGCGGATCGCCCTGTTCGCGGCGCTGGCGGGCTGTGCGTCGGCACTGACCCAGCCCGCCATGAACAGCCTGCTGCCACAGCTCGTCGATCCCGGCGAGCTGCAGCAGGCGAACGCGCTGATGCGGTTGCCCGGCAACGTCATCCGCATCCTCGCGCCGGCGGTCGGCGGCGCCCTCGTCGCCCTGATCGGCCCCGAACCGACCCTGGTCTGGGACGCCGCCAGTTTCGCGGTCGCGGCCCTCCTGTGCAGCCGTCTCGACGTGTCCGGACCCGTCAGGACGACGGCTTCAGTCTTCCGCGACTTCAAGGATGGCTGGAAAGAGTTCTCCCGTCTCTCCTGGATCTGGTCCTACACGCTGTCCGGCACCGTGGTCGTCGCCCTCTGGCTCGGCGGATATCAGCTCCTCGGTCCGGTGATGGCCCAGAACAGTCATCTGGGTGCTCCTTCATGGGGAATCGTCCAGGGGGCATTTGCGGCCGGCCTGCTCGTGGGTGGCATCGTGTCGCTCAGATGGAAGCCGTCCAGGATCATGGTCGTGTGCGTATGCGCCAACCTGCCTCTCGCGCTGCCCTTCCTCGCGCTCGCCTGGGGCGCGCCGCTCGCCGTGGTGGCGGGGGCGACCGTCATGGCGGGCATCGGTCTCGACATCGCGATCGTGTGCTGGAACACCGCCGTGCAGGAACAGCTCCCGTCCGAGGTGCTCGGGCGGGTCAGCTCCTTCAGCTCGGCCGGTGAGCTCATGTCCGTGCCACTGGGCTACCTCGTCGTGGGCGCCGCGGCGACTTCCCTCGGTACGGAGTCCGTCCTTGTCTGGAGTGCCGTACTGATGACCTCGGCGAGCCTGGTGCTGCTGCTCTCCCCGGGCGTGTGGGCGGTGCGCAGGCTGCCCGCGGACCCGGGGCCGGCCGCCGTGGCGACGGGAGACCAGGACCGGAGGAGCCGGACCGGCCGGGCGCCCGATCAGGTGGCGCGCCCGTAGCGGACCGCTGAACTCCAGATCCGCTCCAGGCGCACCCGGGTGCCGGGGCGTGGAGCGTGCCAGATGCGGTCGTCGCCGGCGTAGATCCCCACATGGGTCATGGTCGCGCCGCTGGGGAAGAAGACCAGGTCCCCGGCCGCGCGATCGGCCTCGGGGATGTGGAGGGTGTGCTCGTACTGCTGCTCGGCGGTGCGGGGAAGCCGCTTGCCCGCCTTCTTGAAGGCGTAGAGGGTGAGGCCCGAGCAGTCGAAGCGTTTGGGACCCGTGGCGCCGTAGGCATACGGCGAGCCCTGTTTGGAGGCGGCCACCGCGACGGCTCTGGCGCCATACGTGGCGGTGGCGTGGGCCGGGGCTGCGGGGCCGGTCGTGACGGCGGCCGTCAGGAGCAGCAGCGAGAGGATGGCGCGGGCTCTGGGGCAACAGCACGTGGGGAGAAGGCCCTTGGGGGCCTTTCGGAAGTCGGTCCTGAAGCAGGACATCGTGACACCTCCGCAATCGGTTGACAGGTAACAGTCAGGTCAGTGGTCGGGGTCCTGTTCTCGGTCGATACGTCATGGCTCTGACGGCGGACCAGTTTTCTCCGACGGGATCCGCCGAACAGCGCGGGACACAGGCTGATTTGTCTCGATTTTGCATTCGATTCGAGATCATAGGGCTGAATGATTGTCATAGGGGCGCGCCCGACGCGCCGGTTCGCGACGCCGACGCGGGCTCGCCCCGGATAATCGATGCGAGGTCGGATCCGCCGACTTCTATGATCATCGGATGGAGAATCCCCGCTATCCCGTGAAGCCGCGTCCCGGAGACCTGGTCGCCGTACTGTCGCCGTCGTCCGGCCTCCCCGGCCTGTTCCCGCTGCCCTACGAGTTGGGGCTGAGCAGACTCCAGGACGACTTCGGGCTGAAGGCGGTGGAGTACCCGACGACCCGGACGATGGGTGCGACGCCCGAGGCGCGGGCCGCCGACATCCACGCGGCCTTCGCGGACCCCGACATCAAGGCGGTGATCGCCAGCATCGGCGGCGACGACCAGATCGCCGTCCTTCCCCACCTCGACCGCGACCTGCTGCGCGCCCACCCCAAGCCGTTCTTCGGCTACAGCGACAACACCAACCTGCTGCTCTTCCTGCGGGACTTGGGCATCGTCGGCTACCACGGCGGATCGGTCATGGTCGGGTTCGGCCGGCCCGGCGCGATGCACCCGTCGACCGCCGCCTCCCTGCGCGCCGCGCTGTTCACCTCGGGCGAGTACGAGCTGACCGAGGCAAGCGCTTGCGGGGACGTCGACAGCCCCTGGGAGGACCCGCAGACGTTCGCATCCGAGCCGTCCATGGAACCTGCCGACGGCTGGTCCTGGCACAACGCCGACCGGGTCGTCGAAGGCATCAGCTGGGGCGGCAACCTGGAGATCATCTCCTGGCTGCTGATGGCCGACCGCGTGACGCGACCGGTCGAGGCATACGCAGGCAACGTGCTGTTCCTGGAGACCTCCGAGGAGATGCCGCCCGCCGAAGAGGTCTACCGGATCCTGCGCGGCATGGGCGAACGCGGGCTGCTGCGGCAGTTCCCCGCGCTGCTCATGGGCAGGGCGAAGAGCTGGTCGTTCGAGAACCGGCTCGACGCCGAGGCCAAGGCGGACTTCCGCCGGCAACAGCGCGAGGCCGTCCTACGGGCCCTCGGCCAGTACGCCCCGGACACCATGGTGGTGTTCGACGTCGACCTCGGCCACACCGACCCGCAGCTCGTCGTCCCCGTCGGCGGCCGCATCCGGGTGGACGGCCCGGCACGCCGGATCGTCGTCACGTACTGAGCCCGGGCTCAGCGGCCGTCGGAGCGGTAGGCGCGCATCGCCAGCGGCATGAAGACCGCGGTGATGCCCGCCGCCCACAGCAGCGACCAGAGGATCGGCCCGCCCGCCGGAGTGCCGAGCAGCAGACCCCGGAACGCGTCCGACAGATACGTCACGGGGTTGACCTCGACCCAGGCCTGGAGCCATCCGGGCATGGTGTCGACCTCGACGAACGCGCTGCTCGTGAAGGTGAGCGGGAAGATGAAGGTGAAGGCGAAGACCTGCACCTTCTCCACGTCCGCGGCCCTCATCCCGATCAGTACCGCCGTCCACGAAACGGCCGCCGCGAACGTCAGCAGCAGGACGGTCGCGCCGAGGAAGCCCGCAGGACCGCCCGTGATCTCGAAGCCCAGCACCGTGCCGAGCGCGATCATCAGCAGCATGGCCCACAGCTGTTTGGCCAGGTCGGCCACGATCCGGCCGAACAGCGGAGCCGAACGGGCGATCGGCAGGCTGCGGAGCCGGTCGAACACGCCCTTGGTCAGGTCGGTGTTCAGCGACATGGCGGTATACATGCTCATGAACAGCGTGTTCTGCACGATGATCCCCGCGAGCGCGTACTGGAGGTACTCCTGAGGGGAGCCCGCCATCTGCCCGCCGAAGACATAGGTGAACAGGAACACGAACATGATCGGCGTGATGCTGTAGTCGACGAGCTCCAGCGGATTGTGCTTCACCGAGACCAGGCTGCGCCAGGCCATGGTGGCGGTCTGCCGCAGGGCCGCCGACGGCCTGACCCGGCCGCCGCGGCCCAGGCTGTCCGTGAGGGTCGTGCCGGTCATGACGGACTCCCTGCTTCCGCGTACGGGCCGCCGGCGTCGTCATCGGATCCGTCGCCGGCATCGCCATGGACCCCGGCTTCGACGTCGGCCTGCGGGGCGGACCCCGGCTCGGCACGGTGGCCGGTCAGGGCCATGAACACCTCGTCGAGGGACGAGCGGCGCAGAGTGAGCTCCCCGACGGCGATGCCCGCGCGGTCGAGCCGGCGCACGACACGGGGCATGAGCGCCGGGTCGTTGACGGGGACGGTGATCCCGTCGCCCTCGGTCGTGGTGTGCGGCCCGGCCACCTCGGCGACCAGGGTGTGCGCCGTGTCGAGCTCGGCCGGGCGGACCGGGCGCAGGTGCAGCACCTGTCCGCCGACCTGGGCCTTCAGCTCGTCGGGCGTACCGTCGGCGATCACCCGTCCGTTGTCGATCACCACGATGCTGTCGGCGAGCCGGTCGGCCTCGTCCAGATACTGCGTGGTCAGCAGGGTGGTCATGCCCTCCGCCACCAGCACGCGCAGCATGTCCCACACCTCACCGCGGCTGTGCGGATCGAGCCCGGTCGTCGGCTCGTCCAGGAAGAGGATCCGCGGCCGCCCGACCAGACTGGCCGCGAGGTCCAGGCGCCGCCTCATACCGCCCGAGTACGTCTTCGCAGCCCGTCCGGCCGCGTCACCCAGGTGGAAGCGGTCGAGCAGCTCGGCGGCACGGGCCCGGGCGGTACCGCGTGCCATGCCGAGCAGGCGCCCGATCATCAGCAGGTTCTCCGTGCCGGTCATGTTCTCGTCCACGGCCGCGTACTGGCCGGTCAGACCGATGAGCGAACGGACCCGCCCAGCCTCCCGCACCACGTCGTACCCGCCCACCTCGGCACGCCCCTCGTCCGGGCGCAGCAGCGTGGCGAAGATACGGACCGCGGTGGTCTTGCCCGCGCCGTTCGGGCCGAGCAGACCGAGCACCGTACCCGCCGGAACCTCCAGGTCCACCCCGTCCAGCGCGCGGGTCTCCTTGAACCGCTTGGCCAGGCCCTCCGCCCGGATCGCGTGTCTCACGGGATCACCTCGCTCGCGCGGAAATCGGCATCCCTTCCACTCTGACCCACACCACCGACAGCCGCCCCGGCGGGCGGATGCCGGCCGGGGCGGCGGTGGGCGGTCCTACGAAGCTCCGCACGTGGCCGGAACGGCGGCCCCGGGAGCGATCCGTATCCGGTCCCGCGCGTAGACCACGGTCTCGCCCGGCAGGATCAGCAGCCCGGGCTCCCCGTCCTGGCCCGCCCCGCCGATCGGCTGCACCTGCACGGCCGGGCCGAGTCTGCCGGCCATGAACACCGTCGGGTCGACCTCCCAGCCGTGCGTGGCGAGCCACAGCTCCAGCGCCGCCGTGTCCCGTGCCTGCGCGTCGCGCGGCCACTCGAACGTCGTGCTCCCCATCCCTGCCCCCTGTAGGTGGTCGGATCACCGCCGATGATCCTGCCACCCCCCTCTGACAGCCGCAGCCCGATATCGGCGCGCCCGCACCCCCGCCGTGCGGGGAGTGCGGGCGCGCGTCAGGCCGGTGACCCGTCCGGGTCAGCCGTTGCGGTGGTGCCGGCGGCCGTTCCAGGAGTCGGTGTCGAGGACGTTGCCACGGTTGTCGCGCAGGGTGGCGGTGTCGCGCTCGTCCCAGATCTGGTGGCGGCGGTCCTGGTAGACGTCGCGGCGGGTGTCGCGGCCCTGGCCGGTGTGGACCTTCACGCTGGACTGGCCGTCCAGGCGGAAGTCCTCGAAGCGGTAGCGGTTGCCCTGCCGGTCGGTGAGGGTGAAGCCGCGCAGGTTGACGCTCCTGCGCCCGGTGTTCTTGACCTCGACCCACTCCCGGTTCAGCGCACGGTCGGAGCGGTCGCGGTCGCGGCCGCCGGTGCCGTACTGGACGTCGCTGATGACGATCGAGGAGTGCGGAGCCCGGTGGTCGCGGTCGCGCCGGTGGTCGTCGGCGGTGGCCGGGAGGGCGGCGGCGCCGACGAGGGCGCCCGCGGCCAGGAACGCGGCGACGAACCGGCGGGTGGCGAGAGAAGCAGACATGAAGATGACCCCTTCAACAGACAGCAGCCCGGTCCGCCTTGTGTGGGGCGGGTGGGCCTGGAACCGTTCCCGGCGTCCTGCCGAGGAGCCACACTCTGGCCCCCAACCACCACCAAAAGCCACCAATTCGGGGCGTGTTGCAAAATGCGGATGTATCGGTGACTCTCGCGTGTATCGGACACATGTCAAGGCCACGCCGACGTGAGCGGGGGGAGCGCGCCGAACAACCCTTGGCGGGCCCGGAGAAGGAGGTCTTCCCGCCTGGACGCACTGCCCGTGCGACCACCTCCCGCTCTGCGCCGAACGGGTTCAGGCCCCTGTAACGGCCGCTCCGACCGTTTCTTCGGACGTACTCGCGTGAGCGGTTCTGGTGATCGAACCGAGGAGCCGGAGCTCGTCCGGCGTCAGCCGGAGTGCGCCCGCCGCCACGTTGTCGGCGAGGTGATCCGGGTCGCCCGTACCGGGAATGGCCAGGACGTGGGAGCCCTGCCCCAGGATCCAGGCGAGCCGCACCTGCGCCGGTGACGCTCCGTGCGCCCGGGCGACGGCACGTACCGCGTCGTGCTCGGTCCGGAGGGCGCCGGCCTCGGCCCCTTCGCCCGCGATGGAGAAGAAGGGCACGAAGGCGATACCGCGCTCCGCGCAGGCGCGGAGCATCCCCGTCCTGTCGGGCGCGTCGACCCCGTAGCGGTTCTGGACGCACACCACCGGCGCGATCGCCTCGGCCTGGGCCAGGTGCTCCGGGCGGGCGTTGGAGATGCCGAGGTGGCGGACCAGTCCGGCGTCGCGCAGCTCGGACAGGGATCCGAAGTGCTCGCTGATGCACTCCTGGCCCATGAGGCGCAGGTTCACCACGTCGAGGTGGTCCCGGCCGAGCTGGCGCAGGTTCTCCTCCACCTGGCCGCGCAGCTGGTCGGGCCGGGCCGGCTCGGTCCATCCGCCGGAGGCGTCCCGGACGGGGCCGACCTTGGTGGAGACGACGAGGCCGTCCGCGTACGGCGCCAGCGCCGAGTTGATCAGCTCATTGGCCGAACGCAGCCGCGAGAAGTAGAACGCGGCGGTGTCGATGTGGTTGACGCCGAGCTCGACCGCCCGGCGCAGTACGGCGACCGCCCTGCCGCGGTCGCTGGGAGTGCCCTCGTGGAAGGCCGCGCTGCCCGTCAGCCGCATGGCGCCGAAGCCGATCCGGTTGACCGCGAGATCACCGAGCACCCATGTGCCCGAAGCTGCCGCGGAGACCGTGTGCGACGTCATCTGATTGATCAACTCCATCCGGTCGGCCCTCGCCCCCCGATGGTTCAGGGCGAGGTGGGTCCTGGAGTATGCGCAGGTGGAAGCCGTGCCGGAAAGGCGCGCGGGGGTGGGGGAAGATCACATCGCGAGCCGGAATCCTGGGTGCGCGCGGCGCGTTGTTCCCACAGAAGCTTCCGCCCCTCACCTGTGCTCAGGAGCGCGCCGTCGCGGTCCCGTGCCCGATAATGGTGGCGACGGGGCATTCGCACGGAGGAGGCCGGAATGGGACGGGACAGCAGGTACGAACTGGTATTCGCCGCCCCTGACCATGCGGTACCGGGCGGCGAGGAATCGGTCCTCGTACACCGCACCGACCGGACCGGGCCCGGCGGCCATCCGATCTACGCCGACGACACCGGAATCGTGCAGGCGGAGATCAGCGACCAGGGCGACGTACGCATGATCGCGAGCGGCGGCCACCAGGAACCCGCCTCGCGGGTGAGCGTCCGGGCCGTGCCCGGCGTGTGACGCGCAGGGGTCGGGCGGCGCGGGTGTCCCGGCCGGTTCGCCACCGTCAGCTGGGGACGCGGATCCCCGGCGGGCACGGAACCTCGCACCAGACGCGCTTGCCGTCCACCCCCGGTTCGGAGCCCCAGTCCCGGGCCAGACGTTCCACGATCAGCAGTCCGTGACCGACCGGCCCACCCAGGTCGCCCGGCCCCCGCGCCGGCACGCGCACCGGCGGGGCCGGATTGCCGTCCGTGACCTCGATCCGCAGCCGTTCGGCCGAGAAGTCGAGGACGAGTGCCCGGGGTCCTCCGCCGTGCAGACAGGCGTTGGCCACCACCTCCGACACCAGCAGGAGCACGTCCTCGGCGCTCTCGCGGTCGATCTCTCCCGTCCCGGGGAGCCAGCGCCAGGCCGTCAGTGCCTGGCGGGCGAAGTCACGGCTGCGCGAGACGACATCGGTGGTTCCGGACAGCATCAGGCTCCAGATCCGGTCGGACGGGCCGCGCTGCTCCATGACGCTCAGGCTCCTCCGCCGAGTGGCGCCCTCAGGGCTTCCGCCACATCGGAATGGACGGGGAACACACCGTCCGCACCGGTGATCCGGAACATCCGGGCGACAGGTCCGTGCAGACCGGCCAGTTCAAGGCCGGCTCCCGCCTCCTGTGCCGCCAGGCGCGTGTTCAGCAGCACGTTCAGCCCGGTGGAATCGCAGAACCCGAGTCCCGCCATGTCGACCAGCAGCCGCCGGCCCGGGGCGAGCGCCTCCTCCAGCGCGTCCCGCAGCGGCTGAGCCGTGTCGTGGTCCAGTTCCCCCGTCAGCGTGAGGACGACAGCTCCGTCCACGGCCGCCACCGCGACGGTGAAGCGTTCACTCTCCGCTTCCGGCACCATCCGGCATCACCCTTCCGTCGTGCACTCCTGCACCTGCCCGGGTTCCCGCGCGATATGCCTGTCCGTCCGTCCCGTGCCGAAAGGGGCGCCTCATTCCGCCTCGGCCCGCTGTTCCTCGCCGAGCAGCCCCTCCCGCAGCCGGCCCAGGATGCGGGCCAGCAGCCGGGAGACGTGCATCTGCGACATGCCCAGGCGCTCGCCGATCTCGGCCTGGGTCAGCTCCTCGCCGAAACGCAGGGCGAGTATCGTCCGGTCCCGCTCGGGCAGCGCATCCACCAGCGGTTTGAGCGATTCCAGATCCTCGACCGTCTCGAAGCGGCTCTCCTCGACGCCGAGGCTCCGGGACGACACGCCGGGGGCCTCGTCGTCCTCGGCCGCCACGGGGACGTCGAGGGACAGGCTGGTGAACCCGTTGGCCGCGAGCCGGCCCTCGCAGACCTCGTCCACGGTGATGTCCAGCCGCTCGGCGAGCTCCTGCGCACCCGGAGCGTGACCCAGCTCCTGCTCCAGGGCGTCGTTCGCCTTGGCCAGGTCGATGCGCAACTCCTGCAGCCTGCGCGGTACGCGGACGGCCCAGGTCGTGTCACGGAAGTACCGCTTGATCTCTCCCACGATGGTGGGCAGCGCGAACGACATGAACTCGAACCCGCGCTCCGGATCGAACCTGTTGATGGCCTTGATCAGGCCGATGGTGCCGACCTGCAGGACGTCCTCCCACGGCGCGCCGACGTGCCGGACGCGCGTGGCCGCGTACTTGACCATGCTCAGGTTCAGCTCGACCAGGGTGTTGCGCACGTACGAGTACTCTGCGGTCCCCTCCTCCAGTTCGTGCAGCCGCCGGAAGAGCGTGACCGACAGGTCGTGGGCGTCAGCGGTGCTCACGGACCGCGGATCGCGGATCTCGCGAGGGTCCTGCGGAGCGTCCTGCTGCGGCGCGGAGCCGGCCTGGGTACGGAGAGTGGCAGGCATGAAGCCTCCTCGGGAAGTTCCCTCAAGCCCCATACCCTCTCCCGGCGGGTTGAAGCTGTGCACGCCGTGGCCGGGCGTCACTCTTCGTGAGTGTGCGGGCGGTGCAGGGCGCGATACCGGTCGAAGGCCTCGCGGGCGTCCGGTATGAACGCGGAGCGGTGGACGAGCTCTTCGAGCTCGGGCTCGGTCAGCCAGTCGAACCAGGCGACTTCCCCGGGGTCGGGCCGGACCGGTGCGGTGACCACGGCTTCGTGCAGGCCCAGCCAGTAGGGGCTGATCGCTCCGTCGCACAGGAACTTGAGCACGAAGCGGGGAACGGCCCGGACCCCGAGCTCCTCCGCCAGTTCCCTGGCCGCTGCCTCCTCGTACGACTCGCCGACGCCGACGGCGCCACCGAGCATCCAGGTGAACTGCCCCGGGAAGCGGGACGCGTCCTCCGGGCGGCGGTGCACGAGGATCCGGCCGTCGCCGTCGCGGCACGCGATCGTGGCGACGCGGTGCGGCCAGCGCTCGCGTATCGCCTCCGCACGGTCCACGACCGCCACGACGCGGTCCTGCTCATCGACCCGTTCGACCGGTTCGCCCATGGGACGCATGATCGCAGGGGCCTCGCCCTCCCTCGGGTACGGGTGTCCGCCCGGCCCCGGGAACGGGCCGCGGCCCGGCAGCCCGTCAGCTGCCGGGCCGGACCACCACCGCCACCACCTCGACCGGCGCGCTGTAACGGAAGTGGAGGACGAACGGGACCATGTCGCCCGCCTGCCAGCGGACCGGCTTCGTCCGGGTCGTGACGCTCAGGCCGGACGGGGACATGGCGACGGTGTCACCCGCGGCCACCCTCACCGGACCCACCGGCCGTAACAGGTCCGCTCCGAGCCCGGAGTTCTCCCGCCGGCTGAGCAGCGTCTCCTCGACGCCGGGTGACGTCACCTCGGTCAACTGGTCGTCCGCGCCACCGATGTTGGTGATGTCGAAGAAGGCGGCCGTGTCCCGGCTGCTGCCCTGGGGCAGGAGGACACGGCCGTTCCCGGCGGCGATCTGCGGCGGGCTGCCCGCGGCGCCGGACGAGGCCCAGGCCGTCAGGCCGGCCAGCGCGAGCGCGCAGGCGGCCACCGGGGCGACGGCGGCGCGCAGCCCCTCGTGCACGCTCCGACCGGTCGGGAGTGCGCCGCCGGGGGGCTGCTCCGAAGGTGAACGCGTCATCGCCCCGTACCCTTCGTCCGGCTGCCCGTACCCGCCCGGCGTGCCTGCGGTGCCGGCTGCCAGGTACGCAACCGGAGACTGTTGGCCACCACCATCAGGGAACTCACCGACATCGCGGCCGCCGCGACCATCGGGTTGAGCAACCCCACCGCGGCGAGCGGCACGGTGACGACGTTGTAGCCGAAGGCCCAGACGAGGTTGGCCCGGATCGTCCCGAGGGTCCGCCTCGCCAGCTCGACGGCGTCGGCGACCGACTCGATGTCCCCGCGCACCAGCGTGACATCGGCCGCGCCGATGGCCACGTCCGTTCCGCTCCCCATGGCGATGCCGAGGTCGGCCCCGGCCAGTGCGCCGGCGTCGTTCACCCCGTCGCCGATCACCGCGACCCGTCGCCCCTGGCCGCGTAACTCCCGTACGAGCCGCGCCTTGTCCTCGGGCGAGCAGTGCGCGTGCACGTCCCCGGACCCGATCCCGAGCGCGGCGGCGACCCGGGTCGCGGTGGCCTCGCGGTCGCCGGTGGCCAGCACCGGCTCCACCCCCAGGCGCCGCAGCCGGTCGACGGCCCGGTAGCTGCCGGGGCGCAGCGCGTCCCCGAGTGCGATCAGGGCCTGGTCGGCGCCGTCCACCCGGACCAGGACCGGCGTGTGCGCGGCCGCCTCGGCCTCGGCCAGGGCCCTGTCCAGCGACGGATGCAGGTCCGCACCGGCGGCGCAGACCTCCACGCGGTGCCCTTCCACCACCCCGGTCACACCGATGCCCGCGGTCGCCCGGAATCCGGTCACCTCGGCCGGCGGCCTGCGGTGCGGGTCCTGCCGGGCGTACGCGACCACGGCGCGGCCGAGCGGGTGCTCGGAACCCTGTTCCACCGCGGCGGCCAGCCACAGGGCCCGCTCCGCGCCCATCCCGTCGGGCACGGCCGTCACACGCGTGACGGTCATCCGGCCGGTCGTCAGCGTGCCGGTCTTGTCCAGGACCACGGTGTCGACGTGCCGCAGGGTCTCCAGCGCCCGCGGGCCGCTGACCAGCAGACCCAGCTGCGCGCCCCGGCCCGTCGCCGCCAGCAGGGCGGTGGGGGTCGCCAGCCCCAGGGCGCAGGGACAGGCCACGACCAGGACGGCCACACAGGCGGTGACGGCTGCCTGCGGATCGGCCCCGGCACCGAGCCAGAAGCCGAGAACGGTGACGGCCAGGGCCAGCACGACCGGGACGAAGACGCCCGCCACCGTGTCGGCGAGGCGCTGGGCCCGGGCCTTTCCGGACTGCGCCTCGGTGACCATGCGCGTGATCCGGGCGAGTTGGGTGTCCGCGCCGACCGCGGTGGCCCGGACGACCAGCAGACCGCCCGCGTTGACCGCACCGCCCACCACCGCCTGGCCGGGTCCCACCTCGACGGGCTCGCTCTCGCCCGTGACCAGGGAGAGGTCGACGGCCGAACCGCCGGAGGCCACCACCCCGTCCGTGGCGACCCGCTCGCCCGGCCGGACGACGAACTCCTGCCCCACCCGCAACTGCCCGATCGGGACGAGCCGTTCGCCGCCGTCCTCCCGTACCGTCACGTCCTTGGCGGCCAGACCGGCGAGCGAGCGCAGTGCCTCACCCGTGCCGCGGCGGGCCCGGGATTCGAGGAAACGCCCGGTCAGCACGAACAGCGGGACCCCGACCGCGGCCTCCAGGTAGATGTGGGCCACCTCGCCGCCCGCCGAGGGGAGCAGACTGAACGGCATCCGCATTCCGGGATCGCCCGCCCCGCCGAGGAACAGCGCGTACGCCGACCAGGAGAAGGAAGCGACCACGCCGAGCGACACCAGGGTGTCCATCGTCGCCGCCGCGTGCCGCAGCCCCCGTAACGCCCGGAGGTGGAACGGCAGCGAACCCCAGACGGCGACCGGCGCGGCGAGCACGAAGCACAGCCACTGCCAGTTGCGGAACTGCAGGGCGGGCGCCATCGACAGTGCCAGGACCGGAACGGACAGCAGGGCGGTGATCAGCAGCCGCCGCACCTCCTCCCGGCCCGGGGCACCCCCGGCCCCCGTCGGCTGCGTCCGGTCCGACGTGGGCGCGGGAGGTGCCGGCACCTCGGCGCTGTAGCCCGCCCGCTCGACCGCCGAGACGAGGTCCTCCGTCGTCACGTGCGACGGGTGCATCACCCGGGCCCGCCCGGTGGCGAGGTTGACCGTGGCGCGTACGCCCTCGATCCTGGCCAGCCGCTTCTCGACACGGTTCACGCAGGCCGCGCAGGTCATCCCCCCGACGACCAGATCGGTGGTGGCCACCACCTCGGTCCGCCCGGCCGTCACCGCGTGCCGCCCGTACCGCCGCTGTGCCCGTGCGTCCGTCCCAGCTCCCCTACGAACGCCGGGCTGTCGACCTGGGTGGACCGCATACCGGGGGCCACCGGGCCTGCGCCCGCCCCCACCGCGTACGCCGCGCCGAACATCATGATGAGGAGCGCTATGAAGCCGGCGAGAGCGGGCGGCGGCGCCCACCGCTTCAGCGCGGTGATCGCCAGGGTCGGGTACTCAAGCCGGTCCGTCATCGCCACTCCGGATACTTGTACTCGGTTCCAGACGGACGAAGTGCCGGTCAGCCCTGCCGGAGCCGGGACGGCACTTCCTCCGGCGAGGTAGTCGCAGAGAAGCGCGAGGAAGTTCCCGCGAGTTTTCTTTTCCTCACGCCCGCCCGCGCGGGGTGGCGGGAGCGAGGTCACAGGGGCGGACCCTTATGGACCTCTTGCTCCGTATGTCACTCTGACCGGGCGCATCGGGTCACCCGCCCGCCGCACGCCCCGGCCGACCGACCGACAGGGAAAACGCCCATGTCCTTGCCGTTCCCGTACCGAGCCGTCCCCGCCGTGCTGGCCGGTGCCGTGACCGCCTTGCTGGCGGCGTGCACCCCCTCGACCGCCGCCGGTGCGGCGGTACCCGCGTCCGTGCCGGCCGCCACACCCCCGGCGGTGGTCACCGCCGCCGCCGTGCCCGCCCCGGCGCCCGCTCCCGCCCCTGCTTCCGCACCCGTGGAATCCACGCTGTCCATACCCGCCGCAGGTGTCACCGGGCTGCGCGTGGTTCCGTACGAGGGCACCACCGACGACGTACCGGGAACCCGTATCCAGGACCTCGGCGTGGCGGCCAGCCCCTACGGGCAGCGGGGCGGGGTCGGGCCGGGCCAGGTGGGCAACTTCCTGGTCACCGCGCACCGCATGTCGGCCGGCGGCCCGCTGGGGGACCTGCCCACCGTCGGGCAGGGCGACACGGTCCTCGTGACCGTGGGCGAGGTGGTGTACACCTACGAGATCACCGCGACCCGCAAGACGTCCTTCCGGTCGGAGCGCTCGCTGAGCGAACAGCGCGCCGCCGTGCCCGGATCACCCGGGGCGGCCCCCACCCAGGCCATGATCACGATCTCGACCTGCGCCACACCGGAGGACCACGCCGAGGGCAACTTCTGGAGCGATGCCCAGGGCAATCCGGAGCACCGCATCGACAAGATAGGCGTGCTGCGCAAGACCTCGCCTAAGGCCTGACCCGCCGGTGCGCGGCGCGCGCGTGGCCGAGGCGGGCGATGACGGTTCCCGTGCCGGCCGCGGCGAGGAGGCAGGCGAGACGTACCGGGTCGTAGGGGGTCTCCCAGCTGAGTTCACCCACGGGCGCGGTCGCGAAGACGTTGAGGACGAGCCAGCAGAGCAGGGCGGTCCCCGGGGCGGCGGTGAAACGGGCTCCGGTGCTCACCACGGCCACGGCGAGGGAGAGCGCCACGAGGTCGACGGTGGGGTCGTCCGGTCCGTCCAGGAGGTTGAGCACGGCGACCAGGGCGACGGCCGCGACGGCCGCCGCGGCCCAGACCGAGGTGGTCGCGGCAGGACTGGGTACGGGACGAATGCCTGAGCTGATCCGTTTCCACTCGACCATGCGACGCCTCCTCCGCGCGATGCCCCACCGTCGGGGCTCTCGGAGATGATGCCCCACCGGAGGAGGACGCCCGGAGCCGTGAGCGGGGCCGCGCTGCTGCGTCGTCCGCCCCCGGCCGGCCGCAAGGTACGTCGCCAAAGCCGCCGCCGGGGTGGGGACTTCGCGGATTCCCCTGCGCCGGGGCGGAGTGGGCGGGTGGCGGGATCACCGGCAGGACGGCTCCGTCAGACCTGCTCGGTGGGACGGACGAGGAGTTCGGCGACGGCGACGTGCCGGGGGCGCGTGACGATGTAGCCCACGGCGTCGGCCACGTCATGGCTCTGCAGCCGTTCGATGTCGCCGAGATGCGCGGCCAGCTGGGCCTGGACGGCCGCCGGGTTGTGGCCGCGCAGTTCGGTGTCGACACTGCCCGGCTCGACCACGGACACGCGTACGTGCTGCCGCGCCAGCTCCTGCCGCAGCGCCTCGCTGAACGCGCCGACCCCGAACTTGGCGGCGCAGTACACGGCGGACATACCGAACGCGCTGCGCCCCGCGACCGAGCCGATGTTGACGATGTCGGCGACGCCCCGAGGATCCTGGGCGGCGGCCTTGACCAGATGCGGAACGGCGGCGTGGGCGCAGTACATCAGGCCCATCAGATTGACGTCGACCATGCGCCGCCAGTCCTCCGGATCCGCGCCCGGGACCGGACCCAGAAGCATCAGACCGGCGTTGTTCACCAGGATGTCCAGACGGCCGAGTTCCCCGGCGGTGCGCTCGACCGCCTCCGCTGCGGCCCGGGCGTCGCCGATGTCGGCGGGGACGACGAGGCTCCGTCCGCCGGAGCCGGAGATCTCCGCGGCCAGGTCCGCGAGCCGGTCCTCGCGCCGGCCGACGAGCGACACGGCCGCGCCGTGGCGGGCGAGTTCCAGCGCGGTGGCCCGGCCGATGCCACTGGAGGCACCGGTGACGAGGGCGACAGTTCCTTCGAGCCGAGGGGGTGTGGTCATGGTCGTGGTCCAGCCTTTCGATGAACGGCCACGGGGGAGGGGCGGCCGAGTGGGACGGGATGAGAGGGGAAGGGGAAGCGGGGAACCGGTCGAGGGCCGCCCGAGGGCACAATGGGCGGGTGAGCAGCACTGGGCAGACCACCGACCTGACGAGCCGGGCAACCGCGGGGGACAGCAAACTGCCGCCCCGGGAACGGCTGATCCGCGCCGCGTCGCACCTCTTCTACTACGAGGGCGTGCGGGCCATCGGAGTGGAGCGGCTGATCGCCGAGGCCGGGGTGACGAAGGCGACCTTCTACCGGCACTTCGCGTCGAAGGACGACCTGGTCCTGGCCTATCTCCGGACCAAGGAGGCCTACTACCGGGCCGCCGCCGAGCCGCTGGCCGCCGCGCACGCGCCTGCCGAGGCCATCGACCTGATCTTCGAGGCGATCTCGGAGCACGCCCAGGAGCGCGGATTCCGCGGCTCGCCGTTCATGAACGCGGCGGCCGAGTACCCGGACGCCACCCACCCGGTGCGCATCCTGGTCGCCGAACAGAGGGAGTGGGTCCGCGCCCTTCTCAAGGGCCTGCTCACCGACCTCGGGCACGCAGCCCCGGAGTCCGCCGCCGGCGCGCTGCTGATGCTCTACGACGGGGCCATGGCCGCGGGCTATCTGGACGACGCCGCGGCCGCGCACGAGACGCTGCTGAGCGCGGTACGGCTGATCCGGTCCAAGGGCTGACCGCTTTCCATCGATTTCTCCTTCCGGGCAGAGGGGTGGAGCCGTTCCGGCCTGAGGGGAGAAAGACCGGTCGTTCTACCTACGACCATAGCCGCCCCACGGGCGCCGCGCCAGCATGCCCGCGTCCGGTCGTCCGGTCGTCCGGGTGCACGCGCCGGGGAGTCCGCCTGCGTCGCTGCCGGGCGCGCGGGGAATACTGGCTGAATGCGTCAGACGCCGCCGCCCGCCGTGGTCCCGGAGCCGATATCGGCCGACCCGCCGCGCCCGGTGGACCGCCCCCTGCTCACCCAGTCCTGGCTCGACCTGGCGTTCCTGCACTGGCCCGCCGACCCGGCCCAGGTCGCACCCCTGCTGCCGGCCGGCACCGTGCCGGACGCCCTGGACGGGATCACCTACGTCGGCCTGGTGGCCTTCCGCATGCACAAGGTCGGCTGGTTCCGCCTTCCCGGCGTCCCCTACCTGGGTTCCTTCCCCGAGACCAACGTCCGCCTCTACTCGGTCGACGCCCGTGGCCGCCGGGCCGTGGTCTTCCGCTCGCTGGACGCCTCCCGGCTGATCCCGGTGGCCGTCGGCCGGGCCGCGTTCCGACTGCCGTACGTCTGGTCCCGGATGACGGTCCGTCATGACGGCGACACCGTCACGTACGCCAGCAGCCGGCGCCGGCCAGGCCCGCGCGGCGCGCACAGCCGCATCGCCGTACGTGTGGGTGGGCGCATCGCGGAGCCGACGGACCTGGAGCACTTCCTGACCGCCCGCTGGGGCATGCACACGCAGCTCTTCGGCCGGCCGCTGTACGTGCCGAACGCGCATCCGCGCTGGCCGCTGCACCGCGCCGAGCTCCTCGGCTGCGACGAGGGCCTGGTGGCCGCGGCAGGCCTGCCCGCCCCGGGCGGGCCGCCCGTGAGCGTGCTCTACTCGCCCGGGGTCCCCGTACGGTTCGGGCGGCCGTCCCTGGGGCGCGCCTGACGCGGGTGCAGCACCCGCCCGGGGTCTATACGGCCGTGCGGGGCTCGCCGTGGCCGGGTGTGCCGTTCGCCACGTCGGCGGACGGTGCCACCGGCTCCGGCGCGGTCAGCGGGCCGGCGAGGTAGGCCAGCAGTCCGGCGATCTCGTGGCCGGCCTCCGCCGGGTGGCGGAAGCGGGCGCCGGGGGCGACGACGTAGCGGTTGCGCCGCCCGTCCCGGGTCCTGGTGAGGTAGCCGTCCGCCTGCAGGTCCGTGACGATCGCCTGAACGGTGCGCTCGGTCAGACCGCAGTCCACCGCGATGTCGCGCAGCCGGATGCCCGGGTCGCGCGCGATGGCGATCAGAACCCGGGCATGGTTCGTCAGGAAGGTCCAGCCGTTGCGGCGGGGTCCTGTGTGCTCGCTCTCCACACCCGTCATTCTTGAGGGATGACTCACGAAATGCAATTCCAGAACCACTTTTCCGGTATTACTTGACGTCTGTCTCCGGCCCCGACAGGGTGCAGGGGGAAGCGGAAACAGAGTTCCGCATGACCAGAGCGAACGAGCGACGCACCGCACCGCAAGCACACGTGCCCAAGGAGCGAAGACGATGACCTTCACGGCCAAGGCCGAGGCCATGACCCCGACGACGATCCCGACGACGGCCACCCCCGGCGGTGGTACCGGCGACGCCCCCGCACTCGGCGGGCTGCCGGACGTGCCCTGCCCCCGGGAACTGTCGACCCGCGACGCCCGGGAGCTGACCGGTGTCTTCTTCGAACGGCTGCAGAGCCTCGAAGAGGGGACCCGCGAGTACCAGTACGTGCGCAACACGCTGATCGAGATGAACATCTCACTGGTGCAGTTCGCCGCGCGGCCGTTCCGTGACCGCCCCGGCGGCCCCGAGAACGAGGACATCATCCAGGTCGGCATCATCGGGCTGATCAAGGCCATCGACCGCTACGACCCCGACCGCAACACCCAGCTCACCACGCTCGCCCTGCCCTACATCACGGGCGAGATCAAGCGCCACTTCCGGGACACCACCTGGGCCGTACGCGTGCCGCGCCGCCTCCAGGAGCTGCGCCTGGAGCTCGCGAAGGCCACGGAGGAGCTGACCGCCGAGACGGACCACGCGCCCACCCCCTCGGAACTCGCCGAGCGGCTGGACCTCACGGAGGACGAGGTCCGCCAGGGCCTGGTCGCGGCCAACGGCTACTCCACACAGTCCCTCGACGTGCCCCAGGACGGTCCGGCCGGCGGCACCCAGGTGTCCACGGCCGCACGGACCTCGCGCAGCCTCGCCGAGACCATGGGTGACATCGACCCCGCCCTGGAGGCGGTCGAGGACCGGCACGCCCTCGCGCCGCTGCTCGCCGACCTGGACGAGCGCTCCACCCAGATCCTGGAGCTGCGCTTCGGCCAGGAGATGACCCAGGCGGAGATCGGCGAGGAGATCGGCCTCTCCCAGATGCAGGTCTCCCGTGTGCTCACCCGCACGCTGGGCTCCCTGCGCGCGGAGCTGCTGCACACCTGACCCGCAACACCCGGCTCGAAGCGCCCGCCCCGGAACACCCGGCCCGGGCACACCTGAACCCGGCCCGACGGGCCCCACCGGCCCGTCGGGTTCAGGCGTGCCCGGGCCGGCCCGTCCGCAGGCGCTCGGCGTCGATCTCGGCCCAGACGACCTTGCCGCGCCCGACCGCCTGGACGCCCCACCGGTCGGCGATCCGGTGCACCAGGCGCAGGCCGTGGCCGCCCGGGTGGCCCGCACGGCCCGGACGCACGGCGGGCAGGGGCCGCGGGAGCTCTCCGTGGCCGTCGTACACCTCGATGCGGAACACCTCCCCGGCGCGGAGCCGGAGCTCGTCGCAGCCGCCCGCGTGCAGCTTGGCGTTGGTGACGAGTTCCGACACGACCAGGATCGCGTCCTCGGCGGTGGCCTGACCGTCCCACCCCCAGTCCTCCAGCGCCTCACGGGTGAACCGGCGGCCCCGCGCGACCTGCCGGAAGGCGTCGCGCAGGGCGAGCCGGCGGAGCTGGGGGAAGGCCGGCCCCCGCGCGTCCGGTACGGGCCCGCCGGTGTCCGGTCCGATGGTCTGCACTGCGCACTCACCTCGTCCTCGGCTGTCGTGTCACGGTCGCTTGTACCCGCCATCGCGCAACGGACGCCCTGTTTGTCCACGCGGGGGCCGGGCACGTGCGACGGGACCCGTCCCCGAGCCCATCCAGAGGAGCCATGAACAGCCTTCTGCACGTGTCGGCCGTCCTGGGCGGCGCGATCGTCCTCACCCTCGTCGCGGGCAAGCTCACCGACCTGCTGCTGCGGCGCGCGGGCGCCCGGCACCCCGAGACACCGCTCTGGAACATGCTGCGCCGCTGCCGCACCTCGGTAAGGGTCTTGCTGTTCGCCGCGGTGCTGCGCGCCGTGTACCGGCAGATCGCATGGCAGCCCATGCAGGAGCACGAGGCTGCCGTGGGCAGGATCCTGACACTCGTGGTGATCGGTGCGAGCGCGTGGTGCGTCGTCCTCGTCACCTCCGCGGTGGTCGAGTCCTCGTACGCCCGCTACGCGCTCGGCACGCGAGACCCGTCCCGCGTGCGCAGGGTCCGTACCCAGGTGACGCTGATCATGAGGATCGTCACCGCCGTCGTCGCCGTGGTGGCCGTCGCCGCGATGCTGCTGACCCTCCCGGGCCTGCGCGCCGTGGGGACCTCGCTGCTGGCCTCGGCCGGGATCATCGGCATCGTCGCGGGCGTGGCCGCCCAGTCCACCCTCGGCAACCTCTTCGCCGGATTCCAGATCGCCTTCGGTGACATGGTGCGGATCGGCGACACCGTCGTGGTGGCCGGAGAGTGGGGTGTGGTCGAGGAGGTCACGCTCACCTTCCTGGCCGTGCGCACCTGGGACGAACGCCGGATCACCATGCCCGTCTCGTACTTCACCGGGCGGCCCTTCGAGAACTGGTCGCGCGGCGGGATCCAGATGACCGGCACGGTCTTCCTGCACTGCGACCACACCACCCCCGTCCCGCTGATGCGCGAGAAGCTCAAGGAGATCCTGGACGGCTGCGAGGCGTGGGACGGCCGAGGCTGGGACCTGGCGGTCACCGACACGACGCCCAGCGCCATCGTGGTGCGGGCGATCGTCACCGCGAAGGACGCGGACGATCTGTGGACCGCCCGCTGCGCGGTACGGGAACAGCTCGTCGCCTGGCTGGCCGAGAAGCACCCGTACGCCCTGCCGCGGGTCTCCACGTCCGCGGCAGCCGTCCCGGCGGAGTGCGCGGACGGTGTTTCGGAACGGGCACCCGGGTCAGACGCGTGAGGAAGGAGTCCGAAGACATGCACAAGGCGGAGAAGAGGAGTCGGGACATGCCGAAGGTGGCACACCTGCCGGGCCGTGCGGAGCATCTGTGGCAGTGGCAGGAGGACGCGGCGTGCCGGGAGCTCGGTACGGACCGGTTCTTCCACCCGGCGGGGGAGCGCGGCGAGGAGCGCTCCATACGGGAGCAGGAGGCCAAGGAGGTCTGCGCGCTGTGCCCGGTGCGGGCGGAGTGCCTGAGCCACGCGCTGCGCGTGCAGGAGCCGTACGGGGTGTGGGGCGGACTGACCGAGGACGAGCGGCGGGAGCTGGGCGCGCGTAAGGCGGGCTGACCGGCCGGGTGCCGCCCCACGCGGTGCGCGGCGGTCCACCCGGCCGGCAGGCGGTTCAGGGGCGTGCGTTCAGTTCCGCGACGATCGAGGCGGGCGTGTGGCCGCTGCCGTCCGACAGGCGGTGGAAGTCGACGGAGACGAAGTTCGGGTCGCGGCCCCCGGTCGCCGACCGGCACTGCCCGGCGATGCGGCCGCGCAGCTTGGCGCCGTTGTCCAGGGCCGCCGTGAGGACGGTGGGCACGTTGCGGTGGTGGCTCATCGTGAACAGGCGCCGGAATCCGGGCTCCTGGCGGTCGAGCGGCACGTCGGACCACCGGCTGACGCACGAGAGGTCGTCGCCCAGGTCACCGAGGCTCCAGAAGTTGCTCACGGTCCAGGACTTGTCGTACATGACGCCCAGGTGCTCCCGGTCGGACCGGTCGGAGAAGATCAGCAGCCGCTTGCCGGAGGTGACCAGGTCGGCGACCTTGGGCCAGCCGTGCTGTCGTACGCCCCAGTCGTCGGGCCGGAACACCATGTCCTGCAGCCCCCTGACCCGGCCGAGGGACGCCTGCAGCTGATCGGCGCCGACGTAGTCCTCCAGGAAGACGGTCACGACCTCCTGCGGATGGGCGGCGAGGAAGTCCACGACGGTCTGCATCGTGCCGTGGAAGGTCTGCCGCGGCAGGGCGTACGTGGCTCCGGCGAAGGTCTTGCAGTCGCCGTGGCACAGGTACACGTCGCTGGGGTAGCAGTCGCTGCCGAAGCTGATGATGCACAGCCAGGTGCTGCGTTCGTACCAGTGCGTGTCCAGGCTCAGGCCGCGCACGCCGTTGTCGAGCTGGGCACGTACGGACTCGGACTGGTTCACCGAGCTCCAGCGGGAGTCCTCGTAGTTCGTGAAGGCGTTGTGGGTGGTCAGGAAGGTGACCTCGTCGAGCCGCCGGTCGCCCCAGCGGGCGGCCGCGGCGGCCGTGCTCGCGGTGGCCGGAGCGGCCTCGGCGGCAGGGGCAGGGGCCGTGGCGGGCGCGGCGGCCCGGGGCGCGGCGGCCGCTGTGGTCACTGTGCCCAGGAGAGCCAGCAGGAGGAGGCACACCAGGGCGCGCGACCGCCCCCTTAATCGCATGTCCATGTCAATCGGCATGGCGCGGAGGATAGCGCGCGGGCCGTGGATCCGCCCCCCTGCGGACAGGGCCGGCCGCGGACCGGCGGGCCGGGCTCGCGCGCGCCGGCGAATCGAGGTTTGGTTGAAGCAGGACCCGGCGGCGCGTACCGGTGCCACGGCACCGGGCGCCGCACCACGCCCCCGACCTGCCGGAGGAGGGCGGACCATGCCCGGAACTGCACCCTCACCCGGACCCGCACCCGGAGTCCGGCCCACACCCCGACCGATGTCCGGTCGTCGCCGGCGTGCGGCAGCCCTCGTCGTGGCGGCGGTCTGCTCCTCGATGCTCACCGTGCCGGAACTCGCCGCGGCCCGTGCGGAGCCCACGCCCTCGCCTTCGCAGGCCGTCCCCCGGCTGGACTGGAGCCCCTGCAAACCTGGCAGCCCGTACGACTGTGCCACCGCCAAGGTGCCGCTGGACCATGCGGCTCCCGCCGGCCGCACCATCGACCTGGCCGTCGTCCGCCGGAAGGCGGGCGACCCCGCGCAACGCATGGGCACCCTGTTCGTCAACCCCGGTGGCCCCGGCGGCCCCGGGACGGTGCAGGTGCCGCAGAACTACGACTCCTTCCCGAAGGACCTGCGCGAACGGTTCGACATCGTCAGCTGGGACCCCAGAGGCATCGGCAACAGCACCGCCGTGAACTGCTTCGACAGCCCCGAGGAGGCCCAGGCCTGGGGTGCGGGCAAACCGGCCGGCTTCCCGGTGGGCGAGAAGGAGCGCACGACCTGGATCGAGGCGTACGAGGACCTGGGCCGCCGCTGCGAGAAGCGCGACCCCGACCTCCTGCGCCACGTGTCGACCGCGGACACCGCCCAGGACCTCGACCTGCTCCGCCGGGCGGTGGGGGAGCCGCAGCTCAACTACCTCGGCGTCTCCTACGGCACGATCCTCGGCGCCACCTACGCCAACCTGTTCCCCGACAAGGTCCGCGCCATGGTCCTCGACAGCAACATCGACCCGCTGGCGTGGACGAACAACGCCTCGCCGGGCGACCCCCGGACCACGACCCTCCTGCGGATGGGCTCGGACCGCACCGCGGCCGCGACCCTGAACAAGTTCCTCGACCTCTGCGGATCGGCCACCACCGCCCGGTGCGCCTTCTCGGCCGGCAGCCCGGAAGCCACCCGCGACAAGTTCGACCAGCTGATGCAGCGTCTGCGCGAGCATCCTGTGGGCCCGTGGACGTACGCCAACACCGTTGCCAACACCGTCAGCAGCCTCTACATCGTCCGCCCCGGCTGGACCGATCTCGCCGCCCGGCTCCAGGAGCTCTGGCAGGGTCGCACCCCGAAGTCCCCCCAGTACCCGCCCCCGCCCCCGGTCGCGAACCCGAATCCGTACCTGGGTGAGGAACAGGCCGCAGCCGTGTGGTGCGGTGACAGTCCCAACCCGCGCGACCCGGCCGTCTACGAGGGACTGGCCGAGGACAGTGCCCGGCGCGCAGGCGACGCCGGACGGTACTGGACCTGGTCCGGTGAGCCGTGTGCCACCTGGCCGGCACGCGCCGCCAACCCGTACGACGGCCCGTGGAACAAGCCCACGGCGAACCCCGTCCTGGTGGTCGGAACCACCTATGACCCCTCGACACCCCACTCGGACGCCCAGGCCATGGCGAAGGAGCTGGCCGACGCCCGGCTGCTCACGAACAACGGGTACGGCCACACCGCACTCTTCAACAACTCCAGCACCTGCATCAACAACTTCGAGAGCCGCTACTTCATCGACGGCACGCTCCCGCCGCCCGGCACGGTCTGCCAACCTGACCGGCAGCCCTTCTCCTGACGTGCCCGCCGGCCGGGTCACGGGACGAGGACGACCTTCCCGGCGACCGTCCCGGACTCGGCGAGCCGCATCGCCTCGGCGGCGCGCGCCAGCGGGATCTCGGCCGCCACCTTGGCCGTGATCTCGCCGTGCTGGAGGGCCGTGAACACCTGGGTGAGGTCGGAGCGCAGGCGCGCCCGGAAGCGGTCCTTGGCGTAGGCGCGTCCGGCCCACACGTTGAAGAAGTACGCGCGGCGGCCGTTGGGCAGGGCGTTCCACACCCACACCCGGCCGAGCAGCCTGAGCACCGGCCACGCGCCGGAGCCCTCGTCGTCGCGGGTGGCGGCGCTGCCGTAGGAGACGAGCGTGCCGCCGGGGGCCAGGAGCCGCCAGGAATCGACGATGCCGTCGCCGCCCACATGGTCGAACACCGCGTCCACTCCGCGGGGCGCGAGGGCCCGTACCCGTGCGGGCACGTTCCCGGAGCGGTAGTCGATGGGAGTGACGCCCAGCGCGCGCAGCGCGTCGTGGTGGCGGGTGGAGGCGGTGCCGATCACCTGGGCGCCCGCGGCCAGCGCCAGCTGGACCAGGATCGAACCGACACCGCCGTTCGCCCCGTGGACGAGGACGGTCTGGCCGGCGCGCACCCGGGCCTTGCGGTGGAGCATCTGCCAGGCGGTGATGCCGTTGACCACCGCGGTCTCCGCGTCGACCGGGCTGACGCCCTCCGGTACCTCCACCACGTCGGCGGCGGTGAGCGCGACGTGGCTCGCCCAGCCTCCAGTCTTCGTCAGGGCGGCGACCCGCTTGCCGAGCAGCGCGGAGCCGACGCCCTCGCCCACGGCCAGCACCGTGCCGACCAGGTCGTATCCGGGGACGAAGGGGAACGGCGGCTGGTCGTAGTACCGGCCGCGCCGCATCTGCTGCTCGGCGAAGGACACGCCCGTCGCCTCCATGGCGACGACCACCTGGCCGGCCGCCGGGACCGGGACGGGACCGCGGTGGAACTGCAGGCCTTCCGGCTCGACCTTGCCCGGCAGAACGACCTCGACCCGCTCTACGGTGTTCGTCATCATGACCTCCATGGAGTTCCTGCATCTCGTGTTCGTTAGAAGCTGTAACAAGAGTGATCGGCTGTCTCGTCGATGTCAAGGGGTCACTCCGCTCGATCGCGAATGGCTCTGCCGTTGGTGATAGCCTCTAACTGATCTGGTGGTGAAGGGCGAGCGGTGAGAGGCGGCGGGCATGACCGAAGGCACGAAGACCCCACGGGAGCGGTACCGGCAGCAGGTGCGTGAGGAGGTCAAGGAGAAGGCCTGGCAGCAGATCGCGGGCTCCGGCGCCTCCGCGCTCTCCCTCAACGCGATCGCCAAACAGATGGGCATGAGCGGGCCGGCGCTCTACCGGTACTTCGCCAACCGCGACGAGCTGATCACCGAACTCATCCGCGACGCCTACCGAAGCCTCGCCGACGCCTTCATCGACGCCGCCGGCGGGGGAGCGGGCCGGCCCGGCCTCGCCGGGCTGGCGCAGGTGCTGCGCCGCTGGGCCCTGGCGGACCCGCACCGCTACTTCCTCGTCTACGGCACCCCGGTGCCCGGATACCACGCGCCGCCGGACGTCACCGCGATCGCCTCGGAACTGATGTCCGTCCTGCTGGACGCCTGCGCCACCCCGGACACGGAGCCGCACGCCTTCGAGGACCACCTGGCCGCGCACCGCACATGGGCCGGCAGTCACCCCGACGCCCCGCCGTCGGCGCTGCACCTGGCCCTGACCTTCTGGAGCCGCCTGCACGGCGTGCTGTCACTGGAACTGGCGGGCCACTTCACCGGCATGGGCCTGGACCCGGCCCTGCTCTTCGACGCCGAGGTCGACCGCCTCGCGAGGCCCTGAGCCGCGTCGGATCCAGAAGCAGAACCGGTCGGCCCGACTCCCTGCGTGGAAGCGGAGGTTCACCACCCCGTCGTGGCCGCCCACAGCTGTCCGGGGCGGCCGTCGGTCACGGGCACCGCTGCGCTCACAGCCCGGTGACCTTGGAGCTCGCCGACAGCTCGTAGACCAGGGTGACCGTCCGCCGGCCGCCCGGGGCGAGCGCGACGTCCCAGCGGGCGATGCCCTCGGAATCGACCGCGTCCGGCGCAGGCGAGCAGGCCTCCTTGCGCAGGCGCACCTCCACCGCCGAGACCTCGGAGACCGGGATCCGCTCCCGGACGACGACCACCCGTTCGCCGTGGTCCCCGGGGGCGGAGAACCGGGACAGGTGCAGCCGGACCGTGCGGGTGACCACCGTCCGCTGGGTGAATCCGGCCGAGTCGCGCGACTCCTCGGTGTGCCGGACCACCCTGTGGTCGTCGCAGCTGCCGAAGGCCAGCTCGACCGGGGCGCCCGGGGCGGTGAAATCCAGCGTGCCGCGGCCGCTGAACCCGCTGCCGCGGACCAGGTCAACGGGACCCGCCAGCAGCGCGTGGCCGGACCGGTTGTCGAAGGACACCACCCGGGTGACCAGCGGGGACAGCTCGGGGGAACAGGCGTACTCGCTGCTCGCGGCCGTGCGATAGGAGGAGAGTGGCACCCGGTGGGCGCGGCCGTCCCCGGGTACGGAGACCGGTACGGGGGAGTGCAGCACCCGCGCCTCGCCCCCGTCGTCCACCCCGGGCAGGCCGAGCACCGGGGCCGCCGGACCGAGGTCCCCGATCTCCTCCTCGCGCAGTTCGACGTCGACCGTGCGGCGCTCCGCCGCCGTGCGGTCACCCAGCGTGAGGCGGTCCTCGTCCAGCCGTGGGGGCTCGGTGGCCAGCGCCGACCGGGCCGTCGACAGGGTCAGACGTACGCCGGACCAGTCCTCGCCGGTGCGCTGCCAGACCATCGCGTCGGTCTCCAGCGTCAGCGAGTCCCCGTCCAGGACGGCCCGGTAGGCGGGCCGCCACAGCGCGCACGGCGTGAGGTGGCTCAGGCGCAGCCGGACCGGACCGGCGGCCGCGCTGTCCACGGTCAGCTCGATATGACCGACCAGCTCGGCGGGTTCGGTCTCGGAGCGGTCCATGGCCTGCCGTGTCTCCCCGAGTTCGACGGCGAGGGCGGCCAACCGGGCGTCGACGGAGCGCAGTTGCTCACCGTACGTATCGCGTTCGCCGTCCACCCGGTCCATCTCGCGGGCCCAGCGGGGCCCGTCGGTCTCCCCGGATCCGGCGCCCTCGCCGATCTCGCGCAGCAGATCGGCGGCGAGCCGGCCGAGCACGTCGAGCCGGGCGTGCAGCCGATCGCGCCGCTGCCCCAGGGCGAGCTGCTCCTCTTCGAGGACGTGCACGCGCACGCGCAGGGCGGAATCCTCGTCGGCTGACGGGAGCGGTCCGCGCGGCTCCCAGCTACGGACGATCCGTACGTCGAGCACGGTGGCCGGGTGTTCGGCGGCCAGCTCGGCATGCAGGGTGCGGTCGACGGCCAGCGCGCTGACCGGACCGAGCCGCAGCCGCTGTACCCCCGCCTCCAGGTCCAGTACGACGGCACGCTCGATGTGGGCGCGGTCCTCCAGGCAGGTGACGGCGGTGACGGGAAGGGCGATCGGCTTCGGGGCCGTGGACATGATGGGTGTCAGCTCCTGCGGTTGCCGCCGACCAGGGCCTTGCCGGCCGGGATGCGGATCTCGTAGCGGCCGTCGAGGGCGGTGGTCCCCCCGGCGGGCAGGTCCACCCGCCAGACGCGGGTGCCCGGGGCGTGGTGTTCCGGCCCTGCCCCGTCCTCGGGGGTCGTCCAGCCGGCGCGCTCCTCGATCCGGACGTCCGGATCGGAGGTGACGGGCACCCGCTCGTGGACCTCGACGGTGACGGGTCCGGCGAGCCGGTTGGCCAGTTCCACGTGGACCTGGTGGTCGAGCACCGTGGTGTTGCTGCGCAGGCCCGAGGTCGACTCGCGCAGGTTCGTACGACGGGTGACCCGGACGCCCTCGGCCGGTCCGAGACCCACCCGGCGGACCCCGCCGGGCGCGAGCGTGGGCAGCGCGGCGGTCAGCAGGAAGTCCTCACCGACGGTGACCTCCACCGGGCCGGCCAGCAGCGCCTGGTCGGTGGCGTTGGAGAGCACCAGCGTCGCGTACACGGTCTGCTCCACGGACGGCACACAGACGTACTCGGTGCGCAGACCGACCGGGATCTCCCCGACGGTGACGGTGTGCCAGGTGCCGTCCGACGGAATGTCCGCGCGGGCGGCGGCATCGAAGCGGTGGTCGAAGGAACCCGCCGACTCACGGGGCCGCACGGCGTGCCCGGGCAGCGGCAGCCCGCCCACCGCCTCGGCACGGCGCCGGTGTTCGGCCGCCACCGGGTCGGCGGGGGAGCCGGCGAACAGCCGGCCCCGGCGACCGCCCGGCTCGTCGGGGCCGCACAGGACGAGGGCGGCGTAGTCGAGCTCGGCGCCGCTCGGCTGCGGCGGACCGGCCACCGGCGCCGGAGCCGACGCGGGAGCCGGGGGAGCGGCCCGGCCGGGGGCCGCGGGAGCCGCGGGGGCGGGAGCCGCCGGAGCAGGGGCCCCGCCGAAGCCCATGCCGCCGCCCCGCGGCCTGCCCGCCGGCCGCGGGCGGGCCGGCTGGGCGAATGCGGGCAGCGCGCCGCCGACGCCGTCCGGGGCGGCGCCGTACACGCCACCGGGCACCGGGAGCGCGCCGTAGCCCTGCGGCGCGGCCGCGGCCGCCGGGGCGGGCGGCGGCGGAGGAGGGGGCGGTACGGGACCGGACGCGGAGCCGGCCCTGACGGCCGGGGGGACCACGGTCGGGGCCGGGCGGCGGGGGCCGGCCGCCTCGTAGCCGGCGAACAGGTCGGCGAGACCCGCCGGAGGCTCGCGCCAGCCGGACGGCGCGGGGGCGGGCTGCCGGCGCCCGATCCGGACCGAACGGAGCTTCGGCAGGTCGGTGCGGCGCCGCAGGTCGGCGGTGGCCAGCGCGATGCGCACACCGGTCCAGTCCTCGCCGGTGCGCTGGGCGACCGACGCGCGCAGCACCAGACGGCCGTCGCCGTCGCCCTGACGGTGCGTGAGCCGGTACGCCGGCACCCAGACGGCACCCGGAACCCCGTACTCCAACTCCAGCACGACCTCCCCGGCAGCACCCTCGGCATCGCCGTCGGCGTCACCCGTGGCGTCGAGCGTGGCGTCGAGCGTCAGGAGCGCGGAGACCGTGGTCTCCACGTGCGCCTGCGGAGCATCGGTGGAGGCGCGGGCGAGCCGGTCCGCGGCGACACCGAGCTCGTGTCCGACGAGGCGCAGCGCCTCCTCCAGCTCCACGAGGCGGGCGTGCAGCCCCGCCAGCCGCCCTTCGGCGAAGTCGGCGAGCTCCAGCCAGGCGTCGACCGGGGTACGGCGGTGCGGGGCCTCGGGGTCAGGGGCCGGGGGCACCGGCCGCAGGGCCCTGACCTCGTCGATCAGCACCTGCTGCCGGTCCCGGCGGCCCTGCGCAGCGGCGTATTCGTCGCGCAGGCGTTCGACATCGCGCCGCAAGGCATCGGGTGCGCCGGTGCTGCGAGGCTCGGCCTCGACCTCCACCCGGGCCCCGGTCACGCGCACCCCGGGGGTGCCCAGCACACTCGCCCGCAGCGAGCCCGGGTCCAGCGAGCGGGGCAGCCCCGTCACGCGCACCCGCCCGTCCGCCGGCATGCTGCCCCGGACCAGCCGGCGGCAGAGCGCGCCCTGCGCGTACACCACGACCGAATCGAGGGTCGAACTCCACCGCTGCGCTGTCTCTGCCGTCATGAACTCCGCCCCCCGATGCGTCCGTGCCGGTCGAAGCCTACGCCCGGGCGGCCCGCGCGTACGTGCCGAGACCCGATGTCAGTGGCCTGTCGTAGGGTCAGGGGTGTGTGCACGTCCGACGAAGTCCGTGAAATCGCCCTCGCCCTACCGGAGACGACCGAGAAGGAAGCCTGGGCCATGCCCACCTTCCGGGTCGCCGGGAAGATGTTCCTGACCCTGCCCGACGACGAGACGTCGCTGGCTGTCCGCTGCCCCAAGGAGGAGCGCGACGAGCTGGTCCGCGCCGAGCCCGAGAAGTTCTGGGTCGCGGACCACGAGGCGTCCTTCGCCTGGGTGCGGGCCCGCCTGGAAGCCCTCGACGACGCCGACGAGCTGCGTGCCATCGTCGTCGACTCCTGGCGCCAGGCCGCTCCGACCGGCCTGCTCAAGGACCACCCCGACCTCGGGCCCCCGGGACCGTCCTGAGGCTCCGAGCGAGGCCGCCGTCGGCCCCACGGGCTCGCCGGGACGGGCGGGTGCCGACGGGAGGGGGGATATGGAGAGACCATGGTCAGGTGCGAAACGTTCCGGGGCGTGATCAGCAGGCCGACCGGCGTGCGCTGAGAGAGGCACTGGTCGGGGCCTGTGCCGACGCGGGAGCCTCCATCGGCATGCTCTACCTGCCCGACCCCGACCCCGCACGGCGCGTACTGCACCTGATGCTGGCCTCCGGGCTCTCCCGAGAGTTCGCGGCACCCTGGTCGCGGGTCGCCCTGGACGACCCCATTCCGGTGGCTGACGCGGTCCGTGAGGGCCGGCTCGTCTGGCTCGGCGGCCAGGAGGACACGGCCCGCCGCTATCCGCGTCTCGGCCTCGTCCTCCCGTACGACTTCGCGCTCGCCGCCGCCCCCCTGACCGGGGAAGCCGCCGACCGGGCCCCCGAGCCCACCGGGGCGGGCCTGGTGTTCCTCTGGCCCGGCTCGCACGGGCCCGACCTCGACGAGCGGGAACGCAAGGCCCTGGAATCGGCCCGCAGCCTCCTGACGCGCATCCTGCTGCGCGCCGCGCGCGACGGCCTGCCGCTGCGGCCGCCACCGCATCCGGTCATCCTGCGGCCGCTCCCCTCACCCACACCGGGCCCGGCCGAGGCGGCGGCCACCATGGCTTTCGTGCGGCGCCTCCCCGGAGGCAACTGCGCACTCGACCTGAACGGCACCATCACCTTCATCACCCAGGAGGCGGCCGACCTGCTGGGTGCGCCCGTCTCCGGCCTGCTCGGAGCCCTGCCCTGGGAGGCCCTTCCCTGGATGGACATCCCCGCCATCGAGAACCACTACCGGGCCACCGCGATGAGCCGACTGCCCCGGAGCTTCACCGCCGAACGCCCCACCGGGCAGCAGCTGTGCTTCGAGCTCTACCCGGACAACACCGGCATCAGCGTCCGCATCACCGCGGTCGGCGACGGGGCCGGCCCGCCGGCCCCGCTCCCCCCGACGGACGCCGAGCAGTCCGCACCCAGCCGGGCCACCGCGCTCTATCCGCTCATGCTGCTGGCCGTCACCCTCACCGAGGCCGCCCACGCGCAGGACGTCGTGGAGAAGGCCGCGGACCAGATCGTTCCCTCGCTGGGAGCCCACGCCCTGGTCCTGCTGGCCGAGCAGGACGGGCGGGTACGGATCGTCGGCCACCGCGGATACTCCGCCGAGCACCTGGCGGAGCTCGACGGCACGCCCGTCTCGGCCGACACCGCCATCACCCACATCCTGCACACCGCCACCCCCCTGTTCTTCGGCGACGTGAGCGAGCTCCTGGCCGCCCACCCCGACGCGGTGGTCGAGGACGGCATGGCCGCCTGGGCGTTCCTGCCCCTGATCGCCTCCAACCGTCCCATCGGCTCCCTCGTCCTCGCCTACGCACACCCCCGTGTCTTCGCCCCCGGCGAGCGCGCCGTCCTGACCTCGATCGCCGGGCTCATCGCGCAGGCCCTGGACCGCGCCCGTCTCTACGACGCCACCTACCAGCTCGCCCGCAGCCTGCAGACCGGCCTCCTGCCCCACACCCTGCCCCGCGTTCCCCGCCTCGACGTGGCCGCCCGCTACCGCCCGGCCGCGTACGGCCTCGAGGTCGGTGGCGACTTCTACGACCTCATCCGCATCGACGACACCACCGTCGCGGCCGCCATCGGCGACGTCCAGGGCCACAACGTGAATGCCGCCGCCCTCATGGGCCAGGTCCGAACCGCCGTCCACGCGGGCGCCGGCGCACCCCCGGAGGAGGTCCTCGCCCGTACCAACCGGCTCCTGACCGACCTCGAACCGGGGCTGTTCACCAGTTGCCTGTACGCCCACATCGACCTCGCCGGCCACACCGTCCGCCTGGCCTCCGCCGGCCACCCGCCGCCCCTGCTGCGCCACCCCGGCGGGACGACCGAGAGGCTGAACCTGCCGGCCGGACTCCTCCTGGGCATCGAGCCCGGGGCCTCGTACACCGCCGTCGAGGTCCCCTTCAGCCCCGGCACCCTCCTCGCCCTCTACACCGACGGGCTCGTCGAAGCCCCCGGCCGGGACATCGAGGACGCCATCGGCGCGGTCGCGGCCCTGATCGGCGACGCCCCCGAGCACCACCCGCTCGGTGACCTGGCGGACGAACTCATCGAGCACGCCCACCGCGACGGCCCCCGCCCCGACGACATCGCCCTCCTGCTGCTGCGCACCGAGGGCCCGGTCCCCTCCACGGATCCGCACCGCCCCTGAACCGCCTCCGGGGCGCAGATGCTCATCGGTCCGCGCCCGGCCGGACCGGCATCTTGCCGGTGTCGGCGCCGCTCGGCACGCCGAGGAAGGCGTCGGCCGCCCGCTCGATCCCGTCGGCGACGGTCTCCTCCGTACGCAAGGTCCCGGCGGCCGGCCGGCCGTCGTCCTTGCCGATCCACTCGGGGAACAGGTCGAAGTGGCGGGAGACCAGCATCCCCGCAGAGGCACCTCGTCGGCCGAGGCCGCTGGGGCGAGGCGGCCGCGCTCGGCGGCCTCGCCAACCGAGCCCTGTACCGAGGCGATCTCGCGGAGCTGCGCCGCCGTGCCGAGGCCGGGGCGCGGCTGTGCGCAGAACTCGGCGACCGGTGGGGCCGGTTGCAGGCCTCGGAACAGCGGGGCATCCTCGCCGAGATCGGCGGCGACTACGAGCAGGCCGCCCGGCCGGCTCTTCACCCAGGTCTCCTTCCGGCCGGAACGGCAGGGCCGCATCGCCCTGCTGACGGGAGACACCGCACGGGCCTCAGAACTCCCCGAGCAGGCCCGGCGGCCGGCGGACGAGCAGTCGCACCGGCCGGCCCAGCAGTTCGCGGAGATCGGCCTGGCCCTGGGAGCCCGCCGGGACGACGACCTGGACGCCGCCGAGGCCCGGTTGCGCCCGTGGCTCGACCGGAACCGCAGGCTCGGGGTGGACATCGGCGTCGCGCTGATCCTGGCGCAGCTGGGATACGTGGCCGAATTGTGCGGTGACGTCGAGCTCGCGGAGACCCTGCACCGGGACGGCTTCGCGGCGGCCCGCCGGTCAGGTGACCCGCGCGCTCTGGCCCTGGCCTTCGAAGGGCTGGCGGGAGCCGGGTCCGTGGCTGCCGGCCCGGGGGAGCGGGCCGCCTCGGCGGCGCTCCTCGGTACGGCCGCCGCACCGAGGGAGTGGCTCGGGACGCCGCTGCCGCCGGCGGAACGGCACGACGTGGAACGGCACGACGTGGACCGGGCGACGCCCCTCGTCCGGTGCGCCCATGCGATCAGTGCACAGAGTTCGGAGTTCAGAGTTCGACGGTCCAGACCCCCGCGGGGTGGTCGTCGGGCGGCAGCCACAGGCGGGGCTGTGACTCCTGGTGGTCCTCGCCGGCCTGCTCCTCCCAGTGGAAGTGCCCGCCCGCGTCGGGCCAGGCGACCTGCAGGAAGGGGAGTGGGGGCCGCCGGTAGATCCCGATGGCCCGGCCGAAGAAGGTCCGGCACCAGCGCATGTCGACGTTCCTGAGCCGCACCGGCCCGCCGTCCAGTACCCCGCTGTGTTCCTGACCGTCCTCCAACGCGCCGCCGCCGGCGGCCAGGTCGCCGAGCACGTTGAGCATGCGGTGCATCTCGTGGACATCACGTCCGAACATGCACAGTTCAGGGGCGCCGTGCGTGTGGGCGAGACCGATGGTGTAGGCGAACCCGGGTCCGACCTCGTCCTCGGGGACCATGGCCACGTGCCACCCGTGCCGTCGCACGTTGCCGATGATGCTCTCGTCGATCCGGTCGGTCTCGGCGCGGTCGCCGTAGTCGTGGCAGAGGACGCAGAGGCAGGAGAAACGATCACGGAGCATGCGGTGAGGTTACGGGGTACGGGGCTCACGAGCCGTTCTGCTCGGCGCGGTCGCCGAGTCGCGGGCTCCCCGGGTCGGCATTTTCGGCCATTTCCCGGCATGGGGCTGACATGCTCCTGACAGTTCAAGGTCGCTGTGGGACTCTCCCGGCACGCACTCCGCACACTCTGTGAGGCCCCACGCCTCGCCCACCCCCACCAGTACGTGGCATGGAGGAGCGCACCATGAGGCACATGACGCACGGCACCCGTATCTCACGCCTCGCCGGTATCGCGACGCTGGTCGTCGCGGCGGCATTCACCGGCACCGGCACCGCTCTCGCGCAGAGCGGCGGCGCCTCGGCCGTCGACCAGAAGGTCGACGGCGTGATGGTGGTCGCCGGCAACAGCTGTAGCTGGACCAACGCGAGCACCAGCGCCGTCCCCCCGAACGCCCTCACCGTCGACCGCACGACGATCAACACACCGGGCGGCAATCTGGCCTGCGGTGGCGGCATCGCCGCCACGCTCAACAACAACCCCGCCTTCACCTTCGACGACGCCGCGGGCACGGCGCGGACCGATCTGATCGACATCACCGGCAGGCAGAGCTTCATCTCCTGCCGCTACAAGGCGACGGGCATCGTGTGGGACCGCGACGCGACGAGCCGGAAGTACATCAACCGGGCCTTCACCGCCGCCAAGACCTCCGGCAGCTTCCTGTGCCCGGGATCGGTCACCACCCCGGCCGGGGACGCGTCCATGCTGTTCCACTGAACCGACCGGAGACCGGCTCCGGACCGGATCGGACCGGGCCTGCCCCGGTCCGGGCCGGTCCGGTCCCGTCCCCGGAGCCGGCCGTCTCGGCCGGGTGCACGAGTAGGGTCCGCCCGGCACCGTGCCCCGTCCGCCCGACCCGCGAGGATGGGCGCATGCCCCGTCTTCTCCACCTGGACCGCACCCTCGACGAGCTTGACGGACCACCGTGGCCTGCGCCGCCCTCGCCCACCACCGCCCTGGTCATGAAGGTCCACGCCCTGCGCCGCAAGCGCCTCGGCGCCCTGACCCCGGCCGACCTGCGCACACTGATCGGCCAAGCCGTAGGCCTGCCCTATCTGTTGCCCCTCGCGGTGCGCCTGCTGCTCGAAGACCCCATGCTGGACGCGTACTTCTACCCGGGAGACCTGCTGCTCGCCGTCCTGGGCCGGCCCGAATCGGCCTGGGCGCTCTTCCCGGACCTGCGGGAGGAGCTGGTGGCCGTCGTCGCCGGTCTGTCCGAGGCGGAGCTGGCCGAGCTCAGGGCCTACGGGCCGGCGGGGCAGTGGGGTTGAGGGGTTGAGGGGCCGGATTCAGGGCTGCTCGGGGCGCGCCCCGGCCAGGGAGTCCAGCAGTCCCGCGCCCCGCTCGGCGTCGTCCACGCTGACCGCGAAGTCCTTGCCCTTGGCCCGGATCACCAGGCATGCGCGCTCCGCAGCATCACCGTCGTGCCCGGTCCGCCGAGCCGGTAGCCCCAGCCGCCGACCTGCGCCGGTGTCCGGTTCTCGGCCCGTGCCCACTCGATGTCCGCCGCGTCCCAGCGCCGCACCGGCCACCCGAGGGGCCCGAGCGCCACGTCCGGACCGCGCTCCGTGACCCGGACCCGTACCGAGGGGCAGGCCGGCACCGAGACCGACCCGAACAGGAACGGCACCATCACCAGCCACATCGGTTCGGCCAGGTCGCCGAGCCCGATGAGCAGTGCGGCCGACGCACCCACCCCGGTGACGGCCGAGAGCCCGTACAGCCACGGGTTCTCCGTGGACGCGAGCCAGACACGGCGTTCACCTGCGGGAATGTCCGTCCGGGGACCCCGCCCGCGCGAGACGGCAGACGCGGGCCGACGGCTCACCAGCACTGCCCCGGCGCCACCGGCGCGCCGCCCGCCAGCACACCGCGCTGGTGACGAGCACGACCCGGATCACGACCGGCACGAGCACGACCGGCCAGACCGGATCCGAACCGTCCGGCTCCCCGAGAGCGTTCCGGTGCGACGCCGTCAGGTCGTCGCGTCCCTTGCGTGCCGCCAGTGGCAGCACCACCAGCAGTGCGAGGATTCCGGCGGCCCAGGCGGCCATCCCCCACACGGGCCCGCTCCTCGGCCCCGTTGGGCCACCGGGCCCACGGTCTCCACGGCCCTCACGTCCGCTCACCGCGCCTGCTTGATCATCTCTATGAGATCGGCCCTGCCGTACCCCAGGTGCGCCCCACCGGCCACGGTCATCCCGCGGCGCGCGCAGCCTTCGTAGGACGGTGTCGGCGTTGACGCCCGGCGCCCGCGACACTCGGCAGGATGATGCCAATGACGCCGGCACCATCCGCTTCCTTCGGCACCTGTCGTGATCCGGGCGTGCCCGATGGTGTGCGGCCGCCGTGAAGAGGGGGCCCGACCGTCGAACCGGATGGCGGGGGCCCTCGTGTGAGGGTCATGAACACGCCTTCCGCCGGCCTCCGCGCGAGAGCCTCCGAGTACGCACTCCTGCCGCTGCGCCTCTTCCTCGGCGTCACCTTCGTCTACGCCGGTCTGGACAAGCTGACCGATCCGGCCTTCCTGTCCGCCACCGGTGACGGCTCGATCGGCCAGCAGATGGAAGCGGTGCGGGACGCCGCGGGCATTCCCGCGCTGATCGACCTTTCCATGACCGACCCGGTCGGCTTCGGTGTCGCGATCGCCCTCGGCGAGCTGGCCGTCGGGCTGGGCGCCCTCGCCGGCCTGCTGACCCGGATAGCGGCCCTCGGCGGTGCGCTGATCTCACTCAGCCTGTGGCTGACCATGAGCTGGTCGACCACCCCGTACTACTTCGGCGCGGACCTGATCTACCTGCTGGCCTGGACCCCACTGATCCTGGCCGGTGCACCGGTCCTGTCCCTCGACGCGCTGCTCCACCGGCGGCGGCGCGGTGCCACCGCCCCGGTACGCACCGACGACGCCCCGACCCTGACGGCCGTCGGACCCCGCGCGGGTGCCCGGCGGGCCCGGGCCCGGGGCCGGGCCCGGGTCAGTCCTTGATCCGCTCCAGCCGTGGTGGAACCGGGCTGCCTGCGTCCGAAGACGGCTGAGCCCCCGCTCCGCCGGGACGGGAGAGGGGGCTTCGCTCGATCAGGAACGGCTCAGAGGGCGCTCTTCGAGGCGCTGTCGACGGTGCACTTCTTGTACTCGCTGCCGTCGCCCTTGCCGGTGTACGCCGTGGTGGCCTCGGCCTGCTTCGACGCACCCGCCTTGACGGTGAGGGCGGCGACCTTGGCCCGGGCGGGGGTCGCCGCCGAGGTGGCGTCCCCACGGAACTCCATGGTGATGTTGTACGTGTAGTCGATCGAGCCGCTGTTGGTGACGGTGATCTTGGCGACGAGGTTCTTGCCCGAGGTGTCCAGCTTGCACTCGTCGATCTTGATGTCGCGCTCGGCCTTGTTGTTGCTGGATCCGCCGGTGACCGAGGAACCGGTGCTGCCGGTGCTGCCGCTCGTGCTGTCGCTGCCGCCGGTGGTGCCACCGCTGGAGCTGCTGGAGCCACTGGAGCCACTGGAGCCCGAGCCGGAACTGTGGCTGCTGCCACCGCAGCTGGCGCCGTGGGAGCCACGGGCTCCGGTGAGTGCGAAGATTGCGATACCGAAGACGGCTACCGCGCGGACATGGCGAAGCTTCACGTCAACCCCGTTGAAATGTCAGTATGTGAAAGGCCCGTTTTGATGGGCGCATGACACCCTAACAGTGGATGGGTGAGCCTCGTGCCGCCGACACGGCGAGGTCCCGACATGCGGGCGCGGACTGTGCCTACGTGGGTACGACGCCTGCTCGCGCTCGCCGTACAGGGCTGAAGGACCGGCGGTGTCGGCGCGCAGGCGCCACCGATGGAACCGAGCCTTCCGCCCGAACTCACCCGTACGCTCCGCCTCTTGGTGCCCACCGCCCTGGCGCTGAGCCGCACCCGTTGCAGTCGTACAGGCGAGCCCGGGGGCTCGTCATCCGGCAGCGGCGTCCTCGGTCTCCCAGCGCAGCAGGTCGCCCGGCTGGCACTCGAGCACCTCGCAGAGCGCGGCGAGCGTGGCGAAACGCACCGCCTTGGCCCGGCCGTTCTTGAGTACGGCCAGGTTGGCGGGCGTGATCCCCACGCGATCGGCGAGCTCGCCCACGGACATCTTCCGCCTGGCCAGCATGACGTCGATGTCGACGGTGATCGGCATCAGATGACCTCGTCCAACTCGGCCTGCATCCGTGCCGCTTCGATGTCGCGCGCGACGGCCTGGGCGAGCAGCATCCGCATGACGAGCACGATGAGCGCGACCCCCAGGATGGCCAGGCCGACCCCGCCCATGATGACGGTGACGCCCGGATCCTCCCGCTGGCCCGGCGCGTTGATGGCTGTGACCCCGAACCACATGAGGGCAGCGGCCACGATCGAGCCGATCACGCCGTCCACGTACCGGAAGGCACCGTGGGAGAAAACGGTTCCGCGCCGCACCATCGTCACCAGCCGCCACACGCAGACCAGGGCGACCTGGGCCGACACCATGCCGAGGATCGTGATCACGCGCAGCGGCGTCAGCGGGAGCGACCCGTCCTCCGGGTCGGTGGCCAACGCCCACACCATCAATGCCTGTACGAACACGGTGCCGACGAGCACCACCACGATCACGGCGCGCAACGCATGCACGGCCAGCTTTCCCACGGCGCGTCCTTCCATCGATTTACGATGGGAATCTATCGAATATCGATAGGTGAGGCAAGGGTCGGCGTGGTGGGGCCGGTCCGCCGAGGCCCGGGCATTCGTCGAACGCCCGGAACCGGCACCACACTCGTCCCCTGCCTGCCGCCGGGCTCGATCGCCTATCCGGGCTGAGGGGGGCCCGACCGGCGAGGCAGTTCGTCGTGGAGCAGACGACCGGTGAGTGCTCCGCCGAAGATGACGACGCCGATGCCGACGAGCCAGGTCTGGATGACGAGGACGGTTCCGAAGGGGCCGTACGTGACGGCGCTGGAGGCGATCAGCGGCGAGAAGACGAGCCGGGAGAAGAGCCGCAGTCCGAGCAGCGCGATCATGGTCGCGACCGCCCCGGGCAGCAGAGCGCTCCATGCCACCCGGCCGCCGAGCAGCAGCCGCTGGGACCACCAGAAGAACAGGATGCCGATCGCCACCGTGACGAACCCGCGGACCGGAGACTCACGCCATGGCGGTGTGATGGCGGACAGGTACAGGACGCCGATCAGCACGCCGAGCCAGACCACATGCCGCCACCTGGCCCGCCAGCGGGCCGGGGGCAGGTCCCAGATCCTTTCGTAGCCGCTCTGCAGCATGGTTCCGAAGGACAGGCCGAACACGGTGAGCACGGCGAGGCCGAATGCCGTCGTGGTCCGCCATGCCTGGCCGGGCAGGGCGAAGAGGCGGTCGATTTCCGCCCTGGCCGCCGGCGACACGCCCAGTCCGTCCCCCAGCCATTGCGCGAATCCCTGCCCGGTGGCGGTGTCCGCCGCGGACACGACGATCAGCAGCGGTACCAGCGTCAGGAACCCCAACGCCGAGAACCCCAGGGAGCGCTGCCACAGGTCGACGTCCCGGATGCGCCCCCAGTGGCGGCCGGCCCGCGCACGGCGAATCGCGCTGCGTATCCGTCCGACGGGCGACAGCCGGCCAGATCCACCCGACCCGATCATTTCGCCGGGTCACGCTCCGACGAGTCGTCGCGACCGATGTCCTGTGACCGGGAGCGATGGGCCGGGGATGAGGTGACGAGCATGGCCGCTCCAGGTGTCGCTCCCACGATAGGACTCCCGTGTCGGGGAATCCATCCGTACGGCTTCCGCCCCGGCCGGCCGGGTCAGGACAGCTTGTCCTGCGGGGTCACCACGGTGAAGAGCGCGCCCTCGGGATCGGCGAGGACGATCCACCGGCTCGCGCTGGACGTCTGTACGGGAGACGCGGTCCTGCCGCCCAGCCGGATCGCGGCCTCGACCACCGCCTCCAGATCGGGCACGCGGAAGTGGACGTGCCATCGGGGACGGACCTCAGGGTCCGGTGCCGCTTCGAGCGCGCCGCCGCTGATGCGGGCCACGGTGTCGCGCCCGTGACGCAGGACGACGTGCGCGTGCTCGTAGGAGACCGCGCAGCAGCCGGGACGCGAGCCGGCCCATTCGAGGACCTCCCCGTAGAAGATGGCGGCCGCGAACGCGTCCCGCGTCCGCAGTTCCAGCCAGGCGGGCGCACTTCCGCGCCCGACCGACCAGTCGGGGACGACCTCGCCCTGCCAGAAGCCGAAAACGGCCCCGGCGGGGTCCGCCGCGAGGGCGATGCGGCCGGTGCCGAAGGCCACGGGGCCGACCGCCATGGTGGCGCCGCGTTCGACGATCCGTGCGGCGGTCACGTCGGCGTCCTCGACGGCGAAGTACGGCGTCCACAGCACCGGCGCGCCGGCGCCCCCGGCGAGTACGCCGATGCCCGCCACGGGGGCCCCGTCGCGGAAGGCGATCACGATGCCCCCGCCGAGGTGGGTGGACCGGAAGTCCCAGCCGAGCACGCCGGCGTAGAACCGCTGTGTGGATTCGAGATCCCGGGCCAGCAGACTGACCCAGCACGGGGCGCCGAAGATCTCGTGGCTCGAAGTCGACACAGCTGCCAGCCTCATCTGCCGTTGACGGGGGACGGAACCCTTCCACCGTAGACCGGGCGGCGGCGCTGGGCCGCGAGGCGCGGTTCGAACGGAGCCATGTCCCTCCTCGGCCTGCGCCGGGCCTCGCGCGGCCCGCTCCCGCGTTTGGCCGGCGGCAGGGCGGGCAGCCGCGTCAACACATGGGGCCCCATGGCGGAGGCCGGCGTGTCGCGGTGCGGTCCGTGACCGGCCGGCCGCGAGCACGACGGGTCACCCCTACCGGGAGGAGTTGTTTCGCGTGACGGAGCATGTGTGGAGCTACCAGCCGGCATCGGGTCATCTGACCTGGGCCGACCTCACCGGGTACAGGGTCGAGGCGACCGACGGTCATATCGGGAAGGTCGACAAGCACTCCTACGACGTGGGTGACGCCTACCTGGTCGTCGACACCGGTGTGTGGATCTTCGGCAAGGAGGTCCTCCTCCCGGCGAGCACCGTGTCCCGGATAGACCTGCAGGAGGAGACGGTCTACGTGAACGCCACGAAGGACCGGATCAAGAACGCCCCCGAGTTCCACCGGGAAAAGCACCTGCAGGACCCCGGATACCGGGCGGAACTCGGCAGCTACTACGGAACGGGAGGGCTGCCCGGCAACGGAGGGCTGCCCGGTGAAGGCCCGGTCGGCAGCCACCGCGCATGAGATCCGCGCCCGCCGCTGCGGCGGGGAAGAATTCGCCGCCGAGGAAAATAATCGGGTACGGAATCGGTGAAGACGGATTCCGAGGGTACACGCCACTTGAGAAGCCCCGGCGGATCCAAGTGTTCCGTCGAATTCCGAACCGGGAACGAGGAGATCATGATTCTTGTCGGGCTTATTCTGTTGATCGTCGGATTCTTCACCGGGATCTCCATCCTGTGGACCATCGGGATCATCCTGCTCGTGGTGGGTGCGGTGCTGTGGATCCTGGGCTCGGTCGGGCACGCGGTCGGCGGCCGGCGCCACTATTACTGACCGGTCGGCCCTGAGCCGTACGAGGGACGCCGGGGCTCGGACTTCGGCCCTCGGGAATTCCGGTCGAACGAAAACGCACGTAGTCCCCATTTCCATTCCGATTACCCAGGGAGTGATCAGCTGTGTCGGACAAGGAGAAGAGCCGCGCCAAGGCCGAGCAGGCCAAGGGAAAGCTCAAGGAGACAGCAGGACGCGCGGTCGGCAATGAACGCCTGACCACGGAGGGGCGGGCCGAAAAGGCCAAGGGTGACGCCCGTCAGGCCAAGGAGAAGATGAAGGATGTCTTCAAGCGCTGACGCGCACCGGCGTCTTCGCCGAGGTCCCGCACCCGTGGTTGGGGTGCGGGACCTCGGCATGTGCACGGCGATACCGTCCGTGACGGCGGATGCATGGAGCCGCGATACGTGTGAACGTGGGACGGCAAGGTTTCCGCGGGTGCGTGCGGCATCGGGGCGCTCACCTCGAACGCGGCCACCTGTATCGATCTGAACCCGGGAGCGATGGGCGGCGGCGGAATGCGAAGCGTGGGCGTGGAAGAAGAGCTGTTGCTGGTGGACGCTGCCACCGGTGAGCCGCTGGCCGTGTCGGGCCCGGTCCTGGCGGCGGCGGACCACTGCACGGGGGAGTGCTCCAAGGGCGGGGGAGCGAAGGAGCACGTCTTCGAGAAGGAGCTCCAGAAGGAGCAGGTGGAGTTCGGCACCAAGCCGGTGACGGAGATGGGCGAGCTCCAGGAGGAGATCGTCCGGTGGCGCACGGAGGCGGCCCGGCACGCGGCGTCCGCCGGAGCCCTCGTGGCGGCCCTCGGCACGTCGCCCCTGCCCGTGCGGCCTTCCCGCAACGCCGGGCTGCGGTACGAGTGGATCGCCGAGCAGTTCGGCCTGACCGCGCAGGAGCAGCTGACCTGCGGATGCCACGTCCACGTCGCGGTCGAGTCGGACGAGGAGGGCGTGGCCGTCCTGGACCGGATCCGCCCCTGGCTCGCCGTACTGATGGCGATGAGCGCGAACTCCCCCTTCTGGCAGGGCGCGGACAGCGGGTACGGAAGCTACCGGAGCCGGGTGTGGAACCGGTTGCCCTCGGCCGGGCCCGTGGACGTCTTCGGGTCCGCCGACCGCTACCACGAGGAAGTCCGCGCGATGGTGGACACCGGCGTGCTGCACGACGAAAGAATGATCTACTTCGACGCCCGCCTGTCGGCCGTCTACCCCACGGTGGAGATCCGGGTCGCGGACGTGTGCCTGGAGGCGGGGACCACGGTGCTGCTGGCCGCCCTCGTCCGCGCGCTGGTCGAAACGGCCGCCCGGGCCTGGCGGGCCGGAGAGCCGCCGGCCCGGGTCGATACGGGCCTGCTGCGGCTCGCCGGCTGGCGGGCCGGGCGGTCGGGGCTGGACGGGCCGCTGCTGCATCCCCTGACAATGACGGAGACCGCTCCTGCCACCGCCGTACGGGCCCTCCACGAGCACGTCCGCGAGGCGCTCGTCGATCACGGCGACCAGGAACGGGTGAGCGCGGAGATCGCCACTCTCCTGAAACGCGGCAACGGGGCCCGCGTCCAGCGCGCGTTGCTGAGCGAGCGAGGTGATCTTGCCGCGGTGGTCCTGGGCTGCGCGGAGACGACGACGGCCACACCCGCCTTCTGACGCCGTCCGCCGCTCAGCTCGCCGATTCGCCCGCCGCGGTGTAGCGGACGCGCGCCCAGAGGGGGAGGACGAACCAGCACAGGAGGTACCAGGCCAGGACTCCCGCGACCAGCCACGGCACGACCGCGTTGTGCGCGGCGACCCGCAGCACGAGGAGGAGGGCCGACGTGCAGGTGGCCAGCAGCAGGATCAGTCCGGTGAAGGTCAGGCGCGAGGCCCACGCGACCGCCTCGGGTTTGATCCGGCGGCCCGAGACGATGCGGTGGAAGGAGACGGGCCCGATCAGCGCCCCCGTCGCCAGCGCGCCCAGCACCACGGTGACGATGTAGATCACCTTGTCGGTCTGGGGCAGCCCCTGGAAGTGCGGGGTGAAGGCGACGGTCAGCAGGAAGCCGAAGAGGATCTGCACGCCCGTCTGCGCGACGCGGATCTCCTGGATGAGCTCCTGCCACTGCCGGTCCGCGCGTTCCTCGACGCTCTCGCTCCGCCCGTTCCGGGCATCCTGCGCCATGAATCCTCCCTCTGTCGCCGGGACCGTCGCGCATGCGCGCGGGACGTCCCGGGTACGGGCGACCCGGCGACCGGGCTGCCGTGGCGGACCGTCAGCGGAGCACGCGTACACAGCCGTCCACAGGGTAGACGCGCCCGCATGACATGGAGGCAGGCGCGGCGGCGTGGTGCGGTGTCGGAGGAATCCAAGGGGTCCAAGGGATCCGAGGGATCCGAGGGATCTGAGGGATCCGAGGGATCCGAAGGGTTCGCGGAAGGGGCCACGGAGGCCGTCCGGCGGCAACGACGTCCGGCCCACCCGGCCGTCCGGGCGCTGGCCATGGTGATCGCCTTCGTCGGGACCGTCCTGTTCGGTGCGGTCCTGGCCCGGCTCACGCTCGAACCGTCCGCCGCGTCGGAGGCCCTCGTCCACAGCAATGTCCGACCCGGTCATTCGATCGGCGCCTATCTGGACGGGACGTCGGTGATCGAGGCGGTGCGCCAGCTGGGCGGGAACCTGCTGCTGGGGCTTCCGTTCGGGGTGCTCCTGCCGGTCCTGCTGCCCCCGGCCCGGGGGCTGGTACGGGTCGGAGCGGTGACGATCGCCCTGATGACCCTGGTGGAGCTCACCCAGGGAGCCCTGATCACCGGACGCGTCTTCGACATCGACGACGTCATCCTCAACACGGCCGGAGCGCTCATCGGGTACGTGCTCATGGGCCTGCGGCTGGGCCGGGCCGTACACCCGCGCCGCAGCCACTGGTGGAACCGCTGAGCCCGGACGGATCGTACGGCGGCCCCCGCCTGCCCGGGATCAGACCTCGCGCCACCGGGCCATCGCCCAGGAGAACGCCCCGAACAGCATCAGCCCGAGGGCGACCGCGACCAGCAGCCACGGCCCCGCCGGCGTTTGGGTGAACGACCTCAGGGTGTCGTCGATGCCCTTCGCCTGCGCCGGGTCGTAGCGCACCGCGGCGTACACGACGAAGCCGCCGACCGCCGTGAACAGGGCGCCCCGGGCCAGGCCGCCGGCCACCCCGAGAAAGTCGACGACGGCGCGCCACCGCGCCGAGACCCCGCCCATGGCGAGATGCTTGCGGAAGCTGCGCCGTGCCGCCTGCACCGCGATGACCGCGCCCGCGACGACGATCCCGAGCCCGGCCGCTCCCACCAGCCACCGGCCGGCGGGCAGATCCAGGGCCCGCGCCGTCACGTCGCGCGACTGCTGGTCTCCGGAGTGCCCTCCTCCGCCCGCCGCGAGCGACAGGACGGAGAAGGCGACCGCGGCGTAGAAGACGGTCCGGCCCGCCGAAGCCATCCGCTTCACCGGCTTGCCGCCGTCGGGTCCGGCCGCGCCGAACACCGCCTCCGACAGGCGCCACAGCATCATGCCGACGAGCCCGATGCCCACGGCCCAGACGAGGACGCCGCCGAAGGGCTTGCCCATCAGCTCCTGGAGGGCGCCCTGACGGTCGGCCTCCTGGCCCCCGGCTTCACCGAAGGCCACGCGCAGGGCCAGTGCCCCGACCAGTGCGTACAGCACCCCGCGGGCCAGCAGCCCGCAGCGCGCCGTGACCTCCCGGCCCCGGCCACCGCGGGACGCGGCCCGGACGCCTCTGCTCGCGCGGCGGTTGCCCATCGCGGTCAGACCTCGCCCCGCCAGGCGCCCGTCTCGGTTCCGCGGGACTCGATGAACAGCTTGAACCGCTTCAGATCACCGGCGACCTGGCGTTTGACGAAGCCGAGCTTGTCGGCTGCGCTCTCCGCCAGCCCGTCGGGCACCCAGTTCATGTGCAGGACGACCTTGGTGGTGGTCGCGTCGATCGGCTGGAAGGTCACCAGCCCGGCCTGGCGCGTCTCCCCGTCCACCGTCATCCATGCGACGCGGCGGTCCGGGTACTGCTCGGTGATCTGCGCGTCGAACTCACGCCGGACGCCGTTCACGTTCGTCACCCAGTGGGTGAGCGTGTCCGTGCGCTGTTCGATGCGTTCGACCCCCTCCATGAAGGCGGGGAACTCCTCGAACTGCGTCCACTGGTTGTAGGCCGTCCGTGCCGGAACGTTGACCTCGACGTACTCCTCGACGTGCGACATGCGTACCCCTTCCGTGTCGTCGTCGGCCCCGCCACGCGGCCCGCGATTCCGGCCGCCGCCGTCAGGACCCTGCAAGACCGCGGCCGCACGTGATGCCCGGGGGGACGGGACACCTGCGTGCGGCCGCGGATCTCGACGGGTCGCCGCCCCGCTCGAAACGGCAACTCGCCGACACTTACGCGTCTGGCCCTGAATCGAGGGCTCAAACAGGAGCGGGAAAAGAATTTCGTACCGTGCCGCACACACTGCCGTGGGTGACGTGCACCGTGCGGGGAGCCTCCGCCCCCGCTACCGGTGCCGGGCCAGGCTGTGGAACAGGACGAGGAGAGCGAACGCGATGACGGCCAGATGGAGCCAGGCGGGGCCGGGCGCCGGGGTCAGGGCCAGGGAGTCGAGCGCGTGAGATGTCATACCGCGCGCCTGCCCCCGTCGCGCGCAACGATGCTCCGGTACGGGGACACGGGGCGGCGCGGGGACACGGGGACACAGGCGCGCGGACCGGCCGGGTCAGAGGCCCGTGGACCTGCCCGAGGTCAGCCGCGACGCCTCGATCTCGGCCCAGACCGCCTTGCCGTTCTCGTGTGTGTGCGTGCCCCAGCGATCGGAGATGCGCTCCACGATGTAGAGGCCGTGGCCGCCCGGGAGGCCACGCTGCGGCGACGGGTGGCGGCGGGGCGGCGTCGTCGTGCCGTCGAAGACCTCCATCCGCAGGACCTCACCGGCCGACAGCGCGAGCTCGATGCAACCACCCGCGTGCAGGACCGCGTTGGTCAGCAGCTCGGACACGAGGAGCAGAGCGTCCTCCGACGTCTCGGTCCCGCTCCAGCCCCAGTCGAGCAGGGCCTGGCGTGCGAAGTCGCGGCCCTTGGCCACGGATCCGCGTACGCCGGCCAGGGCGAGCCGACGGCGCTGCCCCGTGCCGGAAAGCCCGGCAGGCCTGCGATCGCCGGTTTCCGGTCCGATCGTTTCCACTGTGGTCTCTCACCCCCACCGTTGAGATTGGTCTCTGTTCGCGGGAACGAACAGGCCCCGTGGGGCCGAGGACACCCGGGCACACGACTGACAGTCTAAGGGGACCACCGGCCGCTCAGAAGGTTGTCATGTGCAGCCTCAGAGTGAAGCCGCTGTCCGAGGCCCGGATCTCGACCAGGTCGCACAGCTGGTGGATCATCCACAGGCCTCGGCCGCCGTCGGCCGAGGCCAGGGCGGGCCGGCGGCGCCCCGCCAGGGGGTCGGCGAGGTGACCTGCGTCGCGGATCTCGGCCACGACCCCGGCACCGCCCGCACCGTCACCCGTACCCGGACCGGATCCGGCGGTGCTCCACAGCCGGATCGCGCCGCTCCCGCCCCCGTGGGCGAGGGAGTTGGCTGCGGCCTCGGCGACCGCCAGGACGAGGTCGCCGCGCCGCGCCGCGCTCAGGGCCGTGCCACGGGCGAAGGCCTCGGCGTACGCGCGCACCTCGCTCAGCTGCCCGTGGGTGTAGGCCAGCCAGGGCGCACCACCGTCGGGCTCGGGCAGGGGGGCGTCGCAGTCGGCGCAGACCGCCGAGGCGTCCGCGTAGTCCGGGCTCGGCAGGGCCTTGCCGTCCTCCAGCAGCGTGGGATGCGTACGCCGGGCATCGGACACCACGGTGCCCGGCAGGCCGAGGACGTCGTACGGGCACAGGACGGTGGCCTGCCGCCCCGCGAAGGCGGTGTTGATGAGGGCCTCGTGACGGGTGGCCTCCAGCACCTCGGCCCGCGAGCGGCCGGGCCAGATCGGCTCGCCCACGATCCGGGCCGGCCGGTCCGCGCACCCGTCGGCGAAATCCTGCAGGGCGGCCAGGATGCGGCCGGGATTGCGGCCCAGGTGCGTCATGTCCGTCCAGGTGACCCCGGCCGTGGCGGCGCCGAGGTCCTCGCGCAGCGCATCCAGCCGCGGCCCGGGGACGGCCACGAGCACCGGCTCGTCGGCCGCGAGGGCGGCCCGGACGAACCCGCCCACACCTGCCAGGTAGTCCGCCTGCCCCCGGTAGAAGAGGGCAGGGTGGACGAAGGCTCCGGAGGCGCCGGACGCAGGAAGATTGATCATGCTGCGACCTCCAGCGCGGCACATTCGTCCGGGAACATCTCCACGAGCTTGCGGAGCGAGTATGGCGGGTGGTGGAGCAGCAGGCGACGCCCCTGGCCGGTGACGGTGGCATTGGCCTGCACCAGGGCGGCGACGGCGGCCGTGTCGAGGAAGGCAACGGCGGACAGGTCGAGATGGACGACCGGGCCCGGGATCCGGGTGACGACACCCAGTGCCGCGCGCAGGACGGGCCGGGTGTCGAGGTCGCAGCTGCCCCTCAGCAGGGCACCGGGACGGTCGCGCAACGGCCGGGCGGTCAGCGTCGTCGCCGAACCCCTCCCGGCGGGCGCGCACCGCAGGACCGCGTCCGCCCACGTCCCGTCGTCGTAGAGCGCCTGCGCGCCGACGGGCGGGAGGGGCGGGGGGCCGTCGTGCCGGTGGGGTGAGGGCATGGCGCTGCCTACACCGACAGCATCCCGGCGCGCAGCCGCGCCAGGGTCCGGGACAGCAGGCGCGAGACCTGCATCTGCGAGATGCCCAGTTCCGCGCCGATCTCCGCCTGCGTCCTGTCCTCGCCGAAGCGCAGCCGCAGGATCATCCGGTCGCGTTCGTCCAGCTGCTCCAGCAGGGGCGCGAGCGTGTGGAACTCCTCGAAGAGTTCCATGGCGGGGTCGACGTCACCGAGCCGGTCCGCCAGCGGACGGGTCGTCCGGCCCGTCGTCGTCGACGGCTCGTCGCTCTCGGCCGAGGCGTCCAGGGAGCCGCTCGTATAGCCGTTCGCGGCGACCAGCCCGTCGATGACCTCTTCCTCGGTCAGTTCGAGGTGCTGGGCGACCTCCTTGACCGTCGGGGACCGGCCGAGGACGTCGGTGAGGGCCTCCTGGGCCTTGGCGAGCTCCGTACGCCGTTCCTGCAGACGGCGCGGGACGTGCACCGCCCAGGTGGTGTCACGGAAGTAGCGCTTGATCTCACCGGTGATGTAGGGGAGGGCCAGAGTGGAGAACTCGACCTCGCGTTCGGGCTCGTAGCGGTCGATGGCCTTGATGAGACCGATGGTCCCGACCTGGATGATGTCGTCCATGTCCAGACCACCACCCAGCACGCGGGCGCGGAATCGCCGCGCGGCGAACTGGACCAGCGAGAGGTTCATCTCGATCAGGGTGTTGCGGGCGTACTGGTACTCACGCGTGCCTTCTTCCAGGGCACCGAGTCTCAGGAAGAAGAGCTTCGAAAGCTCGCGGGCGTCGGCAGGAGCCATCTCCCGGGCGTTCTTCACCTCGGGCAGTTCCACGTCCTGCCGTGGAATTCCCACGGTGGTGCCGGGCACAGTGGGCGTCATGGGCGCGTCTGTTGCACGAATGGGGCCTGCGACGGTGGCCGAGCGAGACATGGTGGCCGTTCCCTCCCGATTGACTGACGGCTGCTCGGGCGCTTGTGCCCCGACTTCACCGCCTTATTCGCTCCTCGCGAAAACTCCTCTCCGCGGCCGCCGCCGATGAGGTGGCGCGCCGGCCTCCGGGTGCGTGTGCCGCGGGCCTTGGCGCACTCGGCCGACCGTCGAGCAGGCATACTCCCTTGCGGAAGCCGTACAAGTGACGATCCGGGGAGGCGGACATGACCGGAGCAGCGGACGCGTACCACGAAGGCGTCGTCGGGAACAGCTACCCGGCCGGAGCCGGGTGGGTGGTCGCGGCGCACGGGGAGCTCGACCAGGACACACTGGCCCCGCTGGAGGAGGCGCTCGCCTCCGCCGCGGACCAGCACCGGCTCGTGGTCCTCGACGCGGGCTCCATCACCTTCGGCGACTCCTCGTTCCTGAACCTGCTGCTGCGCCTGCACCACCTCACCACGCTGCGCATCGCCGCCCCCGGTGAGCAACTCCGCCGTCTCTTCGCCCTGACGGGCGCCGATACGGTCCTCTCCCTCCACCCGAACGTCGAGGATGCCGTCAGTGGGTCGTGACCGGGTGATCAGGTGAGCCTCCGTCGACGATAGCCTTCATCACCGGTCGTGCGGCGATGGCGGATCCCATCATGTCCTGTCCCCCGCGCCGGCGCGGTCGTTGTCTAGAGTGAGGTTGGCGGATGGCTGAGCGGACGGGCACGAAGGCACCGGGCAGGTCACCGGCGCTCCCCGGCGAGGACAGGATCGGTGAGTCGGAACTGCGCCAGCTGCTGGCCGGCCTGACGGCCGTCCGGGACGGGGACTTCCGTACGAGGCTGCCCGATACGGCGGACGGGCTGCTCGGCGAGATCGCCACCGTGTTCAACGGGATGGCCGACCAACTCTCGCTGTTCACGTCCGAGGTGACCCGGGTGGCCCGCGAGGTGGGCACCGAGGGAACGCTCGGCGGTCAGGCGGACGTACCGGGAGTCGGAGGCGCCTGGCTGGACCTCACGGATTCGGTCAACTTCATGGCCGGAAACCTCACGGCCCAGGTGCGCTCCATCGCCCAGGTCGCCACGGCCGTGGCCAAGGGCGACCTCTCGCAGAAGATCAACGTCACCGCGCGCGGCGAGATCCTGGAGCTGAAGGAGACCATCAACACGATGGTCGACCAGCTGTCCGCCTTCGCCGGAGAGGTCACCCGGGTCGCCCGGGAGGTCGGCACCGAGGGCCGGCTCGGCGGCCAGGCGGACGTCAAGGGCGTGTCCGGCACCTGGAAGGACCTGACCGAGTCGGTCAACGTCATGGCCGACAACCTGACCGCCCAGGTGCGCTCGATCGCGGAGGTCACCACCGCGGTGGCCCAGGGCGATCTGACGCAGAAGATCCGGGTGGACGCGCGGGGGGAGATCCTGGAGCTGAAGGAGACCATCAACACGATGGTCGACCAGCTCTCCGCCTTCGCCGACGAGGTGACGCGGGTGGCCCGCGAGGTCGGTACCGAGGGCAACCTGGGCGGCCAGGCCACGGTGCGCGGGGTCTCCGGCACGTGGAAGGACCTCACCGACAACGTCAACGTCATGGCGTCCAACCTGACGGGCCAGGTCCGTTCCATCGCCCAGGTGGCCACCGCCGTCGCCCGCGGCGACCTCTCACAGAAGATCATGGTGGAGGCGAAGGGCGAGGTCGCCGCGCTGGCCGGCGTCATCAACACGATGGTCGACACGCTGTCCGCGTTCGCCGACGAGGTGACGCGGGTGGCCCGCGAGGTCGGCACCGAGGGCCGGCTCGGCGGCCAGGCACAGGTTCCCCACGTCGCCGGTACCTGGAAGGACCTCACCGACAACGTCAACTCCATGGCGAACAACCTCACCGGCCAGGTCCGCAACATCGCGCTCGTCACGACGGCCGTCGCCAACGGCGACCTGTCCAAGAAGATCGACGTGGACGCGCGGGGGGAGATCCTGGAGCTGAAGACCACCATCAACACGATGGTCGACCAGCTCTCCTCCTTCGCCGCCGAGGTCACCCGGGTCGCGCGCGAGGTCGGCAGCGAGGGCCGGCTCGGCGGCCAGGCCGAGGTCGAGGGCGTCTCCGGCACGTGGAAGCGGCTGACCGAGAACGTCAACGAGCTGGCCGGCAACCTCACCCGCCAGGTCCGGGCCATCGCCGAAGTCGCCAGCGCGGTCGCCGAGGGCGACCTGACCCGCTCGATCACCGTCGACGCCTCGGGCGAGGTCGCCGAACTCAAGGACAACATCAACTCCATGGTCGGCTCGCTGCGGGAGAGCACCCGGGCCAACCAGGAGCAGGACTGGCTCAAGTCCAACCTGGCCCGCATCTCCGGCCTGATGCAGGGCCACCGCGACCTCGCCGCCGTCGCCGAACTCGTCATGGACGAACTGACGCCGCTCGTCGCCGCCCAGTACGGCGCCTTCTACCTCGCCGAGGACGGCCCCGACGGCCCCCTGCTCATCCTGGTCGGCTCCTACGGCCGCCCCGCCGGCAGCGGGGAGGGCACCGGATTCGCCCTCGGGGAGTCCCTCGTGGGGCAGGCCGCGCGCAGCCACCGGATCATCGCCACCGACCAGGTGCCCGCCGGCTACGTCATCTCCTCCGGGCTCGGCCACACCACCCCGGGCAGCTTGATCATCCTGCCCATCGTGGTGGAGGACCAGGTCCTCGGCGTGATCGAGCTCGCCTCCTTCTCCGCCTTCACCCCCGTACACCGGGACTTCCTCGGCCAGTTGATGGAGACCATCGGCGTCAACCTCAACACCATCGTCGCCAACGCCCGTACCGACGAACTCCTCGAGGAGTCCCAGCGGCTGACCGGGGAGCTCCAGGCGCGTTCGGAGGAACTGCAGGTCCAGCAGGTGGAACTGCAGCGCTCCAACGCGGAGCTGGAGGAGAAGGCGGCCCTGCTCGCCAGCCAGAACAGCGACATCGAGGCCAAGAACCTGGAGATCGAACAGGCCCGGCAGGAACTGGAGGACCGGGCCCGGCAGCTGTCGCGCGCCTCCACCTACAAGTCCGAGTTCCTGGCCAACATGAGCCACGAGCTGCGGACACCGCTCAACAGCCTCCTCATCCTCGCCCAGCTGCTCGCCCAGAATCCGACCCGCAACCTCTCCCCGAAGCAGGTCGAGTACGCGGGCATCATCCACTCGGCGGGCTCGGACCTGCTGCAGCTGATCAACGACATCCTCGACCTCTCGAAGGTCGAGGCGGGGAAGATGGACGTCAATCCCGAGCGGGTGGACCTGCCGCAGCTGCTGGAGTACGTCGACGCCACCTTCCGCCCGCTGACCACGCAGAAGAGCCTCGACTTCACCGTCACCACGGCTCCCGACGCCCCGGCCGACCTGCTCACCGACGACGCCCGCCTGCGCCAGATCCTGCGCAACCTGCTCTCCAACGCGGTCAAGTTCACCGAGCGCGGCGGTGTCGAGCTGCGGATCGAACCCGCGGCGCCGCCCGAGGTCCCCGCCGGGCTCCCCGCCCGCGCGCCCATGCTCGCCTTCCGGGTACGGGACACGGGCATCGGTATCCCGGAGCAGCAGCTGGAGTCCGTCTTCGGCGCCTTCCAGCAGGCCGACGGCACCACCAGCCGCAAGTACGGCGGCACCGGGCTCGGGCTGTCCATCAGCCGCGAGATCGCCCAGCTCCTCGGCGGCGCCGTCGTCGCGGAGAGCACACCGGGACAGGGCAGCACCTTCACCCTCTACCTGCCGGTCAGCCGGGCGGACTACGAGGAGGAACCCCTCCCCGGGACCCCCGGGGCGATCGAGGCACCCGTGGCGGCCCGGCACGCCGGCGCCGAAGGACATCCCGTACCCGCAGGCGCCGCCGGCACGGCCGCTGCGGTCCCGCCGCAGCGGCGGGCCCGCCGGCTCCTGGTCATCGAGGAGCGTCCCCACGGCCTGCTCTCCCTCGTCGCCGAGAGCGCCGACCGGGACCTCACCCCCGGCCATCTGCCGACGGGGGACCACCGCGAGGCCGTCCAGGTGGTCAACGCCACGAGCTCACGGGAAGCCGCCGCCGCCCTGGCCTCGCACTCCTTCCACTGCGTCGTCCTCGAACTCGACATGCCCGGCGGCGAGGCCCTGCGCTTCCTCGACGCGCTCGACGGAGACCCGGCGCTCTCCTCCCTCCCGGTCCTCGCCCACAACAACTCCCGCCTGAGGAGCGGGCAGGAGCGGGCGCTGCGGGACCGGGCCGCGTCGCGCCGGCTGGAACTGCTGTCGAGCCTGGACGAGCTCCGGGAACGCATCGTGCTGCACCTGTCCGCCGACCGGCCGGGGGACGTACTGCCCCTCGTCCACGAGGAGGCACAGGACCGGCAGGGAGCCCCTCCGCTCGACGACGACCTGGCCGGACGCACCGTCCTCGTCGTCGACGACGACGCACGCAACCTGTTCGCCCTCAGCGGGGTGCTGGAACTGCACGGTGTCCGCGTCCTGCACGCGGAGGACGGCCGCAAGGGGATCGACACCCTCATCCGCAACGAGGGCGTCGACCTGATCCTGATGGACGTGATGATGCCCGAACTGGACGGCTACGCGGCGACCGCCGAGATCCGGCGGATGCCGGCCTACGCGGGGCTGCCCATCATCGCGGTCACCGCCAAGGCGATGCCGGGCGACCGCGAGAAGAGTCTCGCCGCGGGAGCCAGCGACTACGTGACCAAGCCGGTCGACGCCGACGACCTCATCGCCCGCGTCCGGCACTGGCTCACCGGATGACCCCCGGCACACAGCGGCACGACGACGCCCGCCCGCCGGAATCGGTCGCCACGGAGCCGTCCCCGAACACGGTCCCGCACCATGCGCCGGCCCCCCTGGGACGCCTGGTCGCCACCGTGGAACGGCTGCGCCGCGAGGTGCGGGAGGCGCACGCCGCCGCGGACGGCAGGGCCCTGGTCGAGCTGGCCAAGGGCATTCTGATCGGACAGCTGAGCTGCACCCCCGCCGCGGCGGCACGCCAGCTCGACGAACTGTCCCGCGAGACCGGGATGTCCGTGCTCGAACTCGCCGCCGACATCGTCAACCAGGCCTCCCGCGACCACGTCAGCGAGGTCGCCGCCGAGTTCGCCCGGCGCACCGGCACGCCGGATGCGGCCGAGCCGTCCACCACGGTCTCCGTGCGGCTGCGTACCGCCGAGAGCTGGGTACTGGCCGCCGCCGACGACACCCAGGCGGTGGCCGAATCCCTCCTGACGCACGCCCTCGGGCCCCTGGGCGCGGTCGCCGTCGCCGTCTGGAGCGCGGCCCCCGACGGCTCCCTGGCCCTCGCCGGCCACGCCGGCTTCCCGCCCGGGGAAGCCGCACGCTGGCGCCACGTACCCCCGGGCGTCTCCACCGTCGCCCGCCTCGCGCTGCGCGAGCGCCGACTGGTCACCCTCGCCCGGCTCCAGCACGACGGACCCCCCTCGATCGGCCACCTCCAGCGGCCCGACGGCGGGCGGATGGCCGTACCGGCCGGGTCCGGCGGACGGATCCACGGCGTCCTGGAAATCTGCTGGCCTCAACCCCTGGCACCGCAGTCCCCGCAGATCGAGCGCCAGGTCGAGGCCCTCGCCGAACTGTGCGCCCGCACCATGGACGCCGCACCTGCGGCCGACCCCGGCACGTTCGACGCGGTGCTCCCGGACGTCGCGGAGCTGATCGACCTCTCCGAGGGCCTCCACGACCCCGCTGTGGTCCTCACCCCCGTACTCGACCACGAGGGCCGGCTGACCGACTTCCGCATCCGCCACGCCGGCAGCCGGTTCGTCGATCCCGCCGGGCGGCCGCGCGGCGACGTGAACGGCGCCCTGCTGCTGGAGGCCTATCCGATGGCCGGGGGCGAGAACGGGCTCTTCGACATCATCGAGCGCGTGCACGCGACGGGCGAGCCCTTCCGCGCCGAACGCATGAGCCTGACCGCGCTCGTCGACCAGATCCCCCTCACCTCGGTCGCGGACATCAGCGTCAGCCGCCACGGGGCCGCCGTCCTGCTGATCTGGCGCGTCGAGGACGAGACGGCACGACTGGCCGACCTCCTCCAGCACGCCCAGCGCCTGGGCCGGATCGGCGGCTTCGAGGAGAACCTCGTCACCGGCGCGGTCACCTGGAACGCGCAGCTGTATGCGCTGCACGGTCTGCCGGCCACCGCCCCGCCCGTGCGGCTGCGGGAACTGCCCGGCTACGCCCACCCCGACGACTCCGCCGCCCTGGACCGCTTCCTGCGGGCCGTGCTGCGCTACCGCCGTCCGGCCTCCGTGAACCTGCGCCTGCGCAGGCCCGACGGCATCACCCGGCACATCCGCGTCGTCGCCGAGCCCGTCCTCGACGCCGACCAGCGGCTCCACGCCGTCCGCGGCGCCTACCAGGACATCTCCGCACAGCACTGGACCGAGGTCGCCCTGGCCGCGACCCGGGACCAACTCGCCCACACCGAGGCCGAGTCCGCCGAACGCAACCGCCTCGCCCTGCAGCTCCAGCACGCGATCATGCCCCCCACCCCGCCGGCCGTCGAGGCACCCGGCCTGCGCGTCGCCGTCCGCTACCGGCCCGCCGAGACCGAGTCGCTCGTCGGCGGCGACTGGTACGACACCGTGGTCCTGCCGTCCGGGCTGGTCATGCTCTCCGTGGGCGACGTCGCCGGACACGGAATCGAGGCCGCCACCGGCATGGTCGTCCTGCGCAACGCGCTGCGCGGCCTCGCCGTGACCGGAGCGGGCCCCGCCCAGCTGCTGTCCTGGCTCAACACGGTCACCCACCACCTCGCCAAGCACGTGACGGCCACCGCGGTCTGCGGGCTCTTCGACCCCAGCACCAGGGTGATGCGCTGGGCGCGCGCCGGGCACCTGCCGCCCGTACTCGTCCGCGACGGCGAGGCGGAAGCCTTCCCGCTCATCGAGGGCCTGCTCCTCGGCGCGCTCCCCGAAGTGACGTACGCCGAGCGGGAGGTGCGGCTCGAACCGGACGACACCCTGCTGATGTACACGGACGGGCTGGTGGAGCGGCGGGACTCCTCGGTACAGGACTCGCTCGGCCACCTCATGAACGCGGCGGCCGCCGGCGCCGGAGACCTGGACCGGCAGCTGGACCGCCTCCTCGCCGGGAGCCGGTCCGACACGGACGACGACACCTGCGTCATCGGAATCCAGGTCGGCTGACGCGGCAGAGCGACACCCGGACTCGGCCGCGCTCACCCGCCGACGGGTGCGGAGGACGGCGATCGGCGCCGTGAGCGGCCGTGTTAGCGTGCGGGCATGCGCGCTCCCATCGGGTCCTTCGACAACGCGGTGCCGGCTCCGGACTGCCTCACGGAACTCACCCGGCCCGTCGCCGAAGCGGTCCGCAGCTGGGCCGGCGACGTGCCCGCCGAGCAGATCGTCTACGTGGACACCGACCCCGCGATCGCCGACACCGCTGCCTTCGTCGCCCACTACGGGCCGGAGCTCCTCGACCGGTCGGCGAACTGCGTGGTCGTCGCCGCCAAGCGCGGAGGCATGGTCACCCTCGCCGCCTGCCTCGTGCCCTCCGCCGGCCGGGTCGACGTCAACGGCGCCGTCCGCCGCCACCTGGGCGCGCGCAAGGTGTCCTTCGCGCCGATGGAGACGGCCGTGGAGCTGACGGGCATGGAGTACGGGGGCATCACCCCGCTCGGGCTGCCGGGGGACTGGCCGCTCCTGGTGGACGCGGCGGTCGCCGACATGGCGTACGTGCTCGTCGGCAGCGGACGCCGGCGCGGCAAGCTCATCGCCCCCGGGAAGCTGTTCGCGCAGATCCCCGGGGCCGAACTCGTCGAGGGCCTCGCCCTCCTCTGACGCTCAGGCGATTCCCACGGTGTACGCGGCGCGGTAGCCCTCCCCGTCGGGGACCAGGGCCAGCGTCATCGCGGCCCCGGAGGCGCGGTAGCGGCTGTCACGGGCGTTGGGGTGCTTCGGCGCGCGGCGCTCCGCGTACGGCGGCCGCGCGTACACCCGCACCAGGAGGTCCTCGGGGAAGAAGAACTGCGAGGTCGTCCCGGTACGGCGGTCGGGGCGCACCTTGAAGTGGATGTGCGGCGCCAGCCCCGCGTACCAGCCGGGCACGATCGTGCGGAACGTAGTGCGCCCGGCGGCGTCCGTGACCTGCGTACCGCGCAGGAAGGTGGACCCGCCGGTGGAGTAGGCGCCCGAGGCGTCGGCGTGCCAGATGTCGACCGCGGCGTCCGTGACCGGCCGGCAGCCCGCCGAGGCCCGTACGACGGTGAGGTCCAGCCGGAACGGCACGCCCTTGCGGCCCTCCGTGATGTCGGAGCGGACCCGGTCCAGGTCCAGGTAGTACGGGCCGGCGCCCGCCTCCACGGCGAGGACGCAGGCCGGGGTGCTGCCACCGGGCGACGGCGCGAGGGTCGGTGACGCGGAGGGCTGCCCTGCCGCCCCCCGGGTCCCGGCCGGGCCGGAGCAGGCCGCGGTCAGCGCCGCGACCCCGGCCGATCCGGCGGCCAGCAGGAGGGCACGGCGGCTGGTCGGGGAACTGCCGTTCTCGGTCATGCGAACCTCTCCCGCGCGCTGCGCGACCGTCGAGACCGTCCGCACGGGACGCGCGACGACCACCGATCGCGCCCACCGTGCCGGACGGAAGGCGTCCCGGCCACCACCGACACACCCGGCCGGGCAGACCGCACCGCCGTGGAGGATCGACACCTGAACGAGGACAGGAACTGACCTCGTTCACGCCTACGGTGGTGAGGTCACGAAGAGCGACAGGAGAGGAAGAAGCCGATGGACCACTTCGCCCCCGAGGGGTACACCAGCGTCGCGCCGTGGGTCGTCACCGACGACACCGGCGCACTGCTCGACTTCATCACCGCGGCGTTCGACGGCGAGGAGATCGCCCGGGTCGCGGTCGCGGACGGCAGCATCGGCCACGGGGAGATCCGGGTCGGCGACACGGTCGTGCTGGCCTTCGACCGGCGGCCCGACTGGCCGGTGACGCCCTCCCTGCTGCGGATCTACGTGCGCGACGCGGACGCCTCCATGGCCGCCGCCGTCGCCCACGGAGCCCGCGTGGTCACCGAGGCCGACGACAGTGCGTGGGGGGACCGCGGGGGCCGGGTGCGGGACCCCTTCGGCAACATCTGGTGGGTGGTGAGCCGCGTCGAGGAGGTCGCGCCGGACGAGGCCTGGCGGCGCATGTCCGAGCCGAAGTACGCCGCGTCCATGCGCACGGCCCAGCAGACCCTGGACGCCGAACTCAGCGGCCGCGCCTCCGGCGTGGCCAGTACCCCGCAGCGGCCGAAGGGCTAGGGGATGTCCGGCCGGTCAGGCCGGGCCGGCCAGGCGGTCGAGGGTGCGCAGCTGCGCCGCGTCCAGCCGGAGATCCGCGGCGGCGACGTTCTGTTCGAGGTGGGTGAGTGAGGCGGTCCCCGGGATCGGCACCACGACCGGGGAGCGGGCGAGCAGCCAGGCGAGCAGGAGTTGTGGCGTCGTAGCGCCCAGTTCGGCGGCGATCACGTCAAGTTCCCCGGTGTGAGCAGGTGTTGCAGCGGCGACCGGGCGCCACGGGAGGAAGGCGATACCGGCGGCCTCACAAGCCTCCAGGACCGGCTCGTACTCCCGGTCCAGGAGGTTGTAGCGGTTCTGCACGCTCGCGATCGCGGCGGTCCTCCGGGCCTCGGCGAGTTGAGAGGTGGTGACCTCGGACAGGCCGATGTGCCCGATCTTCCCCTCCTGCTGGAGCTCGCGGAGCGCCCCCACCTGTTCGGCCACCGGCACCTTCGGGTCGATCCGGTGGAGCTGGAGCAGTCCGATGCGTTCCGTGCGGAGCCTGCCCAACCCCTCCTCGACCTGCTCGCGCAGGCTGTCCGGCCGCGCGTCGTAGCCCCAGCCCTCGGAGCCGCCGGTCCGGACGACCCCGACCTTCGTGGTGATCAACAGGCCGTCCGGGTAAGGGTGCAGGGCCTCGGCGAGCAGTTCTTCGTTGGCGCCCCATCCGTAGAGATGCGCGGTGTCGATCAGCCCGACCCCCAACGCGACGGCGCGCCGTGCCACCGCGACGGCGCCGTCCCGCGCGGCACCGTGGGCGGTCGGCAGACGCATGGCACCGAACCCGATCCGGGACACCGGGTACTCGCCGCCGACGGAGAAGGTTGCGGTCGCGGCGGGCGTGCTCGAAGTCATGGGATTCCCCTCGTCGCCGCGACGATACCCGCCACCGGCAGCCCTGTTGACCCCTGGCCGGGCGGGGCTACCGTTGACGCTGTTGCCCGGGGACGGCGAAGGGGGAGCTTCATGCTGGACGAGGCGATGGTCGCACTGGCGGCCTCGGTGGGTTCGGGCGTCGTACAGGCCGCCGGAACGGATGCCTGGCTGGCATTGCGGAACCGGCTGGCCCGGTTGTTCGGCCGCGGGGACCGCCGGCAGGAGACCGTCCAGCTGGAACGCCTGGACCGGACCGCGGCCGAGCTGACGGCAGCCGGGCAGGACGGCAGCGGGCCGGAGGGGGACGGCAGCGGGGAGCGGGCCCGGCACGGTGCGGCCTGGCGGACCCGTACCGAGGACCTGCTGGAGCAGCTGGAACCGGACGAACGGGCCGCGGCCGTGGCGGAGCTCCGGGCCCTGCTCGACGAGGCCGCGGAGGCGGCGCGCCCGGCCGCCGGGGGATTCACCCGGAACGTGTTCCTCGGCCCGACGGCGGTGGTGTCCGGGGACGGCAACGTCCAGGTGAACCGGTTCGACTCCCGCCCGTGAGCGACGGCGGGCGCGATGACGGCCGCCGCGGCGACACCTACCACGGCCCGTCCGGGGTCCAGCGCGGCAGCGGGAACCTCCAGGTCAACTTCCACGAGCACCGCGCCGGTATCGTGTCGGCCTGCGCGGTGGCCCTCGTGTGCGTGGCCACCGTGATCGCCGTCCGGGTGGGCGGCGGCGACCCGGACACCGATGCCGCAGCCCCGCCGCCCGGGAGCACGACAACGGCCACGGTCCCCGCACCGCGCCCCGGTACGGGTACGGCGGATCCTTCGGCGCTCACCGGGCGGCTGGTCAACCGCAACAGCCACCTGTGCCTACGGGTGCCCGGCACCGACGACGGCCTCGTCCCGGTGCAGGACACCTGCACCGGCGCCGCCGACCGTACCTGGACGCTCGCCCCGCAGGACGGCGGCGGCGACACCCGCACGCTGCGCAACGCGCACAGCGACCGTTGTCTGGCCGTGGCGGGCTCGGAGAACTTCGCCCCGGCCCGGCAGCTGGCCTGCACCGCCGCCCGGCACGACGGGCAGCACTGGGAACTGCAGTGGGGGAGCGGCGACCTGGCCGGCCAGTTCATGCTGCGCAATGCCGTCAACGCCAAGTGCCTGACGGTCCAGGGCCTCGAGGCGGCCCGGCCCGCGGCGCAGATTTCCTGCGGCGACCAGTACGACGACCAGTGGTGGCACCTCGCCCCCTGAAAGGTCGCACGGCGTTGTCAGTGGTGCCGCGCATGATCGGCGAGACAGTTCTTCTACGGGGACGGGTACCGGCATGCCGATCACAAACCGACGGGTAGCAGGGCACGGGTTCCTGCAGTCGATGTACGAGGACCCGTACTTCCCCGATCACATCGTCGATCAGGGCAGGGCGATCCTGCTGCGGCTGTGCGAGCGGATCGAGGCTGAGCAGCCGTCGGATCCGGAGGCGCTGTATGCGCTCACCCAGGCCTCGACGGAGGAGTTCAACCTTCTGGATGCGGAGCTCGTCGCGGCCGGGAGCGGGATCGAGACGGTTGCGCGTGAGTGGATCGGTGATGAGTTCTGGTTCATAGCGTCGGCATACGGGTACGCGGACGCGGACGGAGAGCGGCTCATCGCCGGCCGGGACTGGTGAGACCCGCCGCGGAAAGGGCCCGGCGCCCCCGAAGACGTCACGCCCCGGGCCCCGGGGCGGCGCCGTCTCGGGCGTGGGGCTCGGCGGTGGGGACGCGGTGGCGAACGAGTGTCCGCAGCATCGCCGCGCCCGCCAGCACCGCGCACCCGTGCAGCACCACCGCGACGGCGAGGTTCTCGGGCGGGCGTGCGCCCACCGGGTCGGCCCACGCCATGTACAGGGTGATGGGAAGCTTCCAGGCGCTCCACGCGAACAGTGAGCCCGACCCGACCCAGCCGAACACCAGAGGCAGCAGGCGCGGCAGGCGGGCGGGCCGCGCCCGGGCGATCATCCCGACGGCGGCGGAGCCGGCCAGCGCCCAGAAACCGGAGACCGCCCCCAGCGTGTACCAGTCGGTGATCCGCTCGGCCGGGTGCGCAATGCCCGCCGTGCCGCCGGCCGCCCAGTAGAGCCAGAGCAGCCCGACCGCCGCACCGACGACGGCCGCCCGGGGCAGCGCCGTGCGCGGGCCGTCACCGACCCGCCCCGTGAACGCTGCCGGCCAGCGGCGCCGCAGGTACGCGGGGACCGCGACGGCCAGCCCCAGCCCCATCCCCACGAAGCTGAACTGGACCAGTACGCCCTCCCAGACCGGCATGGCCGGATCGGCCGGATCGGCCGGACCACCGTCCGTGGCACCGCCGCCCGCATCCAGGAGGGCGCCGAGCACGCCGAACGGGAGTATCGAGACGAGGAACCCCGACCCCACCCACGCGCAGAAGACGACCGGCGCCCCCGGTATCCGCATGCCCCACGGCCGCACCAGCGCGAGCGCCAACGCGATTCCGATCGCGGCCATACCCACCGTGACGGTGTTGAGCACCACCCACTCCGCCCTGCCGAACCCGTCGCCGACCGGCAGCAGCCCCACGAGCGAACCCGCCACCCAGGACACCTTGATCAACAGGTACGGCAGCAGCGCCAGGGCCGCCCCGTAGGCCGCACTTCGCCCGACCCGATCCCACCGTTCCACCCGAACTCCCCTTCCGACGACCGGAATCCCATCGTGGAAGGTGACCCCCGAGCGGCGCGTCGCCCGCCCGGCGCACCCTCCTCCCCCGTCCGGGGGAGACGTCGGGATACCTCAGGACCAGGGGCCGGGCCGGGCGGGGAGCGTGAGGCCCGAGGGCACGAAAATTTCACAACTCGGCCCGGCCCGGGCGCAGTACGCGGCCGGGGGCGTCCCCGGGCGCTCGCCGCCGTCCGCCGGGACCGGCTCCGGAGCACGCCGCACGGGCCGGATCCGCCCGCGTTTCCGCACCCCGGCCCTCGTACGGCGGGCTCGGCAGGAGCAGGTCCCGTTTGGCGTGAACCCGCCAGGTCGAGGGCGCGGCCCGGGCGGCTTCCTTCTCCGGGGACACCGGGAACGCCCCAGGCCGCGGTGGCCCGGACCCGTACAGCGGCGGCGAGTCCGACCCCGAGGCCGGTGCGGGCACCTCGGCCGGGCCCGGCGGGAAATCGCGGCCCCCGGGGGCAGCCACGCACCGGGCAGGGCCGGGGTGCGGTCCGCGCGGCGGCGCGTGTGCCCGACCCGGGGCCGGTCCGACCGGGCCGTGCCTACGTCATGTGCGGGGCACCTTTGCTCAATCATGACCGGGGCATGGCAGGGATGTTACGCGTCCGTGGGCCTCTTGTGGGTGCGTCAGGGCTGGGTCAACCTTTCGTAGGCGACGGCCTGTCGGGCTTTGCATTGTCATGGGCATGCCTATGTCCATGTCCGTCGGGCCGCCGTTCCACCCCGCAGTGCCCACCCAGAGGAGGACCCCCCACATGTCCGTGATGCGTCACACCCGCAGGAGGCTCGCCGGCATCGGCGCGACCGCCGCCGCAGCCCTCGCGCTCGGCGCGGCCGCCGCGTTACCCGCCTCGGCGGCCGACAGCGGCCCGCAGGGCGTCATCGAGAACGCCGGTGCCGCCGGAACCGTCTCCGGCAGCTACATCGTGACCCTGAAGGACTCCGCCGCACGCTCCACCGCCGACAGCGGCAAGGCCGTCGCCAAGCGGTACGGCGCGAAGATCGACAAGACCTACAGCGCCGCCCTCAACGGCTACTCCGTCGAGGTCTCCGAGACGCAGGCACGCAAGCTCGCCGCCGACCCGGCGGTCAAGTCCGTCGTGCAGAACCGTGTCTTCACCGTCGACGCGACCCAGCCCAACCCGCCGTCCTGGGGCCTGGACCGCATCGACCAGCGCGCGCTCCCGCTCAACCAGAGCTACACCTACCCGGACAAGGCGGGTGAGGGCGTCACCGCCTACATCATCGACACCGGTGTCCGCATCACCCACCAGGACTTCGGCACCCGCGCCTCCTACGGCTACGACGCCATCGACAACGACAACACCGCCCAGGACGGCCACGGCCACGGCACGCACGTCGCCGGCACCGTCGCGGGCGGCGCGTACGGCGTGGCCAAGAAGGCCAAGATCGTCGGCGTCCGCGTGCTCGACAACAACGGCAGCGGCACGACGGCCCAGGTCGTCGCGGGCATCGACTGGGTGACGCGCAACGCGGTCAAGCCGGCGGTGGCCAACATGTCGCTCGGCGGCGGCGCGGACTCCGCGCTCGACACTGCCGTGCGCAACTCCATCGCCTCCGGCATCACCTACGGCGTCGCCGCGGGCAACGAGTCCACCAACGCCTCGACGAAGTCCCCGGCACGCGTGGCCGAAGCCATCACGGTCGGCGCCACCACCAACACCGACGCCAAGGCCAGCTACTCCAACTACGGCACCGTCCTGGACATCTTCGCGCCGGGCTCCTCCATCACCTCCTCGTGGGGCACCGGCGACACGGCCACCAACACCATCTCCGGCACCTCGATGGCCACCCCGCACGTGGTCGGCGCGGCGGCGCTGTACCTGTCGCAGAACCCGGCCAGCACCCCCGCCCAGGTCCGCGACGGCCTGGTGGGCGCCGCGACCCCCAACGTGGTGACCAGCCCCGGCACGGGCTCCCCGAACCTGCTGCTCAACGTGGGCGACGGCGGAACCGTCCCGCCCGGCAAGCGGTTCGAGAACACCGCCGACTACGCGATCAACGACAACGCCACCGTCGAGTCGCCCGTCACCGTCGGCGGGGTCGCCGGCAACGCCCCGGCGTCACTGGCCGTCGCGGTCGACATCAAGCACACCTACACCGGTGACCTCAAGGTGGATCTGGTCGCGCCCGACGGCACCGTCTACACCCTGCACAACCGCACCGGCGGGAGCGCGGACAACATCATCAAGACCTTCACGGTCAACGCCTCCGCCGAGGTCGCCGACGGAGTGTGGAAGCTCCGCGTGAACGACAACGCGAACGTCGACACCGGCAAGATCGACTCGTGGGCGCTCCAGTTCTGAGACCGGGCGACGCGCGTGACTTCTGAGCCGCGATGAACAGGCGGGGGCGACCACAGGGCGGTCGCCCCCGCCGCGTTCCGTCACCCGGCCCATGCCGTTCCGCCGCCACATCCCCCGCCGGGCGGTCACAGCGGACGGCAAAAAAGAATAGGCAAGGAGATACACCACTCCTTGCCACTCTCAAGATATAGCGCACCAGGGGCCTTGCGGCAAGACCCCGGTCGTGCCGCAGAATCTCCCATCGAAGCCAGAACCTGACGAAAGCCGGGATTCGCGAAGTACGTCCGGCCATACCGGAGTACGGGTCCGCGGGACGCGGAGTAGCTGGCGAGACGCAACCTTTTCCATGGGGGATTTTGATGATCGACGTGATCGTGGCCGGCGGCGGACCGACCGGTCTGATGCTGGCCTGCGAACTGAGGCTGCACGGTGTGCAGGTGCTCGTGCTGGAGAAGGAGATGGAGCCGACCCCGTACGTGCGCGCACTCGGCCTCCACGTGCGCAGCATCGAGGTGATGGCCCAGCGCGGCCTGCTGGACCGGTTCCTCGCGCACGGTCGGCGCTACGAGGTCGGCGGCTTCTTCGCGGGCCTCGGCACGTCGTGGCCCGACGGGATGGACACCGCCCACTCGTACGTCCTCGGCATCCCGCAGACGATCACCGATCGCCTGCTGGCCGAGCGCGCCGCCGAGCTCGGCGCCGAGGTCCGGCGCGGCTGCGAACTGGTCGGGCTCAGCCAGGACGAGGAGGGGGTGAGCGTCGAGCTGGCCGACGGTACGCGGCTGCGCTCGCGCCACCTCGTCGGCTGTGACGGCGGCCGCAGTACGGTGCGCAAGCTGCTCGGCGTCGGCTTCCCCGGCGAGCCCTCCCGGGTCGAGACGCTGCTGGGCGAGATGGAGCTGACCGCGGAGCCCGAGACGCTGGCCGCCGTGATGGCCGAGGTGCGCAAGACACAGCTCCGCTTCGGCGCGGCGCCCTTCGGGAACGGGGTGTACCGCGTCGTCGTGCCCGCCGAGGGGGTGGCTGCGGACCGTGCCGTCCCGCCGACCTTCGAGGAGTTCAAGCAACGGCTGCGGGCCGTCGGCGGCACCGACTTCGGCGTGCATTCACCGCGCTGGCTGTCGCGGTTCGGCGACGCCACCCGGCAGGCCGAGCGCTACCGGGTCGGCCGGGTGCTGCTGGCCGGCGACGCGGCGCACATCCACCCGCCGACCGGCGGCCAGGGACTCAACCTCGGCGTCCAGGACGCCTTCAACCTCGGCTGGAAGCTGGCCGCCGAGGTGGGCGGCTGGGCTCCGGAGGGACTGCTGGACAGCTACGAGTCCGAACGGCATCCGGTGGCCGCCGCCGTGCTGGACAACACCCGCGCGCAGATGGAGCTGATGTCCACGGAGCCCGGCGCCCAGGCCGTGCGCCGGCTGCTGTCCGAGCTGATGGAGTTCGAGAACGTCAACCGGTACCTGATCGAGAAGATCACCGCCATCGGGCTCCGCTACGACTTCGGCGAGGGCCACGAACTGCTCGGCCGCCGGATGCGGGACATCGTGCTGAAGCGGGGGAGCCTCTACGAGCTGATGCACGGCGGCCGCGGCGTGCTGCTGGACCAGACCGGCCGCCTCTCGGTGGCGGGCTGGGCCGACCGCGTCGATCACGTCGTCGACGTCAGCGAGGAACTGGAGGTGCCCGCGGTACTGCTGAGGCCGGACGGCCATGTGGCGTGGGTCGGCGACGATCAGCAGGATCTGACCGACCGGCTGCCCACGTGGTTCGGCGCTGCCACGGACTAGGTTCTGATCTGCGTCGGTCGTTCTCGGCCGTGCGTGCCGGGAACGACCGTCCCGACGCCGGGCCATCCCACGGAGAAGTACAGGGCGGTGAACCAGCCGCCGCGCCCGGTGCGGCGGCTGTCCGTCGGCCGGGCCCTCACCCTCACCTTCGGGAGGTGGGAACGCAAAGGGTGCTGCAATGGACGCATGTGCCTCGAAGAGCTCCGCACCCTGCTGGCGCGGCACGCCCGCCCCGACTGGACCACTGCCGTCGACGGCGTCCTGATCTCGAAGGTCGACCGGCCGGATCCGCCCGCGCCCTCCATGTCGGGCACCGTCCTGGCCGTCATCGCCCAGGGCGCCAAACGACTCGCGCTGGGCGAAAGGGTCTACGAGTACGGAGCCGGGCAGTACCTGGTGGCATCCGTTGACCTGCCGGTCACCGGGCAGTTCACCCAGGCCGCCCCCGACCGGCCGGCCCTCGGCTTCGGCCTCGTGCTCGAACCGTCCGCCGTCGCCGAACTGCTGCTGCGGGCCGGTCCCGGGGACACCCCCCGTAGCGGCTCGGGCGCCGCGCCGTCGGGGATCGCCGTCAGTGACGCCCCGCCGGCCCTGCTCGACGCCGTGGTCCGGCTGCTGCGCCTGCTCGACGAACCCCGCGACCGTGCCGTGCTGGCCCCGCTGGTCAAGCGGGAGATCCTGTGGCGTGTGATCACCGGCGAGCAGGGCGCGGCGGTGCGCCAGCTCGGCCTCGCCGACAGCGGCCTCAGCCACGTCTCCCGGGCCGTGCGCTGGATCCGCGAGCACTACGCCGAGCCCTTCCGGGTCGAGGACGTGGCGCGGCTGTCCGGGATGAGCGTGTCCGCGTTCTACCGCCACTTCCAGGCGGTGACCGCGATGAGCCCCATCCAGTTCCAGAAACAGATCCGGCTCCAGGAGGCCCGGCTCCTGCTCGCCACGCACCCCGGTGATGTCACGGGGGTCGGCCACCGTGTCGGCTACGACAACCCGTCGCAGTTCAGCCGCGAGTACCGGCGCCAGTTCGGCGCGCCCCCGAGCCGGGACGCGGCCCGCCTGCGGAACACCGTACGCGCCCCGACCCCCGTCGGTGCCCTGCCCTGACGGAGGAGGATCGTGCAAGGAGGGGCGAGGATAGTTCTACTGTTTGTGCAGGTCAGAGCGATTCAATGGGATCAGAAGTTCTTCCGTGGAGCAGGGAAATGCCTGTCCGCCGCGGATCCCGTCACATCGCGAGGGGCACATCATGAAGACCGTTCTGATCACCGGTACCTCCTCCGGCTACGGGCGTGAGACCGCCCGCTACTTCCACGCGCAGGGGTGGAACGTCATCGCCACCATGCGGACGCCGCGCACGGGCGTCCTGCCCGAGTCGGACCGGCTCCGCGTCGTCGAACTCGACGTGACCGATCCCGGGAGCATCAGCGCCGCCCTCGACGTGGCGGGGCCCGTCGACGTCCTGGTCAACAACGCGGGCGTCCCCTCGATCGGAGTGTTCGAGGGCACCCCCATGGCCCGGGTACGGGAGGTGTTCGAGACCAACACGTTCGGCGTGATGGCCATGACGCAGGCGGTACTGCCCCGGTTCCGCGAGCGCGGCTCCGGCGTGGTGGTCAACGTGACCTCCAGCGTGGTGCTGGGCCACATGCCGCTCTCGGCCGTCTACAAGGCGAGCAAGATGGCCGTCGAGGGGTTCACCGCATCGCTCGCACTCGAACTCGCGCCCTTCGGCGTACAGGCCAAGACGGTCGAACCCGGCGCCTGCCTGACGACGAACTTCGCGCACAGGGCGACGCACGGCGAGTCGCCGGACGCACTGGTTCCGGCGCCCTACGCGGCCTTCGCGAAGAAGGTAATGGAGGAGTTCACGGGGCAGGACGTGTACACGAGGGAGAGCGACGTCGCCGAGACCGTGTGGCGGGCCGCCCACGACACGACCGGCCGGCTGCGATTCCCGGCCGGCGCCGACGCGGTCCGGCTCGCCCAGGCGAAGTGATCAGGAAGTCGGCGCGCGCGGGGCCCGGTAGGTGTCCGCCGGCAGGTCGTGCGGGACCGTGGCGGCCCCGTCGGCGCGTACGGCGTCCACCACCGTCTGATGCAGGAGGCGGCTGAACTCCTCCGATTCGCAGCGCACCGGACTGCCGGTCACGGTGAACCAGTCCGAGCCGCCGCTGTACTGCACCGCGACATGGGCTTCCGGGCTCGACCAGGTGGTGTGCACGGTCAGGTCGCCAGTGAGGACTCCCGCCTCGTCGGTGCGTACTCCGCCTCGTCCGGCGAAGACTCCTGTCGTCGTCCACGAAGCCCAGGTCATGGCGCATCGCCCCTCACCACGGAGTGCCTCTGATGCTTCCACGCTACGGCTGGTCCGGGATTCTCGCGCACTCGCCGCAGCGGGGGAGTCCCCGGGCGGGCCGGTGGCGGCGATCAGTGGCCGGCAGCCGCCTTGACCAGGGCGACCGCGGTGCCGATGGCCGCGTCCAGCGTGCCGGCCAGCAGGGCCAGGCCCGTGCCGCCACCCATGCGGATGCCGCCGTACCAGCCCCAGGTGAACAGCCCGGCGACGCTCACCCCGGCCGAGATCAGCAGGGCGGTGTCCACCGCCATCAGCCCGAGCGCCGCCGCACCGATCAGGACCAGCGGTCCCACGGCGGACAGCAGCAGGGGGCTGCTGACGGACAGCATGCGGCGCAGCTCGTGCCCGGTCGCCAGCCGGCCGTGGACGACACGGTGGGCCTGCTGGTCCGCGACCAGCGCGGCCAGCCAGAGGCCCACCGCGGTGGTCAGAACGGTCGCGGCGGCTCCGGTGGCGCTGATGTGGTCGGCACCCGCGAGTCCGATCACCACGGAGATCATGGTGATGGTCGCGTACAGACGCTCCTTCAGCCGCGCGGCGGCGAAGCGCGGATCGCGATCGAAGGCCAACTCGTCGTCCGCGCCGGGGATGGTGCCTCCGGGGGACCCGGCCGGGGGCGTCTCGTCAGGGGCCATGCCGCCTACGGTAGGGCGGGCCGGCGGCCCTGCCCCGCAGGCGGGCGGGCAGCGCGCCGTAGGGACGACCCGGCAGCACCCCCGCCGTCAACCTCGGGTCACGGCCCGTGCCACCGGGCCACGGCTCTCCGGCGGGCTCCCCGGACCCGCCGGCACACGCCGGGTCCGTCCGGACGCACCGGGCCGCACGGGGGTGGGGTCAGTGCGGAATGCTGTCGATCAGCTCCCGGGCGCCCTGCCGCAGGAGGGCGACGGCGACGGACGTGCCGAGCGTGGCCGGGTCGAGGCGGCCCGCCCACTCGTGCGCGTTCAGCACCTCCTTGCCGTCCGGCGAGAACACGCAGGCGCGCAGGGACAGATCCCCTCCGCGTTCCGCCCGCGCGTACCCCGCGATCGGGCTGTTGCAGTGCCCCTGGAGGACATGGAGGAACATCCGCTCGGCGACCGTCTCACGGTGCGTGTCCGGGTGGCCGAGGGCGCTCACGGTGTCGATGAGGCCGGCGTCGTCCTCCCGGCACTGGAGCGCGAGGACACCGGCACCGATCGGCGGCATCAGGGTGTCCACCGGAACGATCTCCGTGATGGCGTCCGCGCGGCCGATGCGGTGGAGGCCGGCGACGGCAAGGAGGAGCGCGTCCGCTTCACCGGCGGCGAGCTTCTCCAGGCGCCGGTTGGCGTTCCCGCGCATCGGTACGCACTCCACGTGCGGGTACGCGGCGGCGAGCTGGGCGATCCGGCGCACGGAGGAGGTCCCGATACGGGTACCGGGCGGGAGCCGGTCGAGGGTGAGTCCCTCCGGGTGGATCAGGGCGTCCCGGATGTCGTCGCGTTCCAGGAACGCCGCGAAGACGGTTCCGGCGGGCAGCGGACGGTCGGCCGGGACGTCCTTGACGCAGTGCACGGCGAGGTCGGCCTCGCCGGCCAGGATCGCCGCGTCCACCTCCTTGGTGAACGCGCCCTTACCCTCGACCTGGGACAGGTCTCCCATCCACTTGTCGCCGGTGGTCTTCACCGGCAGGACGGTGGTCGTGATCCCCGGGTGGAGTGCGGCGAGCTCGGCGCGGACGCGCTCCACCTGGGCGAGGGCCATCGGCGAATCGCGGGAGACGATACGGATCGGATCAGCGGGCATGCGGGCACGATACGCCCTCGGACCCCGGCGGCGGGCATCGGAGCCGGAGGCCATCGCCCGTGCGGGGCAGGGAAGTTGACCGCCTCGGTAACGTGTTCGAGGGACCCGGCGCGCCACACCCGGTGCTTCCCCGGACCGGACGGCCTGAGGCGTCGATCGATCCCGCAGCGCCTCCGAAGGCCCGCGTGCCCGGGGACCGCGGGGCGCGGCGTGCGTGCCTGCGACCGGTACTCCTGCTGGAATGGCTGCTTCGGCGGTCCCGTGGCGAGGAGGTCCGTTGCCGGAGCGTGGCGGGAGGCCCACCGGGCCCGTGGGCGGGCCCGAGGGGCTGTGGGCACGCGTCCGGGCGGCCGAGGCCGCCGTCGGGCAGATCGGAACGACCCTCGACGCGGTGACCACCTGCCAGGAACTGGCCGGTTTCCTGTCCCGGAACGTGTGCGACGCGGTCGCCGTGGATCTCCTGGCGGAGGACGGCGGTTCCCACCGCGTGGCGACGGCGGGATCCACCGGGCTGCTGACGGCAGGGGCCGACGCAGCGCCCTCGGTACGGGCGTCGGACGGCGGGCATCAGCTCTCCGAGTGGGCGGCGGTCGCGGGCGGCGTGCCCGTCCACGTCCTGTCCGTCCCGCTGCCGGACGGGGAACGGGTCCACGGCATGCTGACCGCCGTACGGGCCCGCGCGGGGTTCGGCGACCACGAGGCGGCGACGGTCCACTTCGCGGCCCGGCTGGCGGCGGTGCACCTGGGGCACGCGCGGCAGCTGGCCGCCACCGAGGACACCGTCTCGCACCTCCAGCGCGCGCTCGTGTCGGAACCGGGCCGGCCGCACCCCAACCTGGAGGTGGCCAGCCGCTACCTGCCGGCCGGCCCACGGGCGCTGGTGGGGGGCGACTGGTTCGAGACGATCCGCCTCCACTACGGCCGCACCCTGCTCGTGGTCGGAGACGTGATGGGCCACGGACTCGACGCGGCCGTGGACATGAACGCGTACCGCTCCACCCTGCGCGACGTGGCGTCGACGGACCTCGCCCCGCACCGCGTACTGCGCCAGCTCGACGTCCTGGCCGCCGGCGACGCGGCCCGCAGGCCGGCGACCTGCCTGCTCGTACGCTTCGATCCCGCGCGCGGTGTAGCGATGTTCGCCGGCGCCGGCCACCTGCCGCCGGCGGTCTTCGGGGCGGACGGCTCGGCCTCGCTGGTCGACGTCCCGGTCGGCCCGCCGCTGGGCACCGGCGTCGGCGGCTACGAAGCCGTCACGCGCGCGATCACGCCGCAGGAGACCCTGCTGATGTTCACCGACGGGCTGGTGGAACGGCGGGGCGAGGACATCGACGTCTCGCTGGCCCGGCTGGTGGGCGTGCGGCCCCCGGTGGGGGCCGGGGTGAACGCGGTGGTGGACGCCGTCGTGGAGGGCCTCGACGCCCAGCACGCGGAGGACGACGTCGCCGTACTCGCAGCCCGGGCCCGCCCCCGTCAGCCCGCGGACCCTGGAGCCACCGCCGCCGGCATGCCCGGAGGGCCGGGCGAACCTACGGTGGAACGGTGAGCCATCGCCTCGCCTGCGTCGCCCTGGCCGGCACCCTGTGTGCGACGGCGTTGTCATGCACCGGGGCACGGTCCGAGGCGCGCCACCAGGTCGCGCCCGAGCCCGAGGCGAAGACGCTGTCCGCGCACGTCACGGCCGTCCCCCCGGAGAAGCTGGGCTCCACCCACCACCCCGGCTGCCCCGTGCCGCCGGAGCGCCTGCGACTCGTCCGGATGAACCACTGGGGCTTCGACGGCACGGTGCACACCGGCGAACTGGTGGTCCACGAGGACGCGGTCGCCCCCGTCCTGCGGGCCTTCGGAAAGGCCTTCGCCGCCCGTTTCCCGATCCGCCGCATGCGGGTGATGGCCGAGTACGGCGGCAGCGACACCGAGGCGATGGCCGACGACAACACCTCCGCCTTCAACTGCCGTCCGGTCACCGGGGACCCGGGCCGGATCTCCCGGCACTCCTGGGGCGACGCCATCGACATCAACCCGGTCGAGAACCCGTACGTCGACGTCCGGGGCACCGTCCATCCCCCGAACGGTCGCACCCACCTCGACCGCGGCCGCGCCCGCCCCGGGATGATCACCCCCGATGGGGTCGTGACCCGGGCCTTCCGGGAGATCGGCTGGTACTGGGGCGGCCGCTGGACCCCTCCGGACTACCAGCACTTCTCCGAGCAGGGCGGCTAGGCCGTCTCTTTCGGATCTTGCCGGACGACCCGGGCCCGGCAAGATCCGGAAGAGACGGCCCAGGCCGTGGTCCGGTTCAGCCGCCCGGGGTGAAGGTGACCGGCAGGCTCTCCGGGCCGCGCAGTCCGCCCGGGCGCCGGCGGATCCCCTCCGGGTCCGTGGCGAGGGCGAGCCCGGAGAGCCGGCGCAGTACCGTACCGATGGCGATCTGACCCTCCAGCCGGGCCAGCGGAGCCCCCAGGCAGTAGTGGATGCCGTGCCCGAACGCGAGGTGGGCGTTGTCCTGGCGGGTGATGTCGAGGCGGTCCGGGTCGGCGAACCGCTTCGGGTCGCGGTCGGCGACGGCCGAGCCGATCAGTACGGTCGCGCCGCGCGGGACGGCAACCCCGGCGATCTCGATGTCCTCGCGCGCGAACCGCGCGATGCCGGGGCTCACCGGGCCGTCGTAGCGGAGGAACTCCTCGATCGCACCGGGCAGCAGCCCGGGGTCGGAACGCAGCAGGTCCAGCTGGCCCGGGTGGGCCAGCAGCGTGGCGATGCCGGTGCCGATCAGGTTGACCGTGGTGATGTAGCCGGCGACCAGCAGCAGGAACACCATGGCGATCAACTCGTCCTCGCTCAGCCGCTGCTGCGCGTCGCGGGCGGTGACGAGGCCGCTGAGCAGGTCGTCGCCGGGGTGCGCCCGTTTGGCGTGGATGAGCCCGGTCACGTAGGCGCGCATGTGCTGCCAGGCCTCGTTCACCACGGCGGGGTCCGGGGGCTCCGCTCCCCGCCTGAGCATCCGGTCGGTCCAGTGCTGGAAGTCGCGGCGCTCGTCCACCGGGACCCCGAGCAGTTCGCTGATCACCGTGACCGGGAGCGGAAGCGCGAAGTCGGCGACCAGGTCGGCGTGTCCGGCCGGGACGACCGCATCCAGCAGGCCGTCGGTGATGGCCTGGATCCGTGGCCGCATCTCCGCCACGCGGCGGGCGGTGAACGCCTTGGAGACCAGACGGCGCAGGCGGGTGTGGTCGGGCGGGTCGCTGCGGAGCATGTTGCTCAGCATCGAATCGCGTTCCGTCTCGGGCAGTTGCCGCAGGATCCGGCTGTCCGAGGCATCGCGTACGTCGCTGCTGAGGCGGGAGTCGGACAGGGCCGCGAGTCCGTCCTCGTAGCGCGTGACGAGCCAGGCGTCCAGGCCGCCCGCGACGACGACGCGGCGCACGGGGCCGTCCTCGCGCAGCTGCTGGTACAGGGGGAACGGATCCGCGACGAAGGCGGGGTCGGCGTAGGGCAGAAGGGTCGGCTGCTGCTCACTCATGAGGCCTCCCGGAGCATGACGTCCTCGCTGTGGGAGCGAGGTTATCGGCCCGACCATCCCGATACGTCACTTTTCGGCCTCCGGCGGCGAGGTGAGGTCAGCGGAGTGATTCCCCCGGGGGCCGCTCGCGCAGGGCCCCGTAGGCGAGGAAGTAGGCCGGCAGCCGGTTCAGCCGGCGGGAGTCGGTGAGGAGCTCGGTCAGCCGCTTGGCCCGCCGGGGGTTTCCGAAGGCGTCGCGGCCGGCCAGCAGCGGCCCGATGACCTTGGCGTGCGCGAGGCGCTGGAGCCCCTGGGTCGCCACGGTGGTGGGCAGGCGCCGGTACTGCACGCGGCGTACGTCGCGCAGCCCAACGGTGCCGTCGCGCAGCGGGCCCACGAGATGGCGGGCCGCGGCCACCGCGTCCTGGACGGCGAGGTTGATGCCGATGCCGAACACCGGGGACATGGCGTGGGCGGCGTCGCCGATGCACAGCAGCCCCGGGCGGTGCCAGCGGCGCAGCCGGTCGAGCCGTACGTCGAGCAGCTTGACCTCGTCCCAGGAGGTGACGGCATGGGCCCGGTCGGCCAGCCAGGGGACGGCCTCGGTGAACTGCTCCATGAACGCCTCCAGGCCCTCGGCACGGCGCCCGGCGTCGGACCCCTTGGGGATGAGCGCCGCGCACTGCCAGTAGTCGCCGCGGTCGATGAGGGCGACGAAAAGCCGGTCCCCGATGCCGCCGACGAGCCCGCTGGGGTCCTCCTCGCGGCGCGGCACCCGGAACCACCAGGCGTCCATGGGGCACGGGAAGTCCTCCAGCCCCAGCTCGGGCAGGGCTCTGGCCAGTGAGCCGCGTCCGTCGCAGGCCACGGTCAGTGAGGCCCGGAGCTCGCCGGTGCCGCCGTCCGAGGTCCGGTACCGCACGCCCGTGACCCTGCCACGCTCGATCAGGAAGGACGTAGCCTCGGTGTTCATGCGCAGGTGGAAGGAGGGCTCCCGGCCCGCTTCGTCGGCGAGCAGGTCGAGGAGGTCCCACTGCGGCACCATCGCGATGTAGTTGTACTTTCCCCGCAGCGCCCCGATGTCCCCGACCGTGACGAGGGACCGGTCCGGCCCGATGGGCAGTTGCACCGAGCTCACCCGCCGCTGCGGCAGCCGGGCGAAGCGTTCCGCCAGGCCGATGTCGTCCAGCAGCGACAGGGTGGACGGATGGACGGTGTCCCCGCGGAAGTCGCGCAGGAAGTCGCCGTGCTTCTCCAGCACGGTCACCTCCACCCCGGCCCGGGCCAGCAACAGGGCCAGCACCATCCCGGCGGGCCCTCCGCCCACGACACAGCAGGTGGTTCGTTCCACGCAACCCACTTCCCTTCGCCCGCATCGGGTCACCCCCAGAGGACGTATACCGCACCCGGGGCGCCGGCAGCGGTAACGGTGAGGAGGCGTTGCTGCGCCGGGAAGAAGGATCACCGACGGCCGGATCACCGCACCGCTCGGGGAGATGTGGTGAAGAGGCGCGGTGGATCCGGGCGTTGCCGCACGGACCGGCGCCCAGGCGAGGAGGGTGGGAGACAAACGGTACGAAGAGAGGACCCTTATGAGGGCACGTCACTTACGCACCCTATCGGTCGCCGGCGCCGTGGCGCTGGTCTCGCTCACCTCCACCACACCCGCTCAGGCCCTGCCCGCGTGCCCCGCCAACGCGATCTGTCTGTGGCGGTACCAGGACGGCACCGGGGAGCTCTACGTCTGGCGCGGCGGCTACGTGGACCTGCCCAGCAGGTTCGTGGACCACGTGGGGTCGTTCCGGGCCAACCGGAGCGGGGCCTTCATCGACTGGGCGACCGGGAAGGTGTGCCGACCGGTCCGAACCGGCGACTACGCGAGCAACTACAGCGGCCGCTTCGGCTCGAAGATCGACGCGGTGGGCGACAACTGCTGAGCCCGGAAGGGCGCGCGGCCGGGTGCGGCCCGGGTTCAGTAGCGCAGGGCCGTACCCGCCTGAGCCGAGACCGTGCCCGACAGTTTGTGCGTACTGCGGGCCGTTCCCTGTCCCGTGCCCTTCCCGGCGACGTTCGTGATCGTCACGACCACGGTGTCGATGAGATTGCCGCTCTCGTCCTTGAATTCGACCTGCACCGCGAAGGACTTCGTCGCGTCGTCGGTGTTCCGGGCCGTCACGGGGACCGTGGTGTAGCCGTCGCCGTCGGTGGTCACCGAGCCCAAGGTCACCTCGTCCTTGGCATCGACCCCGTCCTTCACGTCGGCGAGCTTGCCCTTCGCGACGGCAGCCGCCGATTCGGCGGCCTTCGAAGCCTCCGCCGCGGCCGACTGGACCGCCTCGCCGGCGGACTTCACCGCCGACGCCGCGCTCGACACGGCGCCCGACGGGGTGCCGTCACCGTCCGAACAGCCTGTGGCGCCGAGCGCCACCACCGACAGCACCACCGCACCTGCCGCACCACGCATCCACGCGACCGCCGTCACCATGCCTCCACGGGTGTTCCGGACCTCCGGACCTCCCAGTCAAAGGCCCGGCGGCCCGGATGCCCAGTGGGCCGGGCATCCGGGTGAGGAGGGGGCCTCGGGGGCCTCGGGGACCTCGGGGGCCTCAGGGGCGTCCCGCGGCGAGGCGGTGTTCGTGGACGCGCAGCTGGAGGGAGGCGAGGTCCAGCAGGGGAGTGGCCACCCCCAGCGCGCGGGCACGCAGGGTGAGGTCGGTCAGGACGTGATCGGCCTCCGTCGGTGCTCCGGCGACGAGGTCGCGGTACAGGGACGGGGTGAGCGGGGAGCCGGGGGTCGTGACGGTGGACGTGGTGAAGGCGAGCTCCGCCTCGGTCACCGGATGACCCGCCGCCTCCGCCACCGCCGCGGTTTCCGAGACCAGGGCCCCGGCCAGGGCCGCCCCGCCCGGAACGGCGTTCACCTCTCCGACCGTGCCGCGCATCAGGCAGGTCAGGGCGACGAGAGTGGAGATGAACGCCCACTTGTGCCACATGGCCGCGACGACGTCCCCGGTCGCCGGTGAGTCGATGCCGGCCTCGGCCAGCACGCTGCGGATCGAGTCCACCCGGGCCGAGGGGCGTGCGTCGAGCTCGCCGGTCAGGATGACCGCGGGCGGCGCCATACGGAGGATGTCGCCGTCGCCGTTCAAGGTGGTGACCACCTTCGCGACCCCGCCGAGGACCGCTCCGGCCCCCAGGCGCGCGACGAGCGTGTCGAGGTGGGCGACCCCGTTCAGCAGGGGTACGACGGCGGTGTCCGGGCCGACGGCGGGTTCGATGTCCGCCAAGGCCGTGTGCAGGGCGGTCGCCTTCACCGAGAGCAGGACCAGATCGTACGGTCCGCCCACGGCACCGGCCGTCACCAGATCCGGCGTGAGCCGGAGCTCCTCACCCTGCCCCGACACCCGCAGGCCGCGGGCCTCCAGGGCCTTCGCACGGGCCGGTCGGACCAGGAAGGAGACGTCCTGGCCCGCTGCCGCGAGCCGGGCGCCGAAGAAGCCGCCGACGGCGCCGGCGCCGACCGTGAGGATCCTCATGTACGGGTGCCTTTCGTGGAAGGAGACAGGGACGGGTCAGGTCCGGCCCGCACCGAGCGGGCTGTCCTCGGCGGGGGTCCGCGCTGCGCGCGGCGCGTACCGGGAGACGGCCACACCGGCCAGGCACAGTGCCCCGCCGAGGAGGGTCAGCCAGGCCGGTACCTCACCCAGGAGGGCCCAGCTCAGCAGTACGACGATGGCCGGGACGGCGTACGTGGTCGCCCCCAGCTTTCCGGCGGGCATGCGGGCCAGGGCGTACGTCCAGGTGGTGAAGGCGAGGGCGGTCGGCACCACACCCAGGTAGACCATGTTCAGGGTCGCCGACACCGGGGCCTCGGGCAGCTCCGCGAACAGCAGGCCCGCGAAGGGCAGGCAGGCCACGGTGCCCGTCAGGCAGGCGAAGGTGGTGACCTGCAGGGGAGTGCCGTAGGAGAGCGCGGGCTTCTGGGCGATGACGCCGGATGCGTAGGCCACTGCCGCGAGCAGGCAGAGGACGACCCCGAGCACCGAGGTGGAGCCGCCGTTCCCGGACGACATGGACAGGCCCACGACCACCGCTCCGGCGAAGGAGACGGCCATGCCCACCAGGAGCCGTGGGGGCAGGGCCTCGCCGAGGAGCCGGGCCGCGAGGAGCGCCATGAGGATGGGCCCGATGTTCACGAGCAGTGACGCCGTGCCCGCGTCGACCAGTCGTTCACCCCAGTTCAGGACGATCGTGTAGCCGCAGAACCACACCACGCCGGACACCAGGATCCCGCGCCAGGCCTCGCGGGGCGGCAGGCCCTGGCGGCTGATCAGGAGCAGCACCACGAGCACCAACGAGGCGGCCAGCAGCCGGCCGAGGGCCAGGGCGCCGGGCGAGTACGCGGACCCCGCGCTGCGGATGGAGACGAAGGCGGAGGCCCAGGCGAACACCGTGAAGGTGACGGCGCCGACCGTGAGGACGCCGGGCGGGATCGAACTCGTGCGGAACGTCATGGGCCCACCCTACGACCGCAACATTTCGGTGTCGACCGAATTAACATCCCTGTCCTGTCGGGCGTCGGGGCTCAGCTCCACGCCTCCGGTGTGAGCCCCAGCAGATCACCGAAGGCCCGCTCCCCGGCTTCGGTCACCTCCAGCGCCCGCCCGCCGCCCGCCGGGCGTACCACCCACTGCTCCTGCGATGCCAGCGCGCACAGCCGAGCCCCGGCGAGGCCGCCCAGGTGGCGGCGCCGCTCGGTCCAGTCCAGGCAGGAACTCGCCGGCCGCCTGCGCCCCTCGCCGGCCAGGCTGATGCCCGCCTCGGCGCACCAGAGGCGGCCGGCCTCCGTCAGCTCGAACACGTCCTGGGTGCGCAGCAGCCCGCGCCGCTCCATCGCGTCGGTCACCGCCATGCCCAGCCGCCCGGCGAAGTGGTCGTAGCAGGTCCGGGCGCGGGCCAGCGGGTCCGGCGCGGCGACCACCGGCACGGCGTGCGCCGCGTCCCGGTCCGGGACGGCGTGCGAGGCGAGCTCGTCGAGCAGGCGGGCGGTCGCGCCGTCGGCGATGCGCACGTAGCTGTGGCGGCCCTGCCGCTCGGTCACGCAGATGCCCGCGTCGAGCAGCCGGGTCAGATGGCCGCTGATGGTGGAGGGAGCCACCGAGGTGATCCGGGCCAGCTCGCCCGCGGTCCAGGCGCGCCCCTCCAGCAGCGTCATGCAGATCGCGGCCCGCGTCTCGTCGGCCAGGGCGGCGGCGAAGGCGGCCAGCAGAGCCGCGGGGGCCGCTCCGCCCGCGGACGTCGCTCCGGGATGCGTTTCGTTCATAAGTCCAGGATGCCCCATGATTTCGGCAAACGACGAACGATCGGCACGGGCTGAGGTCCACTGTCGCGACCGGGGCTCCGCCCGCCACACTGAGGGCCGGGGGCAGGGCGTCCCCGTCACGAGGAGGTGGTGGGGTGGTGGCGTCGGGTGATCCCGCGGAGCGGCCGTCCCCGGTCGTACGGCCCGAGGTGTGGGAGACGTACGGTCCGGCCGATCTCAGCGCCGTTCCGGTCTTCGCCGGAGGGTTCATCAACTTCGGCTACTGGAAGGCGGTCGATCTCGGGCAGCCGCTGTCGCAGGGCGACCGGATCCGCAGCGAGCAGGACCTCTACCGGCACGTACTCGATGCCGTGGCCCCGCGAGGCGGCCGGGCCGTCGAGGTCGGCTGCGGTCTCGGCCTCGGGTGCGCCCTCGCGCTGGAGGAGTACGGGCCCACGGCCGTCACCGGGGTGGACATCCACCCCCAGCAGCTCCGGCGGGCCCGCGAAGCCAACTCCCCGCTCCTCGCGGCGCAGCCGCACCGGATCGGCTTCGCGCTCGGGGCCGCGGAGGACCTGCCGCTCGGCGACGCGGAGTTCGACTGCCTCTACAGCGTGGAGGCGGCCCAGCACTTCCCGGACCTGACCGCGTTCGCCCGGCAGGCGGCGCGAGTGCTGCGCCCGGGCGGCCGGGTGGCGGTCACCAGTTTCTTCACCGTGGACGGGGCACCCGAGCCCGCGAAGCGGCTCGCGGGGCTGCTCGACTCGTTCGCCAGCGGCCTGGACATCGCGCGGCCGGTGTCCGGGCTCGCTGGCGCCCTCGCCGAAGCCGGTTTCGCCGACGTGCGGGTCTCCTCGATCGGCCCGCAGGTCTGGCCCGGCTGGGACCGCTGGCTCGCCCGCCTGTGGGCGCCGGGGACCTGGCCCCGGAACTTCCTGGCCGCCTGGGAGCAGCAGATCCTGGACTACTACCTCGTGACCGCCACCCGCCCGTAGCCCGTAGCCCGTCTCCCGTAGGCCCGGTGTCGGTGGTCCCGCCTATTCTTCCGGCATGTCAGTGAACATCGATCTTGCCTTCACCGTCACACGGGTCGCGGACGAGCCGCAGGCCTGGGCGATCGTCCGCGCCCTGCAGGAGCTGATGTACGAGGAGGACATAGCCGACCAGGTCACGATCGGGGTGGCGGTGGACGACGACGGCTCGCACTTCGTCTCCGGGGACTCGGACTTCCCGCTCGGCATCTCCCGCTTCTACCTGTGGCAACCGCACTTCGAGGGGGTCTTCGCGGCGACGGTCGCCGCAGTGGCGGCAGGAGCCGAGCCGGAGATCCGCTGGGGCTACCCGGACGAGGAGTACTGAGAGGTCCGCCCTCGGCCGGGCGGGGGCGGCGGGGGAGCCGGCGGCAGCGCCCAGCGGATCGCCCGGGTCACGGCCCGGCCGCCCGCGCGAGCGGCAAGGGGCGGTATCCGGGCGGCGGCGGGCACCTCGGCGGCCACGGCCGACTTCGCCCAGGGCGGCAGCAGATCCACGGCCGCGGCCGCCAGCAGCGCGTACGGCAACCGGGCGGCCCCGGGCAGCGGGGGATCGGTCAGCAGGAACCGGGCGGTGTCGCGGGAGGCCGCCGTCGGCCGCAGGCCGGGCCGGTACCGCGCCATCAGCAGAGCAAGCTCGCGCCGGCTTTCCGGGGGCCGGTCCGCCCCCAGCGCGCGGGCCACGCGCGCCGTGTCGGCCAGGTACGCGTCGCAGCCCGCGGGGTCCAACGGGCGCCTGCCGTACCGCTGGTGGGCCCGCAGGAAACAGTCCGCCTCGGCGATGTGCACCCAGGTCAGCAGCTCCGGATCGTCGGCCCGGTACGGGATGCCGTCGGCCGTCCGCCCCCGGACGCGCGCGTGCACCTCGCGTACGAGGGCCACCGCCGCCTCTGCGTCGGAGCTCGTGCCGAACGTGGTGACGGCCAGGAAGGTACTGGTGCGGTGCAGCCGCCCCCAGGGGTCACCCCGGTACCCCGAGTGGGCCGCCACGGCGGCCATCGCGAGCGGGTGCAGGGACTGGAGCAGCAGGGCGGCCAGCCCGCCGACGAACATCGACGCGTCCCCGTGCACCCGCCGCACCGGCCGGTCCGGTGCGAACCACCGGGGGCCGGGCGTCGTGTGGATCCGCGCCCTGTTCCGGGGCCCGTCCGGCCCGGCGACGCGCAGGAAGACCGCCTCGCCGGCTTGCCGCCTGATCCGCTGGACCGTCGTCGCCCTGGTCATATGTCCAGTATGTGCCGGACCGGTCCCGGACCCGGCCCAGGTCCCGCGCGCACCGCAGGCGCCGGGCCGCGAAACCGGCCCGGCGCCTGCGTCATCGGCACGTCCTCCGGCCGTGGATCACAGCCAGCGCGGCGGGATGATGCCGTAGTAACCGTCCAGCAGCCGCCGGTAGTCGGTGCTCTCCAGGTGCTCGTCCCGGATGAACTCCGGGGCGTCCTTGACCTGTTCCCTGGTCAGCCCGACCCGGATCCGCTTCTCCTCCACATCGATGCCGGTGACGGTACCCGCGGGGAGGAGGACCTCCTTGCCGAAGATCCACGGGCCGGTGTCCACGACCAGATAGGCCGATCCCGCCTCGTCGGAGTGTTTGTCGACCTTTCCGATGCTGCCGTCGGCCGCCTCCACCTTGTAACCGGACAGGTCCACGTCCTTGATGCGGTCAACGGTGACGCGGTAGGCCCAGACGTTGTCGGACATGACTGGAACAGCTCCCTCCATCGATCCCGTGTCGTCACGGCGCGTCTGCCCGGCGTGGCCGCGGATACACGTCCGCCCCCGGATCCGGGCTGATGCCCCGTGAGACGGAGCCGGGGCAGGGCCTGGTGGGGCGAACCCCGGCGCCGGTCCGCGGCTCGGAGCTACGCTCCGCAGATGGAACGCGCAGAGGTACTCAAGCGAGTGATCGGCATCCTCACCGACGCCCAGGACATCCGCCGCGCCGCGGAGGCGGGGGAAGACGACGGGAACGGCGAGGCCGGGGAGGACGGCGCCGGGGCGCCGCCGACGGCCGGCGTGGCCACGCTGCTCCTGAACGAGATGCTGCCGTCGATCAGGGTGCCGGCCGACGCGACCCCGCAGCAGGTGGCAGCCCTGGTGGCGGAGGCGCTCGGGCCGGCCCTGCACACCATGGTCTCGGGCTTCAGCCTGGCGTTCACGAGCCTCGCGATGGTGCACGACAGCGGGCGGACCGACATCTCCTCGATCGGGGTCCTCCAGGAGCTCGCCCTGGAGATCGAGGCAGGGACCTACGACGAGGGCCCGTAGGACCTCGCCGTCGCTCCCTGCCCCGCGGCCGCCCGGCTCCGGCCGGTCCGGCGGTGCGGCCGTCGCGCCGCCCGGCCCGACGCCGTCGCTCCGTGCCGTCACGCCGTCCCGTTACGTCACGCCGTCCCGTTACTCCGCGTCGTCGTCGCCCGAACGGGTCGTCTTCCGCTCCTGCCGCCGCCTCAGTTCCTCAGGGCTCTTGCCCTCGACCCGCTTGCTGGCCTCGGGGTGTACCGGGTCCGGACCGGGGTGCTCCTGTGCCTGCTCCGCACGACCCTCTCCCGACTTCTCATGCCTGTCGTCCTTGCCCTTCATGGCTGTCTCTCCCTCGCGCTCGTGGATCTCACCGACCGGGACCGCCCCCGGACGCCCACCACCTGCCCGCGAGCGGCCGGGTCGCCCTTCTCGTACGGCCCATCCTGGGCCGATCGGGGCCCGGCGGCCACGCCATGCGTCATCCGGCCCAGCAGCGGGAAGGCGCCCCGCATGCCGGAAACGATCAGCAGCCTCGCCACCCGGGTCGCACGCCGCCGCCGTGAGCCGGTCGCCGTCCAAGCCCTGCGGTCCACCGCCGCCGCCGTGATCAGCTACGTCGTCGCGCTCCGCCTGAGCAGCGAGCCGAGCCCGCTGACCGCCCCGCTCACCGCGCTGCTCGTCGTCCAGGTCACCCTCTACTCCACCCTCACCACCAGCATCCGCCGGGTGAACTCCGTGGTCGTCGGCGTGCTGATCGCGATCGGCTTCAGCGCCCTGGTCGGTCTGACCTGGTGGAGCCTCGGCCTGCTGATCCTCGCCTCCCTGGTCGTGGGCCACCTGGTGCGCGTGGACGAGTTCGTGCCCGAGGTCGCGATCAGCGCCATGCTCGTCCTCGGCGTCACCCAGGTCGCGGACACCGCCTGGGACCGGGTCCTGGAAACGGTCATCGGTGCGGTGGTCGGGCTGCTGGTCAACCTGCTCCTGGCACCACCCCTGTGGGTCGGCCCGGCCGGCGCCGCGATCACCGACCTCGCCGGGCGCATGAGCCGGCTGCTCGACCACCTCGGCGAGGAACCCTCCGGACCGGCCAGGGTCGAGCAGGCCGCGGCCCGGCTGCACGAGGCACGCCGCCTCGACAACGACATCGCCCAGGTCGACGCCGCCCTCCGGCAGGCCGAGGACAGCCTCCGGCTCAATCCGCGGGTCAAGGAGGGGCTGCTCTTCAGGCTGGTGCTGCGCACCGGCCTGGACACCCTGGAGATCTGCGCGGTCGTACTCCGCGTGGCCTGCCGCACGCTGACCGACCTGGCCAAGGCCCGCCCCGACGGTCCGCTCTTCGACCCCGCGACCGCGGCCGCGCTGGGGCAGGTGACGCGCCACACGGCCATCGCGGTGGAAAGCTTCGCACAGCTGATCACCGCACAGGTCAGCGCCAACGCGGAAGACGCGGAGGCCCGCCTGACCGGTGAACTTGCCGTCGCCCGGGCCCACCGCGACCGGCTCGCGGTCCTGATGCTGGCCTCCGCCCGCGAGGACCCGGCACACTGGCAGCTGAGCGGCGCGCTGCTCAGCGAGATCGACCGGGTCCTGGACGAGCTGGGCGTGGACAAGCGCTCCCAGCGCCTGCTGGAGGAACTCGACCAGCACACCCGCACCCGGCGCAGGCGCTGGAAGCCGCTGCAGCGGACGCGGCAGGACCGTGGGTGAGGGAAGGCAGGGTTCATGGTGCACGTACTGGGCAGCAGGGTTCTGCTGCGCCCCACGGACCCCGAACGCTCGCGCGTCTTCTACGGCGACACCCTCGGGCTGGCCGTCCACCGCGAGTTCGGCACCGGCCCCGACCGCGGCACGGTCTACTTCCTCGGCGGGGGCTTCCTCGAACTGTCCGGCCGCGCCGAGGCCCCGCCCGCACCGGGCCTGCGGTTGTGGCTCCAGGTCGAGGACGTGCGGGCGGCGTACGAGGAATTGCGCGGCCGGGGCGCCGAGGTGGTGCGACCCCCCGAGCTCGAACCCTGGGGTCTGATCGAGATGTGGATCGCCGACCCCGACGGCGTGCGGATCGCCGTGGTCGAGGTCCCCGCCGATCACCCCCTGCGCTTCCGCCCCTGATCGGCAGGACGCGTTCTAGCGGGCGCTCCCGAGGTCGCGGTCGGACTCGGATCCTTCGAGCATCAGGGTGGTCTCCTCGATGCGGCTGAAGCGGCCGTCGGACGCGAACTCGCCGAACAGGTAGACCTCGGTGCGTACCGTCGAACCGTCCGTCTTCGTGACGTGGACGGTGTGCCGGTCGGCGTACCTGCTGCCGTCGTACAGCTCCTCGTGGACCTCGACACGGCCGTGGTCGACGACGGTGCGCAGGTGGGCGATGTGCTCGATGAAGCCGGCCCGGTCCGCCCACCGGCCGTCCGTGCGCTGACGGTATTCCGGGGCGAAGTGGCGGTCGGCGGCCTCCTGGACGGTGAGGTCGCGGTTGAGGAGCAGGTCGGTGAGGGCGGCCGTGATACCGGTGCGCGTCATGGGACTGCCTTTCGATGCGTGGCGGATCTGCAATGCGTGCGCGGCGCACGCTCTTGGAGAACCGTAGCAGTGATGCGTGCGCAGCGCACGCTATTCTTTCTGTCGTGGACAACGAGACCGGGAACGAGATCGCAGACGCGCTGGGCATCCTGCTCAAGCGCACGACCCGCACGCACCTGCACCGGCGGCTCACGGAAGGCATGGGTGAGGCCGTGGACGACGTGACCTACCCCGTGCTCAGCGCCCTGGCCCGGAGCGGTTCGCGCAGTGCGGCGGACCTGGCCCAGGACGTGGGGGTCGACCGTTCCGGCGTGACCCGCCGCGCCTCCCGGCTGGAGGCCGCGGGACTCATCCGCCGCGAACCGGACCCCACCGACCGGCGCGCACACCTCCTCGTCCTGACCGACGAAGGGCGGCTGGTCGTCGCAGAGCTGCGTGCGCGCCTGGCGGACCACATCACGGCGAGCCTGTCCTCCTGGCCCCCGGGCGAGGCCCAGACGTTCGCCCGCCTCCTGCGCCGCTTCACAGCCGAAGGCCCGTTCGTCTAGGGAGTGTTAGCTTCCTCCCCGTGATGGAACACCAGGACGGGACCAGGGCGGCCTACGACGGGGTCGTCGAGCTCTACGCATCGATGTTCGCCGGCCGGCTGGAGGCGCAGCCGTTCTCGCGGGCCATGCTCGCCACCTTCGCCGAGCTGGTGCGCGGGACGGGGAACCTGCGGACGGCCGATGTCGGGTGCGGGCCCGGGCATCTGACGGCCATGCTGCGTGAACTGGAGCTGGACGCCTTCGGTCTCGACCTCTCCCCGGGCATGGTCGGCCATGCCCGGCGGGCCCATCCGGCGCTGCGGTTCGACGAGGCACGGATGGAGGCCCTGCCGGTCGGGGACGGCGCCCTCGGCGGGGTCCTGGCCCACTACTCGATGATCCATACGCCGCCCGGCGAACTGCCCGCACTGCTCGCCGAGCAGGCGCGCGTCCTGGCGCCAGGGGGCCTGATCCTGGTCTCGTTCTTCGCGACCGACGGACCGGAGCCGGTCCGCTTCGACCACAAGGTGACGCCCGCCTACAGCTGGCCGGCGGACCGGTTCGCCGAGCTGCTGGCCGGGGCCGGGTTCACCACCTTCGCCCGGCTGCTGCACGACCCGGCCTCCGAGCGGGGGTTCCTCGACGCCCACCTGCTGGCCCGCCTCGACCAGGGCCCGGGAACGGACCGCCCGCCGGCGTCACGGCGGTCGTCCGCGGTGCAGTCCGTGGTGTAGTCCGCGCATCGGCGGAACGAATCCGATCAGCGGTGCGGACCGACACGGCGAGGCGTCAGCCGAGGAGCCCCGCACCGGCCGGTGCCGTCAGCCGTTCCAGCTCCTCCAGGCGCTCGCGCGACTCCTGGTCCAGCGGCACGTACGTCACGAGCCTCGGGCCGGTGCGCGGTCCGAGCCACAGGTTGTTGTGTTCCAGGTACAGCATGCCCACGTGCGCGTTGCGGATGTACTTCGACTTCGCGACCTGCCCGCCGACCACCTCGTGGCGGGCCCACACCTCCCGGAACTCCGCCGACGCCGCCTCCAGCCGGGCCAGCAGCGTCTTCCACGCGGGCTCCGCCAGGTGCTCGGCCATCGCCGCCCGGAACCGCGCCGCCATGATCCGGTGCGTGCTCGGCAGGTCGACCACCGATTCCTGCCACTCCCGGTCGGTGAAGGCGAGCCACATGCAGTTGCGCTCCTCCGGCCGCTTGCTGTCCAGGTCACCGAGCAGCCGCCCGTAGGTGGCGTTGTAGGCGACGATGTCGTACCGGCTGTTCTGGACGCACGCCGGGATGTGGCCCAGCTGGTCGATGATGGCCCGCACGGACGGCGTCACGCTGGGGCAGACCGCCGGCTGCACCGGATCGAGGCTCCCGGCCAGCGAGAACAGGTGCTCCCGCTCGCTCACGTCGAGCAGCAGTGCCCGCGCGACCGCGTCCAGCACCTGCCCCGACACCTGGATGTCGCGCGCCTGCTCCAGCCACGTGTACCAGGTCACGCCCACCGACGACAGGTGCGCGACCTCCTCACGGCGCAGCCCTGGCGTCCGCCGGCGCGGTCCGCGCACCAGCCCGACCTGCTCGGGAGTGATCCGCTCACGGCGGGTGCGCAGGAACTCGGCCAGCTCGTGCCGCCGAACATCGCTTCCAGGAGCCACAGTGGTCATGATCCCAGCCTGCCGCACCGCCCATCCTGTTGCCAGGTAGTCCTGGTACCTGGATAACGACACTCTGGTACCCGTCTGACAGCCGGGAGATCGTCGGACGGTGACTCAGATCCCTGTACGCAGCAACCCTGTACGCAGCAACTCCGTGCACGGCGACCCCGTGCACAGCGTTTCCGTCCGCAGTGCCCCCGTCCGCAGCGCCCCCGCGCCTCACCTGAGCGGCCTCGGCCTGTTCACCGTGCTCCTCGGCGCGGCCCTGCCCCTGATCGACTTCTTCATCGTCAACGTCGCGCTCCCGTCCATCGAACACGACCTGGCCGCGGGCCCCGCCCTCCTGGAACTCGTCGTCGGCGGCTACGGCGTCGCGTACGCCGTCCTGCTGGTCCTCGGCGGGCGCGTCGGCGACAGCCTCGGCCGCCGCCGGCTCTTCCTCGCCGGCATGGCCGCCTTCGGAGTCACCTCGCTCGCCTGCGGCCTCGCCCCGAACGCCTGGGCCCTCGTCGCCGCCCGCGTCGCCCAGGGCGCGGCCGCCGCCCTCATGCTGCCGCAGGTGCTCGCCACCATCCAGGCCACCACCGAGGGCCCGCGCCGGGCCCACGCCATGAGCCTGTACGGGGCCACCGGGGGCCTGTCCATGGTCGCCGGGCAGATCCTCGGCGGCGTCCTGGTCGCCGCGGACCTCGGCGGAACCGGATGGCGCGCGGTGTTCCTGGTCAACGTCCCCGTGGTGCTCCTCGGGCTGCTCCTGGCCGTGCGCACCGTCCCGGACACCCGGGCCGGCCGGCCCGCGGCCGTGGACGTGCCCGGCACCCTGCTCCTCGCACTGTCGCTGGTCTCGCTGCTGCTGCCGCTGACCGAGGGGCGGGCCGCCGGCTGGCCGCTGTGGACCTGGATCTCGCTGGGCGTGTTCCCCGTCGCCGCAGCGGCGTTCTACTTCACCGAGCGCCGGGCCGATTGTAAGGGCCACACCCCGCTGGTGCCGCCGAGCCTGCTGAGGCTGGAGTCGCTGAGGCGCAGCCTGGCCCTCCTGGTGCCGTTCTCCGTCGGCTTCGGCGGCTTCATGTTCGTCCTCGCCGTGACCCTCCAACAAGGCCTGGACATGGGCCCGGTGACGGCGGGCCTGGCGCTGGCGCCGATGGCCGTCGCCTTCTTCGGAGCCTCACTCGCCGGTCCGCGCCTGATCACCCGCTTCGGCAGCCGGATCGTCACCGCCGGAGGCGTCATCCAGGCGGCCGGGATCGCCCTCCTGCTGGCCACCCTGCGGCACGGCTGGCCGGACCTCGGCGTGGCCGTACTCGCTCCGGGCATCGCCCTGGCAGGACTGGGGCAGGGGTTCCAGATGCCGGTGCTGATGCGCCTGACGCTCTCGGACGTCCCCGCGGACCGGGCCGGGGCGGGCAGCGGCGTCATGATCACCGCCCAGCAGTCCGCCGTGGCGCTCGGCGTCGCCACGCTCGGCAGCCTCTTCCTCGCGCTGGTCCCGACGGCCGGCATGCGCGCGGCCGTGTCCACCACCCTGCTCGTCCAGCTCGGCCTCATCGCGCTGACCGTCCTGCTCAGCCTCCGCCTTCCCCGTATGCGCTGAGCGAGCGGCAGGGGCACGGAGCACCGGTGCGGCCGGGCACGTACGCCGAAGCGCCCGCGCGCGGCCGGTCCGTTCACCGGGATCGGTGATCAGGACCTGCCGCGCGCGGGCGCGCCCCCACCGGGGACCGCGGTCGGTTCAGCCTGCGGCGAGGAGCGTGAGCGTGTCGATCACGCGGTTCGAGAAGCCCCACTCGTTGTCGTACCAGGCGACCACCTTGACGTGGCGGCCGTCGACACGGGTGAGCTCCGAGTCGAAGATCGACGAGGCGGGGTTGCCCGTGATGTCGGAGGACACGAGCGGGTCTTCGGAGTACTCCAGCACGCCGGCCAGCGGTCCCTGCGCCGCGGTGCGGTAGGCCTCGAGGATCTCCTCGCGCGTCACGTCACGGGCGACGGTGGTGTTGAGCTCGACGATCGAGCCCACCGGGACCGGCACGCGGATCGAGTCGCCCGACAGCTTGCCGTCGAGCTGCGGCAGTACGAGGCCGATCGCCTTCGCGGCGCCGGTCGAGGTCGGCACGATGTTGACACCGGCGGCGCGGGCACGGCGCGGGTCGCGGTGCGGGCCGTCCTGCAGGTTCTGCTCCTGCGTGTAGGCGTGCACGGTGGTCATGAAGCCGTGCTCGATGCCCGCGAGCTCGTCCAGGACGGCGGCCAGCGGGGCCAGCGCGTTGGTCGTGCAGGACGCGTTCGAGACGATCACGTGCTCGGCCGGGTCGTACGCGTCGGTGTTGACACCGTACGCGAGCGTCACGTCGGCGCCGTCGGACGGAGCGCTGACGAGCACCTTGCGGGCGCCGGCCTTGATGTGGCCGCGGGCGGCCTCGGCCGAGGTGAAGCGGCCGGTCGCCTCCAGTACGAGGTCGACCTCCAGCTCCGCCCAGGGCAGCTGCTCCGGCTCGCGCTCGGCCAGCACCGTGATCCGGTGTCCGTCGACGACGAGCACGTTCCCCTCGACGGTCACCGGGCGGCCGAGCCGGCCGGACGTGGTGTCGTACGCGAGCAGCCGCGCGAGGGTGGCGGGCTCCGTCAGGTCGTTGACGGCCACGACCTCCAGGTCGGTGTCGCGCTCCAGGAGCGCACGCAGCACGTTGCGTCCGATGCGGCCGAATCCGTTGATGGCAATGCGAGTCATGACGATGTCCCTTTCGTTCGCCATCAGGTTCGCTTCCGGTCACCCTCCGCAACAGCGGCGAGATCGCCATGGTTCGTAAGGATCTCGCCACCCGCGATTCCGGGCTCCCGTGCTATTCGCCCTGGGTGAACGTGCGCCGGTACTCGGTGGGGGTGGTGCCGAGGATGCGGTGGAAGTGCAGGCGGAGATTGGCGCCCGTGCCGAGGCCGACATCGTCGGCGATCTGCTCGACACTGCGCTCCGAACGCTCCAGCAGTTCCCGTGCCACGTCGATCCTGGCCCGCATGACCCACTGCATCGGCGTGTACCCGGTGTCCTCGGCGAAACGCCGCGAGAAGGTCCGGGGCGAGACTCCCGCGTGCTGGGCCAGCGCCTCCAGGGTGAGCGGTTCGCCCAGCTGGTGCAGCGCCCACTCGCGGGTGGCGGCGAACCGCTCCCCGAGCGGCTCGGGCACGCTGCGCGGCACGTACTGGGCCTGGCCCCCGCTGCGGTAGGGGGCCGCGACCAGGCGCCGGGCCGCGTGGTTGGAGGCGGCCACGCCGAGGTCGCGGCGCAGGATGTGCAGGCACAGGTCGATGCCCGAGGCGGCGCCCGCCGAGGTGAGCACGCTGCCCTCGTCGACGAACAGGACGTTCTCGTCGAGCCGGATGAGCGGATGCTTCGCGGCCAGGGCCCGCGCGTAGTGCCAGTGGGTCGTGGCGCGCTTGCCGTCGAGCAGACCGGTGGCGGCGAGCGCGAACGCGCCGGTCGAGATGGCGGCGAGCCGCGCCCCCCGCTCGTGCGCGGCGATCAGCGCGTCGATGACCGCCCGCGGCGGGTCCTCGCGGTCGGGGAAGCGGTAGCCGGGGACGAAGACGATGTCGGCCCACGCGAGCGCGTCGAGCCCGTGGGTGACGTGGTACGACAGGCCGTCGCCGCCGGTGACGAGGCCGGGAGCGGCGCCGCAGACCCGTACCTCGTACGGCATGCTCGCGCGGGTCGTGAACACCTGCGCGGGGATTCCGACGTCGAGGGGCTTCGCGCCCTCCAGGACGAGGACGGCTACACGGTGGAGGCGGGAGCGGGGCGGCACGGTGTTCAGGGTACGGCGGGGGAGGTGACGGCCCGTGTCCGGCCGCCCCGCGCCGTGTCCGCAAGGTCCCGCATGCCCCGCGAAGCTCCCGGCGCCGTCGGTGCGCCGAGAGCTTCACGGCCGGCGTTGCAGCTGCCCGGCGTGCGGTCCGGTTCGCGCGGAGCGCTGCGCCCGATGCCCGGCAGCAGCGTCGTGGCGAGGGTGCGTGGCGGTCGCGGCGGCGGCCCTGCTCGGCGTCGGGAACGGGGTCAGGCCTTTGCGCAGGTTCTGCTTGGTGGTGGAGTCGTACACCCACTGCTCGCGCAGCGGCGGGTACAGCACCCGCTCACCGCGCTCGGTCCGTTCGGCGGGTGGGTGGGACGAGGGAGGAAAACGGCGGGCCGCTTCAGGTCGCCGCCCGTTACGATCGGGCCTTCACCCGATCATGGCGGTCCGACGGAGGCACCGATGAACAAGGCCCCCTCGCGGACCCCGGCCCACCCCGAACGGCTGGACCGAGGACACCCGTTCCGCCAGTGGAAGACCTGGCGCATACCCGGAACCGATCTGACCCTCACCGGGTACTCGCGCGCCAACGACAAGACGTTCTTCCACATCCCCGAACTGCGCTGCGCGCTCGACGCCGGACTGGCGGAGGGGCGTCAGCCGGAAACCGTCTTCCTCACCCACACCCACCACGACCATTCCAAGGACCTCGACTACCTCGCGGTCAGGCCCGGCGGAGTCGACATCCACCTGCCCGCCGCGGCGGCGCCGTACGTGGAGACCTTTCTGCGGGCCTCCGCCGAACTGAACCACGGCACCGCCTACGATCCGGCCCTCGCCGGGGGCTGCCGGCTCCACGGGGTGCGTGGCGGCGACGAGTTCACCTTCGGACGCAGCGGCCACCACGTACGGGTGGTGGAGTGCGTGCACAAGGTGCCCTGCGTGGGATACGCCTTCGCCGAACGCCGCAAGGCCCTGCTGCCCGAGTACGAGGAACTGCGGCACACCCTCGCCGGACAGGGCCGGGGCGCGGAGTTCGGCCGCATCCTGGCGCAGCGCCGCAAGGACGGGGCCGAGGTCGAACACGAGGTACGCAGGCCGCTGTTCGCCTTCCTCGGAGACACCCACGTGAGCGTCTTCGAGGACAACCCGTGGCTCTTCGAGTACCCGGTGATCATCACCGAGTGCACGTTTCTCGACGACGCCGAACTGGAGCGGGCCGACCGGGTCGGACACACCGTCTGGAGCCGGCTGAAGCCCGTCGTCGAGGCCCACCCGGACACCCTCTTCGTCCTCACCCACTTCAGCCTGCGTCACTCGGACCAGGACGTCCTGGACTTCTTCCACGACGAGCGGCCCGACAACGTACTGCTGTGGGCGCACCCGGACAGCCGGCTGCCCGAGCAGCACCAGCACGGCTGACCGGCGCGGGCCGCCGTTCCCGGGCCCCGCGGGTCAGGCCCCTGCCAGGGCGTCCCGCAACCTCCGTGCCTCCTTGAGCAGCTGGGAGGAACCCGGTCGCCCGGCGAGCGCCGTCACCTCGGGCAGCTCGCCGCGCGCGCCCGACAGCCGGGCGGAGTCCGCCGCGACGGCCAGCAGCGCTCCGTGCACCTGCGGCCGGGTACGGGCCAGCAGACCGGGGAGGGCGGTGGCCAGGACCTCCCAGACCGCCCCGGCGCCGCCCGGTACGGCGACGGCCGCCCCCAGTGACCCGGTCAGCAGGGGCACCCTCAGCGTGCCCAGCCCCACGAGTTCGGTCAGCTCCCGGCCCAGCAGCTCGCCGTCCAGCCGGCCCCTCGAGGCCAGCACCACCAGCGCCCGTACGGCGGCCTCCCGGTCGGGCTCGGGGACGGAGGCGAGCCCGTAGGCCACGGCCAGATGCACGGCGGGCCCGGCCGGGCCGTCGGCCGAGGCCAGCGCCTCCAGGAAGGCGGGGGAGCCACAGCCGTCCTGGTCGGCCGCCGACGCGACACCCGTCAGCAGGCGGGCCGCGGCTATCTCCGGGTGCCAGGGCAGGGTCGCGACCGTATGGGCGTCCCGGTAGTCCGGCAGGGACCAGTGCGGACAGGAGATGCGCGGCTCGAACTTCCTGAACAGGGACCAGAACTGGCGGGGGAACGCGCCGCGGCCCTCGACGGCCTCGTGCCCCACCAGGATCCGGCGGCCGATGCGTGCTCCCCGGCGCCGGCTGGGACGCTCGGCCTCACCCGCTTCGCGCTCCCGCGACCACGCCGGCATGGGCAGACCGCCCTGCCGCAGCCAGGCAGCCACCCGGGGCCCCTCCGCCAGCTCCAACTTCTCCGCGGCGCGCACCACTTCGGGGTCCACCCGGCCGCCGCAGCGCAGCAGTGCCTGCCCCAGGTCCGCCGGTCCGGGCCGGATGCCGAGGCGCTCGTACTCCGCGAGCCGCTCGACCAGCTCGTACGGCTCCACCGCGCCCGTCGGTCCGCTCGGTACGGAGAGCAGGAACGGCAGGGGGTCACCGGCCCGCAACCGTGCGGCGACCTCGCCCGTGCGCGCGCCCGCTATGTAGTCCAGCGCCACGTGCTGGCACAGTTCGAGCCACCCTTTGCCGGCGTTCTCCCAGGACTCCTCCGCCCGTACGGGACCGACCGCCGCGCCGACGATGCCCGCGGTGCAGCGCACCTGCGCGTGCGGTTTCACCTTGAACGCGCGCGGGACGGAGCCCAGCGCGGCGGCCAGTGCCTCCCGGTCGCGGAAGCTGTGGCTCACCACGGCGTTGAGCACGCGTTCGAACGGCACCACGCCGGGGTCGTGGCGAGCGGCCAGCACGGCCGCGACCTCGTCGGCGAGCGCATCCAGTGACGGTACGGCGAATTCCCCCTTGATCATGTATCGCAGGCTAGCCCCTGCCACTGACAGTGCCGCCGCGCGCCCGGTGGCGTCAGAGCGGGTCGCCGAGGGGCCCGTACTCCGCCTCCAGATTCCGCGCCCAGTGCGCGGCGAAATCGGGCTGGGTGCCGTCGGCGTCCGTGAACCCGTACTCCTTGCAGAGATCCCAGGTGGCCAGCGCCCGGCCGGTCCTGGCCATGACGTCCGGGTCGGCCGCCAGGGCCACGACCGCCCGCCCCAGATAGGCGGGGGTCTCGGAGTGGGCGAAGTTCGGGTCCTTGGCGGCGCCGTCACGCCAGTTGGCCTCGGTGACGCCGAAATGCTCCAGCAGCGCCTCCGAGCGCAGGAACCCCGGCGTCAGGGAGACGGCCGCGACACCGTGCGGCCGCAGCTCGGCCGCCTGCGCGACGGCCAGCCGGATCACCGCCGACTTCGCCATGTCGTAGAAGAAGGAGCCCCGGTAGCGGGCGGTGTTGCCGTCGGTGACCTCCACGACCAGGCCGCTCTTGCGGGCGACCATGAGGGGCAGCGCGTACCGGCTGGTGATCACATGGGTCTCCACCGCCCGGCGCAGGAGGAGCAGGCCCTGGTCCAGATCCTGCTCCCACAGGGGGTGTTCCCAGTCGGTGAGCGGGTCGCCGCCCCAGACGGAGTTGACCAGGACATCGAGCCGGCCGTCCTGCTCCGCCGCGATCCGCGCCACGAGGGCCCGTACCTCTTCCGGGTCGCTGTGGTCGGTGCGGACCGCGACGCCCACCCCTCCGGCAGCGGTGATCCTCTCGGCCGTCTCCTCGATGGTCTCGGGGCGGTCGAGGTCGGAGCGCCGCGCTCCGCTGCTGCGGCCGGTCACGTAGACGGTCGCGCCGGCGGCTCCGAGCTCGATGGCGATCCCCCGCCCGCCGCCCCGTGTGCCGCCCGCGACCAGCGCGACCTTTCCGGCGAGCTGTCGTGTCTTCGTCGTCATCACTTCTCCAGGTCTTCCGGCGGGTTCACGCGGTGGTGGTGGCGGTGGTGACATGAGGGGCCAGCACGGCGTCGAGTCCGTGCCGGACGCGCTGGACGAGGGCGCCCCGGCGGTCGAGTGCCCAGCTGAGACCCGTGCCGGAGGTGACGGCCTGCACGGTCGCGGTCAGCGCCTCGACATCCGTCGTGGCACGGAGCTCGCCCGTGGAAACGGCCAGCGCCAGCAGCGTCCCGACCGCCCTGCGCTGGGCCTCGTGCACGGCGAGGGCCCGCTCGTGCAGTTCGGGGTCCGTGAGATCCATGCACAGGAACGCCAGATGGTTGGCGAAGGTCTCCGGGGAGACCATCGGCGCCGCCCACTCCGCGAGCAGGGCGGCCAGAGCCCCGAGTGACGACCCCTGCTCCCCGCGGATCCGGTCGGGCAGCGCGTCCGTGTCCCGCACGGACCGGTCGGCCAGCGCCAGGATCAGGCCGCGCTTGGAGCCGAACCGCTGTACGAGCGTGCCGGGTACCAGACCGACCTCGCGGGCCACCGCCGCGAGCGTCAGCCCGGACGGCCCCAGCCGTCCCATCACCTCGGCCGCCGCACGCAGGATCACCGCGTCTTCCACCGCACGGGGACGTCCGGCCACTGTCGCTCCTTTAATAAATGCACGTTCATTTATTAAAGCATACGAGGTTGCGGGGCGACCGCGACCTGGCCCGCGACCCTCACAGGACCTAACGTTGGTCCATGATCGATATGCCGTCACGGGTCGAACTGCGCCCGCTCACCCCTTCCGACCAGGACGAGTTCTGCACGCTCGTGCGGGCCAGCTCCGAGCTGCACCGGCCGTGGATGCAGCTCCCCGCGACCCCGGAGGAGTTCCAGGTCTGGACGCGCCGCTTCGACGACGGCACCAACCTGGGCTTTCTGGTCCGTGTCCGGGAGACCGGCGCAGCCGTCGGCATGGTCAACATCAACTCGGTCATCCGGGGCCGTTACCAGGGCGCGTCCCTCGGCTACGCGGCCTTCGCCCCGTCCGCGGGGCGCGGGTACATGACCGAAGGGGTCGCCGCCACCCTGCGGCACGCCTTCACCGACCTGCGGCTCCACCGGCTGGAGGCCAACATCCAGCCGGCGAACGAAGCTTCCCTGGCACTGGTCCGGCGGCTGGGCTTCCGCTACGAGGGGCTCTCGCCCGCCTACCTCTACATCGACGGGGACTGGCGGGACCACGAACGCTGGGCCATCACCGCACCGAGCCCTTGGACACCCGATCCGTCCCTTCCCGAGATCTGAGGCGTTCTACGGCGAGCCGGCCAGCAGCCGGCGCTGGTGGTCCCGCGCCGGTTCGTCGTAGTACCTGTCCGACCAGTGCCCGGCGATCAGCGGCACCGGGGCTTCGACTCCCGTCTCGGGGCCGGGCGTCGGCTGGTGCGCGGCCAGGCGGAGCGAGTCCCGGAAGCGGTGGTGGTTGAACAGGCGGGAGAACTCGGTGAAATAGATCTCGGCGAGGCCGCGGTCGCCCCGGATCACCAGCATGTTCTCGTCGTTCCTGTTCGCGGAGGGATTGCTGAAGTTGGCCGAGCCGGTCACCACGATCGGATCGTCGCCGAGGGGGTCGATCAGCAGGTACTTCGTGTGCAAGTACTCGATGTTGTTGGAGAACGGGTTGTCGTGCTCGGCCGCCCAGCCCGCGAGGCCGCCCTCTTCGACGAGGCCGCAGGCCACCAGCTCCGTCTCGGGATCGGTGACCAGGCTCCGGTGCTCGTCGGCGATTTTGGCGTTCTCGAACAGCAGCCAGCGGAGCGCGGAGTGGTCGCCCGGGAGCTGGTCGGCGAATCGGGGATCGAACTTGAACGGGAACGTGACGCACACCAGGTCCTGGGCCGATCCGAAGAGATCGCCGTAGCGGTCCTGCGCCGTGGTGTGCGTGTGCGGGCTGAACACGACCGATATGCCGGCCGGCCAGGGGTCGGGCATCGGGTCGTTGGCGTCCACCCAGTTGTTGAGGGTGCCGGGTGTCGGGTCCGCGACGAGCTGGGCCCAGTAGTCGCGGTATCGCCGGGCGACGGACGCATCGGTGACGGTGTGTCCGACGTTGGACTGTCCGAAGATTCCGTTCTCGGTGATGTTGGTCGACCCGGTCCACACGGCCTCGGGCTCGCCCTCGTGGCTCGCCACCACGAACTTGTTGTGCGGGATCGTGGCCCGGGTGCGCCAGGTCACGACCAGGTCGTCGATACCGGCGGCGGTCACCGCTTCGCGGTTGTGCGGGTGATCGAACACGACGAGCCGGACGTCCACGCCCGTGTCCGCGGCCACACGGAAGGCCTTGAGCACGGGCAGGTACTCGAACTCGTACAGCGCCGCATGGAGCTGCCGGTGGTCGCCGCCCGCAGCTCCGATGAAGGCGAGCAGCGCCTCCTCCAGGCCGCGCGACAGCCAGCGCCAGGCCTCACGGTTGGGGATGTCATCGGGGTGGAGGTTCTTGAAGCGTTCGGCGTAGGCCTGCGAGGCGTACACGCCACGGTTGAACCAGACACCGTGCACGCCCGGCTCCTCGGTCCGCACCCGCAGTTCGACGGTCGAGGCCGGGGTGAGCTCCTCACCCGGGGTTCCGGTCATGGAGTGCACGCGGTAGGTGTACGTCCGACCGGGCTTGGCGCGGTAGTCACCCCAGGCGAAGGTCTGGAACGGGTTCCAGTTGGACCCCCAGCGGCCTCTTGCCTCAGGGAAACGGAGGCGGTTGTCCAGCCAGCGGTGCTTGCCTTCGGCGTGGTCGAACCGTTCGACCCCGAAGCCGAGGACGCCGTCCATGGCGGCCCGGTCGTGGTCGAATCCAAGGATCACCACATGGGTCCCGGCGATGGCCTGTGCGCGCAACGGCCCGGAACTGCTCTGCACCCTCATGTCCACGCCTCCCGGTACCCGGGGCCGTCTTCCGGAGTGAGCTCGATCTCCAGCTTCACCCCGCGACGGGTCGGGCGCACTCCGGCGCGGACGGGCCGGCCTCTCCGTCATGACGATCCCGGTGAGTAAGGCCATCCACGCGAGCATCCCGCTCCCGCTCCCGCTCCCGCTCCCGCTCCCGTTCCCGTCCGGGCCGCGGCGGACGTCGTCATCAGGTGTAGCCGAGGCTGACCCGCCCGATCTCGACCGGCGGGTCCTCCGTCTCCGCGTCGGCCGGCCCGCGCGCGCCGAGCGGAAGGAACGTCACGCGCAGCGCACCGTCGTCCCACGCGTTCTCCGCCACCAGCCTGCGCACGAGCGGGGTGATCTCGACGGTCACCCGCAGACCGTGCGGGTGCTCGTCGCCGCGGGGATCCTGTGCCCGCTCGATGCCGAAGAAGGACAGGTTGCCCACCCGGTGGCTCTCCGCCAGTTCACGGGGGGCTCCGTCGGGCAGGTTGACGTAGATGCCGTAGACCGTGTCGGGGTTCTGCTCGCCCTCGATGTCCTCGACGTTGAGGTACACACGCCGATCGGCCTCGGGGACGGGGACACCCAGCGCCGTGCCGAGCGACCGTGTCGTCCGCTGGTCGATCGGTACGGTGACACTCGCTGCGCGACCGACGAGCAGCACCGTCTGCTGTGACGCGCCGGCCATCTCGCGCCGCTTGGGAGGCGTCGGTCCGGACGCGTTCGGACCGGTCATCGCCACCTCGGGCACGGGGGAGAGAGGGGAGAGGGGGGAGAGGGGCGGAACCGGAGCCGGCGGCGGAACCGGTGCGGGCGACTCGTACGTGTACCCCAGCTGACCGGCGATGTCGACGACGGCGGAGGCCGCCAGTCTCCGCTCGCTCCCGTCGGCGTCGAAGAACCGGTACTCCTGGGTGATCCAGCGCGGGTCCGTCGGGTCGGCGTGACCCGGGCGGCTCGCCCACTCGAACCAGAGGCGGTCGATGTTGGCGTGATGGAGCCAGAAGACCGGGTCCAGCGCCGCCGTGTCGGTTCGCCCCATCCAGCGGCCGATATGGCTGTGCACGGCGTTGTGCGGGGTGCTCTCGACCGCTCCGTCCCGGTTCCAGAAGGCATCCCCGTCCGGTGTGATGCCGCCGCCGAACTCGGCTTCGCCGACGAACTGGGTGCGCCCCATCGCATAGGCCGGGGAGGTGATCTCGAAGGGCAGGGGGTCACCCAGGTTGAGGCGGTGCGCCCGCTCGGCGAACAGCGGGTTGGCGCCGCCCTCCTCGTCGCGGAAGGCCGGCGGGATCCGGGCCTGCGACGGATCGGCGTCGTAGTCCCAGAACGGCAGCGCCCAGTCGGCCGGACCGCCCAGGTCCACGACCGCGGCGCGGACGATCCGCTCGAAGTACCAGAGGTACATGCGGTGCCAGGAGAGGAAGAACCACGAGCCGTGCTTGCAGCTGTTCCACAGCGGCTTCGGCGGGGTCGCGGACGTCCCGTGGATCGCCGCCTGGTAGGCCCAGCTCGTGGGGTCGTCCGCGTCCCGCCCCTTCATCTCGGTGACGGCTGCCGCGTAGTGCGCGAGCGTCAGGTCGTCGTCCGGCAGGGTCCACACGTTCCTGCGCACGTGTACGACCGGCTGAGGGCTCACCGCGTCCGCCTTCCGTCACGCCGGCGGTGATGCGGGTCCCGCGCTCCCGTTCCCCGCATCGCCGTGCCGCCCGTTCTCCATCGAGTCAGGTCGCGAACAAATTCGGGATGAACCCTACCCAAACGGCATCCCGTGATCGCCCCGGCGCGCGGGCAGCAGGCCACTCGGGTCGCCCGCCGCGACAGGGGCAAGATCCACTAAGGTGCACCGATGAACTCGCAATCCCTGTACTTCCATCCCGACTACCTCGACGCCGTGCGGGCCGGCCGGAAGACGACCACCGTCCGCTTCCGTGACCCGGTGGAGGTGGGTCCCGTCAGCCTGGTGTTCGAACTGGACGAGGAGGTGATCCTGCCGGGTGTCGTCACGCAGCTGACCGGGAAGACGGTCGCCCAGCTCAGCGAGGCGGACGCGCGGGCGGACGGCTTCCGTGACCTGACCGAACTCCACGGCAGGCTCCGCCACCACTACCCCGACATCGGACCGGCCGACCACATCACCGTCGTGCACTTCCGGCCGGTGCATTGAGCGGGTGGGCTCGGGCAGCTGCGTCGGGGGCGCCCCCGCCGGGGCAGTGGGTCCGGGGGACGCGTGGCGCGTCCCCCGGACGTCACCGGACTACCGGTCCTGGGAGAGCCGGACCAGCTCGGCGAAGGAGCCGTCCAGGCGCACCAGCTCCTCGTAACCGCCCTGCTCCGTGATCCGGCCCGCGTCGAGGACGATGATCCGGTCGGCGAGGCGGCAGTTCTCCATCCGGTGGGTGACGATCACCGTGATCCGGTCCTCCTTCATGTCCCGCAGCCCGGAGAACACCATGTGCTCACCGCGCGGGTCCATGGCCGACGTCGGCTCGTCCATGACCAGCAGGCCCGGCTTCCGGTGGAACGCCCGCCCGCACGCCAGGCGCTGCCACTGGCCGCCGGAAGGCTCGTGCCCGCCCCAGATCGAGCGGGCCAGCAGGGTGTCCAGGCCGTCCGGGAACTCCTGGACGGCCGTCCGCATGCCGACCGCGTCCAGGGCGTCCCAGACGGCTTCCTCGCCGCGCGGGTCGGGCTGGCCGAGGGTGATGTTCTCCCGGGCGGAGAAGGGCCAGTACCCGTACGACTGGGTGACGAGTCCGACGTGCTGCCAGGCGGAGCGCTGGTCGGCGTCGGACGTCGGGACCCCGTCCCAGGAGACGATGCCGGACGTAGGGACGGTCAGCGAGGTCAGCAGCCGGATCAGTGTGGACTTGCCCGCACCGTTCTCCCCGACCACGGCGATGACCTCGCCGCGGGACAGGGTCAGCGAGACGGGCCCGAGCGAGGGGGTGTCCTTGCCGGGGTAGGTGTACGTGGCCTCCTCCAGGCGGATCTTCTCCGGCGCGGCCTCCATGACCTGCGGGCCGCGCGGACCGGACTTCTCCGCGGCCTCGGCGACGAAGGTGGAGTAGTCGCCCAGGTAGAGGGCGTGCTGGAACATGGCCGCCCCGTAGACGACGAGCTGCGAGAGGGCGGCGGTGGAGGTCCGCATGGCGACGATCGCCGTGCCGGCTGCGGCGATCGCCATGTACCCGCCGACGACCAGCCCGGCGAGGGCCCCGTAGGTCGCCACGACGAAGACCCCCGACGCGGCGGCGGCGATCAGATAGACCGTGAGGTAGCGGGGTGCGGAGCTGACCATCCGAGCGTCGATGCGCTCGCAGACCGCCGCGTACCAGTGGTGGGCGTACGGGCGCATGCTGTTGCCGCGCAGCTCGTCGGCGAGCTTCGGGGTGGTCAGGTGCCACCGCATCATGTGCTTGATGTTGCGGGAGGCGATCGTCTGGTTGTGGAGGCGGTAGTCGAGGCGGGCGGCGTAGACGGAGCCGAGGCCGCGGGGGACCACCGACAGCAGGAGCAGCGGAAGCAGCACGGGGTGGACCACGGCGAGGACGGACGCCACGGCGAGCATGTCGATCAGGCCGCCGGTGAAGCCGAGGGCGTCCTGCAGCAGCATGGCCGAGCGGGCGGATCCTGTCTCGGCGGCCTCGGAACGCTCGGTGAAGTCGGGAGCGTCGTACGCGGCGAGTTCGACGTCCATGTGGGCGTCGACCATGGCGAGATCGGCGAGGGTGGCCATGCCGGGATTCAGGCGGCGGGCCGCGCTGCCCGAGGTGATGGAAGCCAGCGCGCCGAGCGCCGTCATGGCGGCCGCGACGACCAGCGGCCAGGCCGCCGCCGAGATCCGTTCCTCGATGCCGTCCCCGGTCAGGAGCGGGACCATCGCCCGCGAGATCGCCGCGAGCGCTGCCGCCGTGCAGATCCCGCCGAGGATCTGGGCGGTGACCAGTACGTGGAACGCGGTGCGGTTGACGGCGAGCGCGAGCCGCGCGGTCTGCCGGAGGGCGGAGGGGACGCGGCGGGCCATCTGCCCGAGCGACAGCGCCTCCATGGTCTCGTTGTGCTGGCCCCAGGTGTACTTGAACTCCGGCGGGGCGGGTGGTGCGGCGGTCTTCCGGTCCTCGGTGTGCTGCTCGGCCATGCTGCTGCCTCTCCTCCAACTGGGTTATTTTGAAGGCCGGTTCACCGCTCGCGGCGCATGCCGGAGAAACCCCTTCCCCGCGGTGTGCGGAGGGGCGGCTGCGTGGTCGCGGGAACTGGAGGCAGTGAGTACAGCGCAGGCCGAAGGCCGGAGCAGCGGGATCTGGCCGACCTCGCGGCGACGGCTCCCCAGCCGTGGCCGCTGATCGTGTTCGGGCGCCGCCGGGCCTCCGGGCGGAGACGGACGGGAGGTTGGCCGGAACCCGCCGGTACGGGGGTCGGCTCACGGAAATCGCTTGCGGGTCCGGGGCGTGGCCCCGGTGGCGTCGGACGAGGACCCGGCCTAGGCCTGGGGCACGGCGTGGTCGAGGGCGCCCAGGGCGTTGATGGCGGTGGGCCAGGGGAAGTGGACGGGGGCGTCGGGGTCGGCGGGGTCGGGGGTGTATCCGGTCTCGCCGTGCAGGAGTTCGACCCCGGCGTTGCGCAGGGTGTTCAGGGAGATTTCGAACTGGGGGTGGGCCGCGAGGGCGGTGTTGGTGCACGGCATCGCGATGACCGGTGTGCGCTTGCCGGTCGCTTCCGCGGCGAGGCCGACGACGAGGTTGTTCGTCAGGCCGAGGGCCCACGCGTTGATCGTGTTGAAGGTCGCGGGCGCGAAGACAACGGCGTCGGCCGCGGGCCATATGTCCGGTTGGCCGGGCAGTTTGTACTGCCAGCGGACGGGATGGCCGGTGAGAGCGGCGAGCCCGTCGAGGCTTTCGGAGAGCCAGTGCGCCGCGGTGGGAGTGAGGCCGAGGCACACGTCCCAGCCGCGCGCCTGGGCGTCCTCGATGACCCGGGCGACGTCGAAGACGGGCGGGGCGGCGGAGCAGAGCAGGTGAAGAGTCTTCGTGGTCATGCCGCAATATGATCACATGGTTCGTGCGGGATCACGCCTGCCTGACCAGGGCCGGTTCCGTCGGCACCGGACGCGCGGCACCGGAATCAGGGCGCCGCAGCGGATGTCCCGCGGCGGCCGGCGGGGTCCACGGCCACGCGGCAGGGGCGGCAGCGGCAGGACAGGCGGCCCCCATGGATGCTGCGAACAGGGAGGGCAGGGGACCCGCTCCTGCGCGTGCGGGGCCCGCCCGGATGGGGGAAGCTGGGTTTAGCCGCACCGCCGACAGCGGGACAGAAGGGCGAGGAGGGCCTCGTGGATACCTCAGAAGACGGCCGGCTCATTCGTGCACCCCGGTCCTGGTTGCGGACCAGGGTGCGGACCGCCACCATTCTGTGTGCGGCGGCGGCTCTTGCCACGGCCGCGGTCCCTGCCTCCGCGCAGAGCCCCCGGGCCGTAGCGGCTCCGGCCGAGCCCCTCGTGGTCGTCGACTGCTTCTCGCAGTCCCAGGTACGCCCCGAGGAGTACCTGCTGGCCTGCGGGGACGGCAACAACCGTCTCGTCGGACTGACCTGGGACACCTGGGGGCCGAAGACCGCCACGGCCACGGGCACCGACATGGTGAACGACTGCATTCCCTACTGCGCTGCGGGCCGCTTCCGGTCCTACCCGGTGACGGTGACCCTGAGCGCCCCGGAACCCTGGCCGGGCCACCCGGACGTCCAGCGCTTCAGCACGATCCGGCTGCTCTACACGGACACCGCACCGTCCCCGGTCCCGAAGGACGTCACGTACAAGCTCGTGTACTGAGGTACTGACGGGACGCGGCGAGCGGTTCCGGGTCTGTCGCCAGACGGGCGTGGAGCTCGACGTCGTAGCGCAGGCCGTCGTACGCGAGCTTCTGCCGTTGCCGTCCTTCCACGGCGAAGCCCGCGGCGTGAGCGACTCTGCACGAACCGGGGTTGTTCACCCGGTGCCCCAGTTCCAGCCGGAACAGCTCGGCTTCGTGGAACGCCCAGCGAGCGAGAGCCTGGCAGGCCTGAGAGGCCACGCCCCGTCCCCGGGCGTCAGCCGTCGTCCAGTAGGAGACCCAGCCGACCGAGTGCCGCCGGTTCACCGCGCCGACCGACACCTGTCCGAGCACCGTGTCGGCGGCGTCGACGACGGAGAAGGCGAAGGCGGAGCCTGCCTCCCACTCGGCGGTACGCTCCGCGATCCACTCCTCCGCGTCTTCCGCTGAACCGATGGGACGGCCGGTCTGCTCGCGCATGAGGGGATCCGCGAACGCGGCCCTCACCGAGGCCGCGTCGCGCACGGCCCATCTCCGCAGCACCAAATCCGGGGAAACCTCTACTCGTTCGCGCACGCCGCGAGTCTTCCTCCCCGCATGCCGCCCTGTCATCCCGTTTCCCGGACCCCCACGCCGAACGGCCGGATGGACGCACGCGTATGCAGGTGAGCTCTTCGGCTATGTCGCGTCTCGCGCCGCTGGACTTGACTGGGGTCATGACGAAGACGACGAAGCACGAGAACGAGAACGAGAACGCTGCACGGACCACCGACGGCGGGGGTGTCACCCTGGTGATCGGAGGTACCGGCAAGACCGGACGGAAGGTTGCCGAGCGGCTCACGGCTCAGGGCCGCCTCGTCAGGGTCGGATCCCGCCGGGGCGAGCCGCCTTTCGACTGGAACGATCCCGCGACCTGGCTTCCCGCGCTCGAAGACGTGGACCGGGTGTACGTGACGTACTACCCCGATCTCGCCTTCCCGGGGGCTTCCGTGAGGGTTGCCGCCTTCGCGGAGGTGGCGGTGGCGGCCGGCGCCCGGCGCCTGGTGCTGCTCTCGGGGCGTGGTGAGGAGGCGGCGCAGGCCAGTGAGGAATGGCTGAAGGCTTCCGGCGCGGACTGGACGATCGTCCGGTCGAGCTGGTTCAACCAGAACTTCGACGAGAGCTTCTTCCTCGACTCCGTTCGGGCGGGCGAGATCGTGCTGCCGACGGCGGACGCGGTCGAGGCGTTCGTCGACACGGGAGACATCGCCGACGTGGTGGTCGCCGCGCTGACCGACGACCGGCACATCGGAAAGACGTACGAGCTGTCGGGGCCGCGCCTGCTGGGTTTCGAGGACGTGGCCGCCGAGCTCTCGAAGGTGACCGGCCGTAAGATCGCCTATGCGCCGGTCCCGATGGAGGACTATCGTGCGGTGCTGCGTGAGAACGGTCTGCCGGAGGAGTTCGCCGAGCTGTTCAACCTGATCCTGGACGGGCGCAATGCGCACCTCGTGCACGGGGTCGAGGAGGTGCTGGGGCGGCCGCCCCGGGATTTCTCGGACTTCGCCCGGGAGGCGGCGGCCACCGGCGTCTGGGACGTCGAGCCCCGCTGATGCGGACCGGCCACGCCCGCGCCCGGGTTCGTGCCGGGGTGTCGTTCCGTCGTGGGGAGGATGTGCGTATGGACATGCTGGCCGGCCTTCTCGCGGGCCCGCAGGCCCGGGGCGCGTTCCTGCTGAAGTCGGTGCTCGACCCTCCGTGGTCGGTGCGGATCGAGGACCGTGCCCCGCTGTCGGTGGTGACCATGGTGCAGGGCTCCGCCTGGCTGCTGCCCGACGACGAGGGTGCCGAGCCGGTACAGATCGGCCCCGGGGACGTGGCAGTCGTACGGGGGCCCGCGCCCTACACCGTCGCGAACCTGCCGGACACCCCCGTCCAGATCACGGTGGGGCCCGACCAGCGGTGCAGTACGCAGGAGGGTGAGGACGTCTCGGATTCGATGGCGATCGGCGTGCGGACATGGGGCGCCGACCGCCCCGGCGCAGGGGCGGCGGTGATGCTGAGCGGCACCTACCAGGCGCCGGGCGAGGTCGGCGGCCGGCTGCTGAGCGCGCTGCCCACGATCCTGGTGAGGCAGGCCGGGACCGCCGACTCCACGCTGATCACACTCCTCGCCTCGGAGATCTCCAGCGAGGAGCCGGGCCAGGAGGTGGTCCTGGACCGGCTGTTGGACCTGCTGCTGATCGGGGTGTTGCGGGCGTGGCTCGCGGCACCCGGGTCCGGCGCCCCGGGCTGGTTCCGGGCGCAGGGCGATCCGGTGGTCGGGCCGGCGCTGCGGCTGCTGCACGAGAGCCCGGCGCACGGGTGGACCGTGGAGGAGCTGGCCCTGAAGGTGGGCGTCTCCCGGGCGTCGCTGGCGCGCCGGTTCACGGAGGTCGTCGGCGAGCCGCCCGTCGGCTATCTGACGGGCTGGCGGCTGACGCTGGCGGCCGATCTCCTGCGCGAACCGGATGCCACGGTGGAGAGGGTGGCCCGCAAGGTCGGCTACAGCAGTGCCTTCGCCCTGTCCGCCGCCTTCAAGCGGGTCCGCGGGGTCAGCCCACGGGAATTCCGCTCGGGGGCGACGGCGCCGGGTACGGCGACGGCGCAGGGTCCGCGCGGCACCGTGGTGCTCGGCCAGGCCGTTTCCTGAGGCGAGCCCGCGAAGACCGGGTCTGCGAGGAACGAGCCCCTGAGGACCGGGCTCCTGAGGAACGAGCCCCTGAGGACCGGGCTCCTGAGGAACGAGCCCCTGAGGTCCGGGCTCCTGAGGGCCGTGCCCCCGAAGAGCCGGATCGCGGGACGGCCCTCAGCTCCGGTCCGGGACGAGGGAGAGCCTCGCGACGCGTTCGTCACCGCTGAGTTCGCCGGTGGGGCGGAAGCCGAGGCCGAGGTAGAAGGGTTCGGGGCTGTTCGTGCCGGTGTCCCAGGTGACGTACGCGTGGTGGATGCCGCGGGCGCGGATTTCTTCGGTGACCGCCCGGACGGCGAAGCGGCCGTAGCCCTTGCCCTGGTGGCGGGCGTCGATGTTGAGGCGCCAGATACCGCTGCGCCGGTCGTCCGGGTCGGCGGCCGGGTCCCAGACGATGTCGTGGAAGGCCATGACGAAGCCGACGACCTCGTCGCCGTCGACGACGGCCCGGGGCCAGGCCGTCGTGGTGTGCACGTACGCCTCCGCGAGGGACTTCACCACGGGGGAGACCAGATGGGCCTGGTCGGGGCGGACCCGTATCGCGCACACCGCGTCGAAGTTGGCGCCGGTGACGGGCTCCAGGCGCAGCGGGCCCGCTGCGGGGGTGTTCAGGGCTGGCATGGACCCAGGGTATCCCCAGCTCCGACCCTCCCCGGGAGCCGGCAGCAGTGGCTAAAGATTCACCCAAGGGGTCATCGAAACCCGGCGGAATATCGAACAGGTGATGTCACGATCGGGCGTTCGTGTTCAGAACGCGTCGCACCGCACTGCATCGCACCGTGCTGTACTGACTGTTGGAAGAGGACGAGAGTCGAATGACCATCAACCCGACGCCGCACGATCCGACCCCGCCGCCGGCCTCCTCGGCGACACCGGGCGGGCCGCGGAGCACCCGGCTCGCCGCCACCCTGATCACACTGTCCACCGTTCTGGTGGGCCTGATGGCCGGGCTGTTCTTCGCTTTCGACGTCTCGGTGATGCCGGGGCTCGCCGCCGGCGACGAGCAGACGTACGTCACCGCGATGCGCGCCTTCAACAAGGCCATCGACGGCAATCCGCTCTTCGGCTCGGTGTTCCTGCTGGCCCTGGTGGCGGCCGTCGCCTCGGCGGTCGTGGAGTACCGCGGCGGCCGCCGCGCCACCGCCCTGTGGGTGGGGGCGGCCGCGGTCGCGTACCTCGCCGTCCTCGTGATCACCTTCGGCGTGAACATCCCGCTCAACAACGAGCTCGCCGACGCGGGCGCGGTCGAGAAGATGACGGACTTCTCGATCGTCGAGCGGTTCAGGACCACCTGGGTCACGACGAACATCGTCCGCACCCTGCTCTGCACCGCGGCCCTCACCGCTCTCGCCCGCGCGTCGCTGCTCCACGGCCGCGCCACGCGCTGATCGCACCGGGCGCACCCGCCGGGGATTCCCTTCGCCGGGTAAGGGGATCCCCGGGGTCAGCCGGCGTGGGAGGCGATGATCCGCGCGCACTCCAGGGATTCGGTGTGCGCCGTGTTCACCTCGAGGTCGTAGGTCACTCCCCGGTGCACGGCGTCCGCCTGCGCTGCGGCCATCCCCCTGACCCGGTCCCCTCGCGCGATCTCACGGCCCGCGGCCACCGCGCTGTCGCACCGCACCCCGACCCACAGGACCGGCACGTCACCCAGCGCCTTCCGCCACCGCTGCTGGGACGCCGCCCCACCGAGGAACACGTCGTCGACGACGATCCGCGCGCCCGCACGGGCCATCGCCACGATCCCCTCCGTCCAGGCCGCCTCCAGCGCCCGGAACGTCGCCCCGACGCTCACCGTGCCGTCCGCCGTGATCTCGATGCCTTCCTGCGCCGTCTGCATCGCGGCAGGCAGGGCGTCGACGAACGCATCGCACCCGAACGACAGCCACGGGTCCGGCAGCAGGGCCTGCAGACACCGTACGATCCCGGACTTCCCCGAGCTGGAACCACCGTTGAGAATGATCATCTGAGTCACCGCGCCACAGTAGGCCGCTGCCCGTCCGGCACGGAACAGGTTTCGGCGTACACCGCCCCCCGCGAAAACCGGGTGCGGCTGTCCGTACGGCCTTGGGATCATGTTCGGATGGTCCACCGACTCGACCCCCTGGTCCTCCGGCACACCCACCGCATCCCCCGCCCCGCGGGACCCGCCGGGGAAGGCGCCGTCGCGGCACAGCAGTTCGACGCCGCGCTGATGTCCGTGGGCTTCAAGCTCTCGGCACAGCTGCTCGCCCACCTGTCGGGACTGTCCGAAGGAGCGGTCGTCGACACCGCCGTACGGACGCTGGGCACCGTCCGCGAGATGGTCGGCGACCACGTCCGGCACAACGTGTACTTCATCGACTTCCCGGCCAACGTGCCGGACACGTTCGACTTCTGGATGCAGTGCATAGCGGAGGCGCTCGCCGACGACGACACGCGCGCGAGCACGCTGGAGCAGCTGGGCACCGGCGTCGTGAACCTCCTCACGCTCCCGTCGTACGGGAACTACCGGCACACCTACGCCGAGATGCTGACCCACCACGACGAGCTGATCGCCGCGGCGGGCGACCGTCTGACGGTCCTGCACCTCGGCGCCGCCCCCGACGACGAACTCACCTCCCTCTACCTGGCCTTGGCGGGCAGCACCACACCCCTGGGCGAGGACGGCCTGCGGGACCTGCGCGAACTCGCCGGGCACTGCGCGGACGGACCGCAGCCCGAGGAGATCCCCGTACGGGAGAACCGGGCCGTGGTCAACGAGGCCCGGCTGAAGGCCGGCGCGAGCCTGCTGCTGGACACGGTCACCGATGTGCTCCGCCTCGCCTGCGCGCTCGCCGGCGGCGACGTCGGCCTGCAGGAGCCGACGCGGCTGCGCGGGCTCTCCCGGGCGGTGCGCCGGGCGCTGCTCGCGGGCCTCGACGCGGTCGTCGGCGCGGCGCCCGCCAAGCTCGCCGACGTGCACGCGCACCGCGAGATGTGGAAGCGGCTCGGCGAGCGGCTGCACCCGCACGAGTACCCGCAGTGGCCGCACGCGGCCGACGTGTTCGCCGTCGCCCGCGGCGAGAAGGCGGTGCGCACCTTCGACAGCCGGGTGGAGGAACTGCACGCCCGGCTCGACCCCACCGGCGCCGCCGAGCTGCTGAAGGCCGCGCCCGGCAAACTGCTGCGATCCCTGGACCGGCTGCTGCGCTCCGCCCACACCCAGGACGAGCGCGACGCCGTCGCGGCCGCCGCCGAGCACGCCCTCCCCGATGCCTCCGGCCGGATCCTGCTGTCGGTACGCCAGCACCTGCACAACCGGGCGGAGGAGACCGGCGAGCAGCGGGTGTTCGTCAACCGCTCCGGCCGGGCCTGGGTCACCGAGGACACCCGTCCGCCGGTGTTCGCGCCCGAGCGCAAGCGGATGATCGCCGCGATCGACGCGGAGCTGCGCCGCCGGGTGCCCGCCGCGGACCACCTGCTGATCGACCCGGACGTGCTGGACGTGGCGCTGCCGCTCAGCGGCAAGGCGACCGCGTCCGGGCTCGGTGTGCTGCCACGCGGCTCTGTGTCCCCGGTCGACGGAGAGATGCTGCGCTTCTTCGTGTACTGGAAGCAGACCGCGCGCAGCACCGACTTCGACCTGTCGGCGGCCCTGCTGGACACCGACTACTCGACCGTCTCCTGGCTCTCGTACACCAACCTGAGTGAGGTCGGGGGCAAGCATTCCGGTGACATCACGGACGCGGCCGACGGGGCCTCGGAGTTCATCGACCTGCGCCTGGACGCGGTGCGCGCCTCCTGCATCGTCCCGCAGGTCAACATCTTCTCGGGGGAAGGCTTCGAGGAGGTCGAGGAGTCGTTCTTCGGGTTCATGCTGCGCGGGGCCGAGCAGAACGGACGGCCTTTCGAGCCGCGCACGGTGCGCATGAAGTCGGATCTGCGCGGTCCGGGCCGCGTCGCCCTGCCACTGGTGTTCCTGCGCGGGTCCGACGGCCGGTGGCGCGCCAAGTGGCTGCACCTGTGCCTGACGGGGTCTCCGTCGTACAACCGGGTCGAGGACAACCAGGTGACGGTCGCGACGCTGATGCGGGCCGTCGTCGAGCGCGAGCAGCTCACCGTCCGGTACCTGGTCGAGCTGATGACCGGCAGCGCGACGACCGTCACCGTGTGGGACGGGAGGACCGTTCCGGCGGGTCCCGTCACCTATATCGGCCTGGAGCGGCCCGAGAAGCTGCACCCGGCGTCGCGGATCGTCACCCCGGAAAATCTGCGTGACCTGATCCCCGCCTGACTGTTAACGTAGCCGTGGCGAGGCCATGAAGGGGCTTCCTTCTCAACACTCCAAGATAGCCTCTTCGCTTTCCTCGCCACCGACTTGAGACCTCCGGCCGTCCCGCACCACGCGGGACGGCCGGAGGCTTTTCCGTGTCGTACGCCGGCCCCCGGCCGGGCCGGCTCGCTGCGTTCAGCTCAGCGCAGCTCAGCTCAGGAAGTCGGCGACCAGCTCGGCGAAGGCCTCCGGGGTCAGTACCTCGACACCCAGCTCGGCGGCCTTGACCGCCTTCGCGCTGGGCTTGCCGCTCGCCGAGGGCGCGGAGACCAGGATGGTGGTCCTGGCACTGACGCTGCTGCCCGCGCGCCCGCCCGCTTTCTCGATCAGTGCGTTCATCGCGTCCCGGCCCTGGCCTTCGAGCGCTCCGGTCATCTTCCCGGTCACCACCACGACCTTCCCGGCCAGCGGACCCGAGCCCTGCGCCGCCGCTTCTTCCTGCGGCTCAGTCATGTTGACGCCCGCCGCGGCGAGCTTGTCGATGACCGGCGCCAGGGCGGCGATCTGCTCGACGATCACCGGGGCCTTCTCCGGGCCGATGCCGTCCACGGCCTGCATGTCCAGGGCATCGGCCTGCCGGACGGCGTCCATCGTGCCGAAGTGCCGGGCGATCCGCCGCGAGATGCTGCGCCCGGTGCCCAGGATGCCCAGCGCGCAGACGACACGGCTCAGCGGCCGGGCCTTCGCCGCCGCGATCTGCCCGGCCAGCTTCGCGGCCCGCTTGGCGCTGCCGGAAGCGGTGGTGAGCTGCTCCAGGGACAGGGTGAACAGGTCGGCGACGTCCGTGACGTCACCGGCGTCGACCAGGGCCTTGACGTACGTCCTGCCCAGCCCGTCGATGTCGAGCATCTCGCGCCCGGCGGCGTACTCGATGAGGGCCGGCAGCGCGCAGGCCGCGCCCTGCGCGCAGCGCCACCGCTCCTGCGTCTTGTCGATCTCCCCACCGCAGTTGGGGCACGCCCCGGGCAGGGGTACCTCCGTCGCCCCGGCCGGGCGCAGCGCCACCACGGCGGCCTGGACCCGCGGGATGATGTCGCCCGCCTTGTAGACCGTCACGGTGTCGCCCAGGTGGAGATCGCGGCGCCGGATGTCGGCCGGGTTGTGGAGGGTGGCCCGGGTGACCGTGGACCCGTCGATCAGGACCGGGGCGAGTACGGCGGTCGGGGCCAGCACCCCGGTCCGGCCGACCTCCCACACCACGTCCTCCAGCACGGTCTGCCGCTCGACGGCCGGAAGCTTGAAGGCGACGGCGAAGTAGGGGAAGCGGCTGCCCAGTCCCGCCGCTGCCTGCTCGGCCACGTCGTTGACCTTGATCACGACACCGTCGATCCCGAACGGCAGCCCCGCGCGCAGGGCGGCGATCTCGTCGACCCGCTGCTGGGCCTCGGCGAGGGTGGCGACCACGTGCAGTCCGACCGGGGTGTCCGCGGTCGTCCGGACTCCGGCCCGGGCGACCGCGGCCAGGGTCTCGGCGTGCGTGCCTCCGGCGGGCAGGAACGGTTCCCCGTCCAGTTCGACCGCGCCGTACGTCCAGAACGTCATCATGAGCCGGTACGGGCGGTCCTTGGCCCGCAGCGTGCCGGCCGTGCCGTTGCGGGGGTTGGCGAAGACCTGCGCGCCGTGCGCGGTGCGGACCGCGTTCGCCGCCTCGAACTGCTCCTGGGTGAACAGCACCTCTCCGCGCACCTCGAAGGTGGCCGGCACCGGCAGCCGCTCGGGCAGGCCCTCTATCTGCCCGATGACATGGCTGATGTCCTCACCGGTGCTGCCGTCGCCCCGCGTGATGATCTGCACCAGCCGCCCGGCCCGGTAGCGGGCCGCGACGGCCGCGCCGTCCAGCTTCGGCTCGACGGTGAACCCGCCGGCCGGTGCCGTGCCCAGCCGCCGCTGGAGGGACTCGCCCCACGACAGCAGGCCGTCGGGGTCGAAGACATTGTCCAGGCTGAGCAGCCGGGTGGTGTGCGCGACATCGCCGGCCGGGGCGGCGCCGTCGCCGACCTGCCCGGTGGGGGAGTCCGCGGCGGCCTCGTCGGGGTGCTCCGATTCCCACGCCAGTACGGCGAGCCGGAGCTGGTCGTAGGTGGCATCGTCCATCGGGCTGTCGCCGTCGGCGTAGTACGCCCCCGACGCGTCGCGCAGGCGCCCGAGCGCGGCCTCGTACGCGGAGCGGCTGGACATGCTGGACAGCGCCTGATCGGCGGAAAGGTTCATCATGGGAGTGATCCTCCCGCGCACCACTGACAATCGCCCCGGCCCGCCCGCCGCGGGCCCTTCCCGGCGGACGGCGGGCCGTCAGGGCCCGTACGCCCCCCGCGTGTTCATCCTCGTGCCACGGGCCCGGCCACCCCGGCCGCCACCCCGGCCGCCCCGGCTTCCGCCCCGCCCGCGGCGCTTGCCGCCGGCCGCTCGGCCCCTCCGGCCTCCGCCGTCCCGACCGGCAGGTCCGCCGGGCCTGCGTGGACGGTCGGGCGCTCCGCCCAGAACGCGCCGGACGCCGCGCGCCGCGCGAGCATCACCAGCAGCCCCGCGAGGCTCAGGCCGAGGGCGATGACCAGCGGCGGGCCGAGGCCGAACCAGGACGTCCCGCCGGAGGAGTTGGCGGGGTCCGCCATGTCGACGACCGCCTCGGCGAGCAGCCAGATCAGCATCCCCGCGCCGATCAGGGGGCCGGCCCCGATGAACAGGAACTCGCGCACCCCCGAGGTCAGCAGGCGCCGGTGGTAGACCGCGCAGGCGATACCGGTGAGGGCGTAGTAGAAGGCGATCAGCAACGAGAGGGCCGTCAGTGAGTCGGCGAGCGCGTTCTCGCTGACCTGGTGGATGAACAGGTACCAGACCGTGGCCGTGCCGGCGACCCACCAGGTGCCGACGGCGGGGGTGCGGTACCGGCCGTGGATCAGACCGAACCGGCGGGGGAGGGCGTGCCTGCGCGCCATGGACAGCGCGGTACGGGAGGCCGGGATGATCGTGGTCTGGGTCGAGGCGAGCGCCGAGGTGGCGACGGCGAGGAGGACGATCCAGTCCCAGCCGCCGAGGGCCTCGCGGGCCAGGGAGGCGAAGACGGCCTCCTCGTCGTCGGCGTGCGCGGTGAGATAGCCGGTGCCCGCGAACGCGACCACCGCGAAGGCCACGGAGACATAGGTGGCCAGGAGGACCACCGTCGACCAGACGCCGGCCCGGCCCGGGGCGGAGGAGGGGTCCTTCGTCTCCTCGGTGAGGTTGACGGCCGACTCCCAGCCCCAGTAGACGAAGACACCGAGGAGCAGCCCGCCGGTCAGCGCCGTGCTCCCGGCCCCGAACGGGTCGAGCCAGCCGACGGACGGGCGCAGCGCGCCCGCGGAGCCGGTTCCGGCGTACACCCGGTACAGGGCGACGCCCGCGAAGACGAACAGGCAGACGGTCTGCAGCAGCACGAGGACGTTCTGCAGACGGGCCGCCGCCTGAGTGTCCCGGACGCACAGGGCCGCCATCGTCACGATCACGAGCACGGTCAGTGCCTGGCGGATCAGCGAGTTTCCGGCCCAGCCGTCCAGACCGACGGCCAGCAGGCCGAAGTTGACGGCGACGTCGGCGAGCGAGCCGACCACCAGGACCCCCGTCATGGTGATCGCCCAGCCGCCCAGCCAGCCGGTCGTGGGCCCCAGCGCACGCGTCACCCACGAAAAGGTCGTGCCGCAGTCGGGGTCGGCCCGGTTCAGGTAGTAGAAAGCGGAAGCGATGAGCACCATCGGAACGAACGACGCGAGCATCACCCCGGGGGCATGGACGCCGACCAGGGCGACGATCGGCCCGATCACGGCGGCCAGGGAGTACGCCGGCGAGGTCGCGTTCAGCCCGATGGCGAGGGCGTCGACGAAGCCGATCGCGTTCGGTCTGAGCGTGGCGTCGGCGGCAGGCGTCCGCGGGGTGTCTTCGACCATGGTCCCTCACTGGTGCACGGTGAACGGGGCGTGAATGCGATGAGGAAACCCGTGCTCCGCACAGAGGGTCAATGGTGTTGGCATAAGCGGGCCCGGAAGGCCGGGTCAGCCGCGCCCCGCCGCACCCCCGCCCCCGGGGCCCGCCGCGTCCGCGAGCTGCCTCTCGGCGGTGTCCAGCAGCATCTCCAGCGCGACCGGGTACGCGCTGTGGGGCATCCGGGCGGCCAGCAGTCCCGCCGTGGCCGCGATGTTCGGGTAGGCGTCGGCCGGCAGCCGTGCGTACGTCGACTCCCACCGCTCCTCGTCCGACTCGCGCGCCTTCTCCGTCAGCGCGAGCGGCCCCGCGTCGAGCGCCGCGAAGGCCAGGGCCTGGTCGATGTAGGCGTGGTAGATCCGTACGGCGTCCACGTCCGCGAAGCCCGCGCCGCGAAGGCTGCCGAGGATCGCCTCGTCGGCCGCGATCTCGCGCGGCCGGCCGCTCACCCGGCTCGCGGTGAGCAGCGCGGCCTGCGGGTGGGCGACGTAGGCGCCGTGGATGCGCAGCCCCAGTGAGCGCAGGTCCTCGCGCCACCGCCCCGTGGGGACCCAGCCGTCGAGCGCCCGGCCGATCAGCTCCTCGCCGATGGCCAGGGTCAGACCGTCCATGCCGTCGAAGTACCGGTACAGCGTGCTGGGGTCCGCCCCCAGAGCGGCGCCCAGCCGCCGGGCGGACAGGCCCGCGCTCCCGTGCTCGCGCACCATCCGCAGGGCCGTCTCGACGATCAGCCGCTCGGAGAGCACCGTTCCCTGCCGGGTCGGGCGCCGCCGCCTGCGGGCCTCCTCCGGGACCACGTCCTTCGCCATCGCCCGCCTCCGTCCATCCTTATGCCAACACCATTGACCTTAACTCGGACGGAACGGTTCCATCAGCCCCCTGAGGCGCACGCCTCACCGAGAAAGGACCTCGCCATGCGTGTTCTGCTTGTGGGTGCCGGCGGTGTCGGGAGCGCGATCACCAAGATCGCCGCCCGCCGCGACTTCTTCGACCACTTCGTCGTCGCCGACTACGACCTGGCCCGCGCCGAGGCTGCCGTCGCGGCCCTGGGCGGCGAGGAGCAGCGCTTCAGCGCCTGTCGCGTCGACGCCTCCGACGAGGCGGCGGTCGGCCGGCTGCTCACCGAGCGCGGATGCGACGTCCTGATGAACGCCACCGACCCGCGCTTCGTGATGCCCCTGTTCAACGCCGCGCTCGCGGCGGGCAGCCACTACCTCGACATGGCCATGTCCCTCTCGCGCCCCCACCCCGAGCACCCGCACGGCGAATGCGGGGTGAAGCTCGGCGACGAGCAGTTCGAACGGGCCGGGGAGTGGGAGAAGTCGGGCCGACTCGCCCTCGTCGGCATGGGCGTCGAGCCCGGACTCTCGGACGTCTTCGCCCGCTACGCCGCCGACCACCTCTTCGACGACATCGAGGAGATCGGCATCCGCGACGGAGCGAACCTGGCCGTCGAGGGCTACGACTTCGCCCCGTCCTTCAACATCTGGACGACGATCGAGGAGTGCCTGAACCCTCCCGTGGTCTACGAGCGCGAGCGCGGCTGGTTCACCACCGAGCCGTTCAGCGAGCCGGAGGTCTTCGACTTCCCGGAGGGCATCGGCCCCGTCGAGTGCGTCAACGTCGAACACGAGGAGGTCCTCCTCGTCCCGCGCTGGGTCGGTGCCCGCCGGGTCACCTTCAAGTACGGCCTCGGTGACGACTTCATCGGCAAGCTCAAGACCCTTCACGCCCTCGGTCTGGACTCCACCGCGCGGGTCGCGGTCCGCGGCGAGGACGGCAGCGAGGTCCGGGTCTCGCCCCGCGACGTGGTCGCCGCCTGCCTGCCCGACCCGGCGACGCTCGGGGACCGCATGACCGGAAAGACCTGCGCCGGCACCTGGGTCAAGGGCACCAAGGACGGCCTGCCCCGCGAGGTCTACCTCTACCACGTGGTCGACAACCAGTGGTCCATGCGCGAGTACGGCTCCCAGGCGGTCGTCTGGCAGACCGCCGTCAACCCGGTGGTGGCCCTCGAACTCCTGGCCACCGGCGTCTGGTCGCAGCCCGGCGTCCTCGGCCCCGAGGCCCTCCCGCCCCTCCCCTTCCTCGACCTGCTCACCGCGTACGGCTCCCCGTGGGGCATGCGGGAACAGGGCGAGACCCCGGGCAACTGACCGTCCGGCGCACCGGAGGGGCAGCGCCGAGGCCGGCGCGCCGCCCCTCCGGCGGCCGCGCCGAGTGGCGCGGCGGCACGCCGCACCGAACCATGCGCCGGCAGCCGCACCCCTGTTGCGCTCCGGGACACCACCCGCACGTCGCCGGTCCTTCCGCGAGAGGTACGGCCTCACCGCGACGGAGTTCCGCGCGCGGAGCGTCAAGGACGGCCGTGCCGTGCGCACTTCGTCGTGACGCATCCTTCGCTCCGCCGGAAGTGGCGGAACACTCCAAGATCGACTTCTGATCCTTGTCCCTGGTGGGGCCCATGGTCCGTGTCCGCCCTGTCGCAGACTTGCGGGACGTGGTGGCCCGGCCGGCTGCCGCGTCCTCGGCCCGATCGACCCAAGGACTCCATCGTGAGCGAGCGCGTTCTCACCCCCCGCAACCGGGGCTTTCTCTTTCTCGACTCCCACCCGGCAGGCTGCGAGCGGCTGGTGGCCGACATGTGGCAGGCCTGCCCCGACCCTGCCGCCACTCCGGACGGAGCCGGGCCGGTGGCTCTGATCATCGGCTCCTCGGCCGGATACGGCCTGGCCGCCACCATCGCCGGACTCAAGCGCGCCGGCATCCGCGGCGTCATGGTCTCCTTCGAGAAGGCCCCCACCGAACGGCGCACCGCCACGGCCGGCTGGTACCGCACCGCCGCCACCGCCGACATCGCCCGCACCGCCGGGCGGGACCTGGTCTTCCTCAACGGCGACGCGTTCTCCGACACGATGAAGAACGAGGTCGCCGACCTCATCGAGCAGCGTTTCGGCGGCAGGCTGGACTACCTGATCTACTCGGTCGCCGCGCCCCGGCGCACCGACCCGGACACCGGCACCACGTACGCCTCCGTGCTCAGGCCGATCGGCCGGGCGAACCGCACCAAGACCCTCGTATTCGACGACCAGGGCGTCCCCGAGGTGCGCGAGGTCGAGACCGGGCCGGCCGAGGGCGATGACGTCGAGCAGACCGTGGCCGTGATGGGCGGCGCGGACTGGGAACGCTGGATCGACCATCTGGCAGGCCGGGGACTGCTCGGCAAGGGCTTCGCCACCGCCGCGCTGTCGTACATCGGCTCGCCGCTGACGGCGGCGATCTACCGGCAGGGCACCATCGGCGCGGCCAAGGCCCACCTGGAGGCCACCGCCCGCACCCTGAACGAGCGGCTCGGCTCGACGCTGGGCGGACGGGCCGTGACCTCCGTCAACGGCGCCGCCGTCACCCAGTCCTCCACCGCCATCCCCGGCATCGCCCTGTACACCGGCCTGCTGCGCGGAGTCCTCGGACCGGACCTGATGCCGCCGGTGCGTCAGCTCGCCGCCCTGTGGGACCAGCTCACCGGCGCCGCCCCGCTCACCCTGGACGAGGAGGGCCGCGTCCGCCTGGACACCTGGGAACTCACCGACGAGGTCCAGGCGGCCGTCGCCGAGCGCTGGGAGACCGCCACGAGCGACACCATCGCCGCCCTCGCCGACCTCGACTGGTTTCACGCCGAGGTCCAGCGCCTGTACGGATTCTCCGTGCCGGGCGTCGACTACACCGCCCCGGTGGCCACCCACGTTCCCTGGCCCGCTCCCACCGCCTGATCCCGGAGCGGCCCCGCCGCCGGTCTTCCGACCGGCAGCGGGGCCCGCTGCCTCCGGCGGCCGGACCGTGGTCACTTCACCGAGCCCGCCATCACCCCCTGGACGAAGTGCCGCTGGAAGGCGAAGAAGACGATCAGCGGGACCACCAGGGACAGGAACGCCCCGGGCGCGAGGACGCCGATGTTGCTCCCGAACTGCCGCATCTGGGACTGCAGCGCGACCGTGAGCGGCTGGGACCCGCTGTCCGCGAAGAGCAGCGCCACGAGCATGTCGTTCCAGACCCAGAGGAACTGGAAGATGGCGAGGCTCGCGATGGCCGGGCGGCCGAGCGGCAGCACCAGCCGGGAGAAGATCCGCCACTCGCTGCCGCCGTCCATCCGGGCGGCTTCCAGCATCTCGCGCGGTATCTCGGCGAAGTAGTTGCGCAGCAGGAAGATCGCGAACGGCAGTCCGTAGGCGACGTGGAAGAGGACGACGCCCGCGACCGTGCCGAACAGCCCCACCGCACCGAAGAGTTTGGCCACGGGCAGCAGCCCGATCTGTACGGGCACCACCAGCAGTCCGACGACCACCAGGAAGACGGCGTCCCGGCCGGGGAACTCCAGCCACGCGAAGGCGTATCCGGCGAGGGCCGCGATGGCGACCACCAGGACGGTGGTCGGCACGGAGATCAGGACGGTGTTCCCGAAGGCCGCCGCGATACCGGAGTCCTTCAGCAGGGCGCTGTAGTTGTCCAGGGACAGCTGGGACGGGTCGGTGAGCGCGGTCCACCAGCCGCCGGAGGCGTTGTCGCCCTCGGAGCGCAGCGAGGAGATGAGCAGGCCCGCCAGCGGGGTGATCCACACCAGGGCGACCAGGATCAGCGCGCCCTGGACGACGGAGTTGCTCAGCAGCCGTGACAGCCGCTTCCCGCGCCGGCGGCCGGGTCCGCGTACGGGCCCCTGCGCCGGCGGGCCGGGGACGGGGCGCACCGCCGCCGTCCGCCGGGACGGCCGGCGCTCGATGGTGCCGTGACCGCTCATGCTCCACTCCTTCGGAAGCGCCGGATGTTGAAGACCATCGCCGGGACGACGAGCAGGAGGAGCACCACGCTGAGCGCGCTGCCGAGCCCCTGGTCGTTGCCGCCGCCGAAGGAGACCAGCCACATGCGGGTGGCCAGCACGTTCGCCTCCTCCTGGACCGGTCCGGGCGCGATGATGTAGACGAGGTCGAAGACCTTCATCACGTTGATCACCAGGGTCACGAAGACGACGGTGAGCACCGGAGCGAGCAGCGGCACGGTGATCTTGCGGAAGATCTGGCCCTCGGAGGCACCGTCCATCCGCGCGGCCTCCAGGGCGTCCCGGGGGATGGCCGCGAGGCCGGCGCCGATGAGGACCATCGCGAAGCCGGTCCACACCCACAGGTAGGCGCCGATGATGGCCGGTGTGACCAGCGCAGGACCGAGCCAGTTCACCCCCTGGTACGGGGCCGCGAAGTTGGCCGCGGGCAGCCTGACCGTGTACGGGCCGTCGGCCAGCCCGGTGAAGCGGAACGACCCGTCTTCGGCCGTCACCGCGGTGGCGGCGACCCGGCCGTCCCGTACGGCCTCGACCGTCATGCCGGGCAGCCCGTTCTCACCCGGGTCGATGCGCCCCGGGGTGCCGGCGCCGCCGGGGGCGAAGTCCAGGTAGACGACACCCCCGATGGTGTCCGGCCGGGGCTCCGCGGGGGCCGCGGCCTCGGCTCCGGCCGGCATCGCGCCGGGTGCCACCCCGATGAAGCCGAGACCGACCGAGCGTCCGGGAAGGACGGCCTCCTCGGTGCTGTACGGGCCGCCCGGTCCGCCGGTGAGGCCCTGGCCCTCCCGGGCACGGGCCGTCGGATAGGCGGCGGTGTCCACGAAGCTGTCGTGGACCCCGGTGACGGCGGCGTTGAGGACGCCCCGGGCCGGGTCCTGGTCGTAGGCGAGCCGGAAGATGATGCCCGCGGCGAGGAACGACACGGCCATCGGCAGGAAGAGCACGAGCTTGAAGGCGGTCGCCCAGCGCACCTTCTCGGTGAGCACGGCGAGCATCAGCCCGAGTCCGGTCAGCAGGGTCGGGGCGACGACGACCCAGAGGGCGCTGTTGCGGATCGCCTTGAGGGTGGCCTGGTCCTGCACGATCGCCGCGTAGTTGGCGGCTCCCACGAAGCGGTCGCCGTCGGCGTCGAAGAGGCTGCGGCCGACGGAGAAGAGGACCGGGTAGACGACCAGCGCCCCGAGCAGCAGCAGGGCGGGCAGGACGAAGACGACAGCGAGGCGGCGTTTCCTGCGCTGGGCCCGGCGCCGCCCGTCGGCCGCGCCGCGGGCGGCGGTCATGGTGTCAGCCATGGGAGCCGCCTCAGTTCCCGTAGGCCTTGGCGGCCTCGGCCTCGAGCTTCGCGGCCGTGCCCCGCGGGTCCGACGGGTCGCGCAGGAAGTCCTGGAGGAGCTTCCACTCGCCGGCTCCCTTGGTGCCGCCGAACGCGGCCGGGGCCTGGTCCGACATGTCGAAGCGGATCGAGTCGCCCGCCGCGATGAGCGAGTTGGCGGTGCTGCGGGTGATCTCGTCGCCGTACGAGGCGAGGTCGAGCTCCTTGTTCGGGGACAGGAAGCCGCCGGCGCGGGCCCAGACCTCGGCGGCCTCGGGGCCGGACAGGAATTCGAGCAGCTTCATGCCGGCCTTGCCGTTCTTCGCGTCCTTCAGGACGACGGCCGCGTCGCCGCCGCTGACGACCGGCGCCCTGCCGCCGTCGACCGAGGGGAACGGGAAGAACTTGGCGTCCTTGCCGAGCTTCTTGCCGAACTGGTCCTTGGCGATACCGCCGACGAAGTCGCCCTCGTAGACCATGCCCGCCTTGGGGTCGGGGCCGAAGACCTGCGCGACCGACGAGGGGAAGTCGGTGCCCAGCGCCGTCTGGGCACCGCCGGCGACGAGCTGCTTGTCCTTGAACAGTTCGCCGAGGGTGGTCAGCGCCCTGACGACGCTGTCGTCGGTCCACTTGAGCTTGTGCTGGGCGAGCTGGTCGTACTTCTCCGGTCCGGCCTGGGAGAGGTAGACGTTCTCGAACCAGTCGGTGAGGGTCCAGCCGTCCTCGCCGGCTATGGCGAAGGCGGGGCGGCCGGAGTCGGCGAGGGTGCGGCCGGCCTTCAGCATGTCGGAGTAGCTCGTGGGCTCGTTGACACCGGCCTGGGAGAAGGCCTCCGGGGTGTACCAGACCGTCGACTTGTGTGCGGCCTTGAAGTAGAGGCCGTAGTACGTGCCGTCGACGGTGCCGTAGTTCTTCCACACCGGGGCGAGGGTGGAGCCGGCCTTCCGGGTGGCCTCGTCGGACAGGGGCTGGAGCCAGCCCTCCTTGGCGAACTGCTGGAGCACACCCACCTGGGGGACCAGCACCACGTCGGGGGCGTTGCCGCCTTCGATCTTGCTTCCGACGAAGGTCGAGACGTTGTCGCCGGAGGGCACGAAGACCGTCTTGGCGCCGGTCTTCTCGGTGAAGGCGTCCAGGACCTTCTTGAAGTTCTGCTGCTCGCTGCCGGTCCAGACGCCTGCCACGGTCACGGTCTGGCCGCTCAGTTCGCCGCTGCTCGCGGGTCCGGTGGCGTTGCCGCAGGCGGTGGCGCCGAGGGTGAGAGCGAGGGCCGCCGATGCGGTGGCCGCGGTCCGCCGGGTCGTCTTGCTGGGTCGTCGCATGAGGGAGTCCTTGTCTGGAGGTCAGGAGGAGGAGGCGGAGGGAGGGGAGGAGAAGGGAGAGGGGGAGGGGGAGGTCAGGGGCCGGGGGTCACGGGGCCGGGCATTCGGCCGTCCACCACGCGGCGGTCGCCGCGGGCAGGACCCCGTCGGGACAGGGGCCGCTGGCGAGCAGCGGAGTCCCCGGGACCGGGGCGGGCACCGGTTCGGTGCCGAAGTTCACCGCGCAGACCAGGCCGTCGCCGCGGGTGATCGCCAGTACCTGGGGAGGCGCGTCCAGCCAGCGCAGGGGGCCTTCACCGAGCTGCGGCAGGGTGCGCCGCAGCTGGAGCCCGTCGCGGTAGAGGTGCCAGAACGAACGGGTGTCGGCCAGCGCGCGGTCGGTCGCGTGCTCGGCGAACCATTCGGGCTGCGGCAGCCACGGCTTGGCGCCGGCCGCTTCCCCGGAGAAGCCGAACGGGGAGGCGTGCCCGGACCAGGGCAGCGGCACGCGGCAGCCGTCCCGGACGTGCTTGCGGCTGCCCGTACGGTGGAAGATCGGGTCGGTGAGGACTTCGTCGGGCAGGTCGAGGACCTCGGGGAGGCCGAGCTCCTCGCCCTGGTAGACGTAGGCGGCGCCGGGCAGCGCGAGCATCAGGAGGGCCGCGGCGCGGGCGCGGGCGGCCCCCAGTCCGCTGCCTTCCACCCCGGGCTCGCCCGCGTACCGGGTGACCGTGCGGACCTGGTCGTGGTTGTTGAGGACCCAGGTGACGGTGGAGCCGGTCCCGGCGATGTCGCGCATCGCGTCGGTGATCGTCGCGCGGAAGGCGTCGGCGTCCCAGGGGGCGCTCAGCAGGTCGAAGAAGAACGCCTGGTGCAGTTCGTCGGGGCGGACGTACTCGGCGTGCTCGCGCGCGGTGGGCACGGACACCTCGCCGACCAGCAGCCGTTCGCGGCCGTCCCGGGCGGTGTACTCCTCGCAGACCGCGCGCCAGCGCCGCCACACGCCGTGGACCTCGGGCTGGTTCCAGGCCAGCTGGTTGACGGCGTCGCGCGCCCGCTCGTCGGCGCCGGGGTCGTCCGAGTCGGGCAGCTCGGGGTGCTTGAACAGTCCGGCGGCGACATCGATGCGGAAGCCGTCGACCCCGCGGTCCAGCCAGAAGCGCAGCACCTCCTCGAAGTCGTCGCCCACGGCCGGATCGCGCCAGTTCAGGTCGGGCTGCTCGGGCGTGAAGAGGTGCAGGTACCACTCGCCGGGGGCGCCGTCGCGCCCGGTGGTCCGGCTCCAGGCGGGACCGCCGAACATCGCGCGCCAGTTGTTGGGAGGCTCCGCCCCGTCCGGGCCACGGCCGGGGGAGAAGTGGAAACGGGCGCGCTCCGGGCTGCCCGGCTCCGCGGCGAGTGCCTCCTGGAACCACGGGTGCTCGCTGGAGCAGTGGTTGGGAACGATGTCGAGCAGCAGCTTCAGCCCGAGCCGGCGGGCGTCGGCCACCAGTCGGTCGAACTCCGCGAGGTCCCCGTAGACCGGGTCGACGCCGCGGTAGTCGGCGACGTCGTAGCCGTGGTCGTGCTGCGGCGACGGGTAGAAGGGGCTGAGCCAGATGCCGTCGACACCGAGCTTGCGCAGGTAGGGGAGCCCGGCCCGGACGCCGGCCAGGTCACCGATGCCGTCCCCGGTGCTGTCGAGGAAGCTGCGGACGTAGACCTGGTAGATCACCGCGTCGCGCCACCAAGGGGCCGAGGTGGTGGCGGCGGGGGAGGGGTGGCCGATGGCGGCCGGAAGGGTGCTGAGCATCTCGCGTCGACCTGTCTGCTGAATGCGAGAGCGCCCCGGATCGGTGCGCTGTTATGCATGCATGTTAAGTAGCAGCGACTGGAAGGTGTCAACGATGTGTCCAGAAACAGCGAAAAGCTGGGGTGTTTTGTACATGAATGCCCGCATGCACGACGAAGGGTCTCTACTTAACATGTAAGTAGAGACCCTTGAGGGGAGGGGAGGAGTGCGGTCAACCCTTGCGGGAGATGGTCCCGAGCTCGCGCGCGAGCCGCGCCGCCGCCTGCTCAGGCGTCTGGCGCAGCGCCAGCACGTCCTGCGCCACGGCCTGCACGGCGAGGCTCACCTGGTCGTAGCGCGGGCTCTTGGGACGCGGCACCGCCGACAGCACGCTCTGGCGCAGCGTGGGCAGGTACGGATACGCCCGGATCAGCCCGGGATCCTCGTACAGCGCGGCGCGTACCGGAGGCAGCGAGCCCTTGGTGAGCACCTGCCGCTGGACCCGCTCACTGGTGAGGTAGGAGATCAGGTCGGCCGCCGACGCCGGATGCCGCGCATGGCTGCTCACGGCGAGGTTGGAGCCGCCCAGCACGCTCGTGCCGGGCCCGTCGCGTCCGGGCAGCGGCACGGCGCCGAACCTGCCCGCGACCTTCGATCCCTCCGCGCTCGCGTCCGCGTACACGTAGGGCCAGTTCCGCAGGAACAGCAGCCGGCCGTCCTGGAAGGCCCGCCGCGACTCCTCCTCCTTGTAGCCGAGCGCGTCGCGGGAGATCCAGCCCTCACGCACACCGTCCGCGAGGAACCGCAGTCCGGCGCGCGCCGCGTCCGAGTCCACGGTCACGCGGGCCCCGTCGTCGCGCAGAATCGATCCGCCCGCCGAGTGCACGGCCTCGGTGACATTGACCGTGAGCCCCTCGTACGGCAGGAACTGGCCGGCATAACCGTCCAGTCCGTACTTCGGGGCGATCGTGCGCGCCTGGCGGGCCAGCTCGTCCCAGGTGCGCGGCGGCCGCTCGCCCTCCCGGTCCAGGATGTCCTTGCGGTAGTAGAGCAGCCCCGCGTTGGTGACGTACGGAACCGCGTACAGCCGGCCGTCGAAGGTCGCGGTGTCCACGACGGGCCGCAGGAAGGAGTCCAGCGGGAAGCGATCACGCCGGAGCGGGGAGATCCATCCGGCCGCCGCGAACTCGGACGTCCAGGCGACGTCGATGTTCAGCACGTCGAACCGGTCGCGGCCCGACCGTAGCTCACTGATCATCTGGGCCCGGGTCTCGTCCGCCGAGTCGGGCAGTTCGACGAGCGTGACGCGCTCGCCGGGATGGGCGTCGTTCCAGTCCTCCAGAAGCGGGGGGAGGTAGTCGGTGAGATCGCCCGCCGTGACGAGCGTCAGGGGGCCGCGGTCGCCGTCCTCGGAAGCCGCGCCCGTCCCGGCGCGCACGCCGAGACCGGTGTATCCCGCCAGTACGACCGCCCCGACCAGGAGAGCTCTACCCGCGGCACGCATCCACCGCATAGATTCCTCCCAGTACACGATCCGGCTGCGTCGCCGACCATCGTGGCCTATATATACCCGTTAGGCATGGGCGATACTAGACGCCCAGGCAGACGAGACGGACGGCGGCGCAACTCGGCCCGCTGCCGAGTGAACCGTTGACTACGGAGCGGGAAGGAGGGGGAGCGAGTGCGGCTGGCGCTCCTTGCGCTCCTCACCCGTAGCCCTGCGCACGGTTACGAGCTGAAGCAGGACCTTGAGAAGCTCCTGGGCGCCGCGTACCCTCAGCCCAACGTCGGCCAGATCTACGTCACCCTCGGACGGCTGGAGAAGAGCGGACTCATCGAGGGCGAGGACGTCGAACAGTCGGGACGCCCCAACAAGCGCACGTACAAGCTGACGGACGCCGGACGCGAGGCCGTCCTGGCCTGGTTCGAGGACACCGCCGAGGAGCCCCGGGTACGGGACGAGTTCTTCATGAAACTCGCCCTCGCACCGCAGTCGGGACTGGCCGATCCGGTCGCACTGATCAACAAGCAGCGGCGGCAGTACCTGAACACCATGCGGGACCTGTCCAAGCTGGCCGCGGCCGAGGACCGCGACAACAAGATCTCCCAACTGCTGATCGAGGGCGCCATGCTGCACCTGCAGGCCGACCTCGACTGGCTGGAACGCTGCCAGGAGGAGCTGGAATGAGCGACGACGCCACCACCGCCGCTCCTGGCGTGCCCGCCGAGCCCATCGTGCGGGCCGAGGGCCTGACCAAGACGCACCACGGCGAGGGCGTACCCGTGCACGCCGTACGCGGGGTGGACCTGTCCGTCGGACCAGGCGAGTTCGTCGCGGTCACCGGGCCCTCCGGAGCCGGAAAATCCACGCTCCTGCACTTGATAGGCGGCCTCCAGCGCCCCGACAGCGGGAAACTGTGGATCGGCGGAGAGCGGGTCGACGAATACCGCGAGGCCCGCTGGGCGGTCCTGCGGCGCCGCAGCATCGGCGTCGTCTTCCAGTTCTTCAACCTGGTCTCCAACCTCACCGTCGCCGACAACGTCGAACTCCCCGCCCTGCTCGCCGGAGCCTCCCCGAAGGCCGCCCGCGCGTCCCGTGCCGAACTGCTCGCCGAACTCGGCCTCGAAGGCCGCGAACGCTCGATGCCCGGAGAACTGTCCGGCGGCGAACAGCAGCGGGTCGCACTCGCCCGCGCCCTGGTCAACCACCCCGCACTGCTGCTCGCCGACGAACCGGCCGGCAGCCTCGACAGCAAGGGCACCCGCGAGGTGCTGCGGCTGCTCTCCCGGTTCCACCAGCGCGGCCAGACGATCATGATGGTCACCCACGACGCCCGGATGGCCAGCGCCGCCGACCGCGTCATCAGCTTCTTCGACGGGCGGATAGCCGACGACGCGCAGCTCGGCGGCGGACGCCGCGGTCCGGCCCGCGGCGTCTCCGGCGTGCTGGACCTGGACCTGGAACTCAAGGAGTGACCGTGCGGGCCACCCTGCGCTGGGCGCACGCCGACTTCCGCGCACACCGCGGCGAAGCCCTCTTCGTCGTCCTGGCCAGCGCCGGGATCATCGCCTCGCTCCTGCTCGCCGGCGCACTGTTCAGCTACGCCGCCAACCCCTGGCAGCGCGTCTTCAACCAGTCCCACGGCGCACACATCTGGCTGCACACCCGGGCCGGCGCGGACACGGCCGCCCTGTCCCGCGTGGACGGGATCGCCGCCCTCTCCGGGCCCTACCGCACGACGGCGACGACGGTCGAATCACGCGGCGCCCGGGTCGGGGTGTCGCTGCGCGCGGCCGCGACGGAACCCCCGGAGACCGGACGGCCGCTCGTCACCGACGGCACCTGGCTCGCCCGGCCGGACACCACCGGCGAAGGCACGGGCGCCGGCAACGGCGCCCTCGTACTGGAGGCCTCGGTCGCGCGGGCCCTCTGGGCCGAGCCGGGCGACACCGTACGGGTCACCGGACCGGACGGAGCCCCGCACGCACTGCAGGTCAGCGGGATCGCCGAGGTGGCCGAGCCCCGCTACCACCCCGGCGGCGGGCCCGGCATCGGCTGGGTCCTCGACGACACCCTCGACGAGGTCGCCCACGGCGACACCGGGCAGAGCGTGGGCCTGCGCCTGCGCGATCCGGACGACACCGACTTCACCGTCCAGCGGGCCGTGACCCTCCTCGGCGCCGACCGGGTCGCCCAGGTCACCAAGTGGCAGCAGGCACGGGCCGAGGCCGGCGGCGACGACCGGCTGCTCGGGCAGATGTTCGCCGTCTTCGGGCTCGGTGCGCTGCTCGCGGCCGCGCTCGCCGCCGCCGGAGCGATCGGCGCCCGCGTCCGCGGCCAGCTGCGGGACATCGCGATCCTCAAGGCCGTCGGCTTCACCCCCGGCCAGGTGACCCGCGGCTTCCTCGTACAGCATCTGGCCTTCGCCCTCCTCGGCGTGACCCTCGGCACGGCGGCGATCGCCCTCCTGGGCGCCCGGATACCCGGGCGGATCGGCGAGGCGACGGCGGTGTGGCAGGACCTGCCCGGCCACACCGCGCTCATGATCGGTATTCCGTGCGGCGCGGTGCTGCTGATCGCCGCCGCGACCGGGCTCACGGCCTGGCGTGCCGGACGGGTCCCACCGGTGCCGGTGGCCCGCGCGGCACTCCCGTCCGCCGCGCCGATGACCGCGCTCGGCAGGCGGGCCCTCGGCGTACGCGTGCCGCCCGCCCTGGTCCTGGGATGGCGCGCGGCCTTCCCGCGGCGCGGCCGGACGCTCGTCCCCGTCGCCCGGCTCGCCCTGCCGCTGGTCCTCATCACGGTCGCCCTCGTCGCCTGGTCGACGCTGGACCAGTTCCGCAGCCGCCCCGCGCAGATGGGTCTCCCCGCGGCACTGACCGTACGGGCCGCACAGTCCGCCGGGGCCTCCGACGCGGAACTGGAGCGGACCCTCGCCGAGGTCCCGGACGTCGCCGCGGTCCACCCCGGCGCCGAAATGGCGGCGCTCGTGCCGGGCCAGACCGGCACCATCACGCTCCGGGGCCTGGGCACGGACCGGAACCCGTACCCCTCCAAGGTGGTGGAAGGGCGCGCCGTCAGCGGTCCGGACGAGGCGGTCGCCGGACAGGGGCTGCTCGACCTCCTCGGGGTACGGGTCGGCGCGTGGGTGCGCATGACCGTCGAGGGACGGCCGCAGATCCTGCACGTCGTCGGCCGCACCATCGAACCCGAATCCGCGGGCCGGGTGATCACCACCACCGTCGACGCACTGAGCGAGCGCGATCCGGGGCTGCGGCCCGGCTTCCACGCCCTCGTGCTGCGCGAGGGCGCCGACCCCGTGACGGTGAGCTCCGCACTCGCCACGGCGGCGGGCGGAACCCTGGAAGTCCGGGAGACGCCCAACCCGGCCGACCGGCTGGAACCGGCGCGCGCCGTGATCGCCGCCCTGATCGCCGTCCTGGCGCTGATCGGGCTGATCGAACTGCTGACACTGATCGGTACCGGCGTACGGGACCGGGGCCGGGACCTGCTCGCGCTGAAGGCGATCGGGCTGACGCCCCGGCAGATCGGCGCGATGATCGTGACGGCCGCCGGACTGACGGCGCTGGCATCCGCCCTGGTGGGCACGGTGGTGGGGGTGCTGTCCGGCAGGTGGCTGGTGGACACCCAAGGCGCGTCGAGCGGCATCGGCGCGGGCATCGCCCAGCTGCCGCCGCTGCCCGTGCTGCTGACCGTGATCGTCGGGGCGGTGCTGGGCGCGGTGGTGGCGGCGGCGCTGCCGGCGACCCGGGCGGCCCGACGGCGGCCGGCCGACTCGCTGAGCGAGACACTCTGACCCTCCGGACATCGAGGACCGCACAGACGGGTTCATGTCCAGCCGAGCTCGGTGTACAGGCGGCCGGCCCGGATGCCCTCGACCGCGGCCCGGGTGTAGGGGACGACCGGTTCGGGGAGCTCGTCGGCGGGCCACCAGCCCCAGGACAGGCAGCGGTCGGGCTCGCGCACCTCGGGAGTTCCCTGCCACCGCCGCGCGCGGAACACGAGCTGGACACGGGGCCGGCCGCCCGGTCCGTCCACGAGGTGCACGACGTGGACCAGTTCCACGTCACCCGGGTCGATGCCCAGGCCGGCCTCCTCCTGCGCCTCCCTCACCAGGCAGGCGACGGCGGACTCCTGCTCGCAGTGTCCGGCCAGGAAGTGGTGGGTGGACGCGGCGAAGGCGGAGTCCGGGTGACGCAGCCCGAGCAGGACCTGACCGTCGCGTTCGAGGTAGAGGTGAACGCCGACGATGTTCCGCCGTGCCCGGCCGCCGGGCCGGGCCTGGGCCGGTACGGCCGGGGCGAGGCCCCGGGCCTGGTGGAGCTCGATGACCTCCGCCGTCCACGGGCACATCGTCAGGAAAGGGATCGTGGCTGCGTCGAAATGGCGGAACATGATGCCTTCGGGACACGGGAGTTCGTCGGCGTCGCCGTCCCAGGCCCCCAGATACACCTGGATACGGCCCTCGGCCGGCCCGTCCGGCCCGGGCCCGGTACAGCCGACGACCGTGAAGGGCTCCAACGGCACCATCAGGCCGGTCTCTTCGAGGAGTTCCCGCTCGACGGCCTGCGCCGCCGTCTCCTCGCCCTCCCGGCCTCCGCCCGGGATCGACCACGTACCCGGATCGCAGATGTTCTTGTTGGCGTCGCGCAGGTGCAACAGGTACCGGCCCCGTGAGTCGACCAGCAGCGCGGCGGTACCGTACGGTTCGTCGGATTCGGTCATCGAAGGCTCCTTCACTGGTGCCCTGAAGAACGGTCCGGATGCGGCGCCGTCACGGCCGGACCGGGAGCATCGCGCGCGTTCGGGACGACGTTCGAGCCGGCGCGCCCGCCCCCCGGGGGCTGCCGCGAAGGTCCGGTCGGTTTCAGGCGTTCCACCACTCGTCCGTGCCGCAGCCGACCTCGTAGTGCCACCATCCCTCGTCCCGGCCCCGGTCCAGGAGAGCCTTGATCCCGGCGAAGTCCGCCCCTGCCTCCGCGGTCAGGGCCAGCATGGGGAAGTCCTCGCTGAAGACCTCGCCGCCCAGCCCGAACGCCGAAAGGCGCTGGTGCACCGCCTGCGGGCTGCGCCCCAGGGGACCGTTGGGCACCGGCACCACACGGATCGTGCAGTTCCCGGAGGAACTGACCCGTCCGACGGCCCAGTGGAGCCCGTCGGAGTCGGTCCGGTACCGCACCACATCGCCCTCGGCCACCCCGTCCTGCAGGAAGGGGCAGTTCTCCACGCTCGCGGTGTCATCGCCGAGCTTCGTCGCCCACAGGCCCTCGGTGTCCTGCGGGAACCATCCCTCGCGCGGGACGAACCGGAACCACACCTTGATCTTCTCGACCGCGATCTCCATGACAGCCATCATGCGCTGAACGTCGACGACACCGCGGACCGGCCCGCGCCCCCGAGGGGTGCGGGCCGGTCCGGCCAGGTTCCGGGATCAGTGGGAGGCGGGGCGGGTGGCGCGGGCGTGCTCGGCCTCGAAGCGCTGGAAGGCCGCCTCCTGCCGCCACTCGACCTGCGCCTTCGGGCTGGCGTCCAGGAACCGGGCGCACCGCTCGCTCGGGCGCTCGGCGCCCTGCTGCTCGTGGGCACACGCCCCGGTCGGACGGTAGCCGGTGCGCACGTCACGGTTCCACAGGCCCCGGCCGGGCAGGAACGAGTGTTCCAGGGAGGCGCGGGCCAGGTCCTTCAGCTCCGGGTACCCGAGTCCGTACATCTCCGCCGCCCGGCGGTACTCGTCGGTGATCTCGATACGCGACACGCCCGGGTCGTCGGTGGCCAGGACGACCGGCACGCCGTGGCGGCGGTAGGTGGCGAAGGGGTGCGCGTCGCCGGAGACGCGCAGGATCTGCTCGTTGCTGTGGAAGGGGACCTCCACCGCGATACGCCGCTCGGCCATGTAGCGCATGAGTGACTCCCAGCGGTCCTCGTGCAGGACCGACACACCGTGCCCGATCCGCTCGGCGCGGCCGGTCTGGGCGGCCTCCCTGATGTGGAAGGTGAGGTCCTCCGGCTTGACCAGGCCGGGCACCAGCTCGCCCGCGTGCAGGGTGATGTGCGCCTTCGGATACTGGGTCTTGAGGTAGTTCAGCATGCGCATGTGCAGGCGGTAGTCGCGCAGGGCGACCGGGTCGTCCTCCGGCTGCACCAGGTTGACGGCGACGAAGCGCGGGTCGCGCTCGGCCAGCCGCATGCCCAGCGCCATCTGGGTGAACACCCGCTCCGGGGAGCCGGCGCGGGCGACCTGGGAGATCCACCGGTACGGCAGGGAGCACGCCTCGTCGGGCTGCGGAGTGTCACAGTGCGCGGCGCTGCGGAACTCGACGTCCGTGCTGTCGGCATCGGCACGGGCCTGCCGGACGACCGCGTCCAGGCCCCCGCCAGCCAGGAGCTTGTCGTGCATGCGGTCGAGGTCGGCGTCGTAGCCGACCCGGTCGGCGAGCGTCCGGGCCTGGCCGGAAGCCGGGGAAATCATGGTCTCCAGGTAGAACTGGTTCTGCCGGGCGGCGGAGCCCGCGACCTCCGCGAGCATCCGGCCGGGGTGCCTCCAGGTCACCTCGCCGAACTTGCCGAAGGTCGCGAAGAAGTGGTCGTGGCCGTTGCCGTCCGCCGGGAAGTCCTGCATCGACCAGGCCCGGATGACCTGCTGGCGGAACGCCGCGTCGGTGACGGCGTCGGCGGCGGGCCGGGTGCCGGCCCCGCACGGCGGGGGCACGGCGGTGGTGGTGTCGGTGGTGATGCACAGGCCGTCCCCGGCGGCGAGTTCGATCAGGAACTCGGTGGTGACCGCTCCGGACAGGTGGTTGTGCAGGTCACCGCCCTTGGGGAGGTCGGCGAAGAAGTCCCCGGCCCGGACCGGCGCGTGGGCCGGGGGAGTGACGGAGACGGGGGCGGAGGCCGCGAACGCGGAGGCGGGCGCGAGCAGGGCGAGGGCGGAGAGCGCACCGGTCAAGTGGGATGGGATCACGGGCACATGGTGGTGAAACGGACGGCCGCGGGGCGGTATGCCGGGCCGGGCGCCTGCCCCTGTCACCCGGGAGGCCCCGCAGAGGATCGTTCCTTCCGGCGGGGGCCGCCGGCGCTCCGCCTCCTCGCGTCACAGGGGCCGATGATTGAACCAGGCACGGCTTTCCGGCTGGTTCGGGCGGACGATCACCAGGACCGCCGGCACGAGCCAGGCGAATCCCAGCAGCGGTATCAGCTGGAAGAACGCCCAGCTGAAGGGCAGGGCCGTCCACCCGTAGGCCAAGGCGGACACGCGCAGATTCCGATGGCGCGTGGGGAACTTGAGGGCGGCGGTGACACCCCAGGCCGAGACCGCGAGGACGATCAGGCCGACGAACACGACCATCCCGGCGTGATCCTCGCCCGGCGTGGTGCAACACGGGGTGGAGGCGTCACCGTCGCCCCAGATGGATGTGGCCACGGCCACGCTGTTGGTCACCAGAGCCACCCCGAGGAGGGCCTGCATGCCGCCCACGACCATCATCAGCACACGCAGGTTCCGCACGGCGTCCGGCATCCGCGCGCCGGCGGGAATCGGCTCGTGGGGGAGTCCTCCCGGCGCATCGGGGCCTCCCGGTCCCACCGGTCCCCGGTTGCCGTTCGCGGGCGACCGCTGCCAAGGCCGCCGGCCGCCTGATTTCCCGTCGTCCACGCTCATCTGACGGTCCTTCCGCTGGAAAGGCCTCGCACCTGCGCGCCATGCTCCGGCCGCTCGTGCCCGACTGTCCAGCCGCAAACCGGCCAGCGCCGCCGCACCGCTTCGACCGGCCCGCACACGACGCCTCTCAGGCCACGCCACGGAGCCCCGCTACAAGGCGAGACGGTAACGGACCTCGGTGATGGACACTCCGTCGTAGTCGTCGGCCTGGACGGCACCGTCGGCTGCGTAGCCGGCTCGTTCGTAGAACCGGCGCGCCCGGGTGTTGTCGGTGAGCACCCACAGCAGGACCGAGCCGAAGCCGCGGGCCAGAGCGTCGGCGTGCACGGCCTGGAGGAGCGCGCGTCCGATTCCGGAGCCGATGAGCCAGGGCTGGACGTACAGAGCGTAGAGCTCGCCCGCAGCCGTAGGGGAGGGCCCGAGACACGCCCAGCCCACCACCCCACCCCGGGCGTCCACCGCCACCAGATCGGTCGTGGCCTTGTCCGGCCTCGTGAAGTACAGCCGGCGCTGGTGCGCGTCCTCTTCGACCGTCATGCGATCGAGGTAGGACTGGGGCACGATCCCGGCGTACGCGGCCTTCCAGCCGGTCACCCGTATCTCGGAGACAGCCGTGACATCGGCTTCGGTCATCGCTCTTACAGTCGACATCGCAGCACTGTACGAGACGCGTCATCGCTGCCACCTGCGCATTTCGAGCGGGCCGGGCAGAGCAGGTCACGATCGCAGGGACGCGGTGGCACTCCTCAGCTGATCGACATGGCGGTAGTGGATCCCGGTCAGCCCGGCCGCCTGTGCAGCGGCGACGTGTCCAGGCGTGTCGTCGATGAACAGGCACCGCTGCAGCTTCACCCCCACCGCTTGCGCCGCGGCCTCGAAGACCCGCCGATCGGGTTTGGCGAACCCGGTGCGGGCGGTGTTGACGACCGCGTCGAACGCGTCGGCCAGCCCCAGGGCGGTGAGATCGGCCTCCAGCCGCGTGGTCGCGTTCGACAGCAGGACCACCGGCACCCGGCGGCGGACCGCGGTCAGGAGTTCCAGGACAGCGGAATCGACGCGGCCGGTCAGCGCCGTCCAGCCCCTGACGAGATCCTGGGCAAGCGCTGCTGATCCGCAGGACTCGGCAAGATCGTCCGCGACGCGCCGGCGCCACTGCTCGTCACTGATCCGACCGGTGACGGCGGCATCGAGAAGCCCGGGGCGAAACGCGGCCGACGCGAGCGTGCCCTCGGCCAGTCCGGCCTTCCGATCGAGCGCGGCCATCCCATCGGGATCCCACAGGCGCAGGACCCCGTCGAAGTCGCAGAACACGGCGTCGAACGGTGCGTCACTCATGATCCAGATCCTGCCAGACGGCATCGGGAACGGTCGATCCGGAACTGCCCCGGTCGCTCAGGGGTTCATGCCGGGTCGAGTTGGTGGTCGGCCCAGACGTAGCTTTCGGGGAGCAGGCCGGTGATGGGGAGGGCCCGGGGGCGGTCGTCCGTGCCGACGATGACCTCGATGGCGGGGAAGTAGTCGAGAAGGACCTGGCGGCATCGGCCGCACGGGGGAACGATCCCCCGGTCGCGGTCGCCCACGGCGACGATGGTGTCCAGTACGTACGCGCCCTGGGCGGCCGCGGTACCGATGAGGACCAGCTCGGCGCAGGGGCCGCCGGTGAAGTGGTAGGCGTTCACGGCGGTGATGATCCGGCCGTCCCGGGCGCGGGCCGCGGCAGCCACGGTGTGGTTGTCGCCGTGGCACCGGGTGCGCGCGGTGTGCGTCGCGGCCCGGATGAGCTCGTGGTCGACGGGTTGGGGAGATGCGGTGGTCATCGGCTCTGCCTTCGTTCGGTTTCGGGTCCGACGCTGGCGCGAGTGACGGATGGTGCGCAAGCGAATATCGGGAGGGTCAATGCGGCCTAGGGGGTGTCTTGCCGATCATGCCGGGCTCGCGGGGCCTGGTGCCGCGCCTCGCCGCGTTGTCCTCGGTCGGCGACGCTCCGCGTCGCCTCCCTCGTCCGCCTTGCGATCCACGGCACCAGGCCCCGCTCCCTGATCCGGCCTGATCGACAAGACACCCCCTAGGGCCTGTCCGATAATTGATCTTGTGGCAGGTCGAGGCGAGTTGACGGATGCGACTCGGGAGCGGATAGAGCCCATGTTGCCGCAAATGGACGGGCGTGGGCGTCCGTGGCGTGACCACCGGCAGGTGGTCAACGGTGGGCTGTGGCGGTTGCGGACCGGGGGCTCCATGGCGCGATCTGCCCCAGCAGTACGGGCCCTGGCAAACCGTCTACGAGCGGTTCGCCCGCTGGGAAGCCGACGGGACCTGGGCCAGGCTGCTGGAGTACGTTCAGGTCCGTGACGACGCGGTGTGCCGGGTCGAGTGGACCGTGGCCGTCGACTCCACTGTCAATCGGGCCCACCAGCAAGCCGTCGGCGCCCGCCAAAGGGGGCCGCGAACGGGGACGAACTGGAAGACCCGGGCCGTGCGCACGGCATCCGCGTCCCCCGTGCCGGAACGGGGCGCCCTCGCGCGAGGCCGGACCGTGTGCTGGGCGACAAGGCCTGGTCAAGCAGGGCGATCCGTCGCTCGCTCCGGCATCGGGGCGTCGCCGCGACGATCCCCGAACGCCGCAACCAGGCGGGCCAACCGGCTGCGGCTCGGGAGCCACGGCGGACGATCGCCCGTATTCGACAAGGCCGTCTACCGTAGCCGCAACGTGGTCGAACGATGCTTTGCCCGCCTCGAGCAGTTCCGCGCGATCGCCACCCGATTCGACAGACTTGCAGACCGCTACCGCCCCGGCATCGCCCTCGCCTCACCGATCCTCTGGCTCCGCGAACCGACCAAGTGATCATCTATCAGACACCACCCGACTCCGAGAGGTCCTTCGCCACCGCAAGCAGTGCCGCATGGCCGCCTCCCGCACGGAACCGCGCTGGGCCGTCCCTGTTCCGGGCAGTCCTCATCGGGCGCATTCGGCCAGACGCGCACGGCTCTCGTCGAGCGCTTGCGCCACGGCCCCGTGCTCGTCCCCGTCCGTCGGATCGAGCAGTTCGCCGGCGGCCACCATCGCGGTCCAGAACTCCGTCGGCCGCCCTCGGCCGTGGCGGGGACCGAAGCGTGCGAGCGTGCGGAAAGCGAGGGACAGTTCGCCCGTGACGAATCGTCGGGAGAGGCTGACGGCGTGGCCGCTGCCCAGGCCGCCCGTGGCGACCCATGCAGTCCGCAGGTGTTCCGCAATCACCACTTCTCGCTCGTCGAGCTGCTTGGGGACGTCGAACACACCATGGATCTCCAGCAGCAGGCCGTAATCCTCCTCCTCGCCTGGGTGAAACTCGTCCTGCCCGCTCCCGCTCCCCGCCGAGCCGCATTCGCAGGTCCGCCTTCGGGATCCCCCGCGCCTGCCCGACGGCCAGCGCCGCGTCCAACCACCGCCGCGTCCGCGCAGCGAGTTCGCCGCACACCACGGCCGGCTCCACCCCCGCCCGGAGCCTCTCCCGGGCCACCGCGACCAAGGACTCGTCGACGTCGCTCTCGTTGCTCGGCACTCTGCCGCCACCCCCTGGCTCCGCCGGGCCGACCGGCCCGGCGGTGGTGATTATCCCGCGCGACCTGTACGGGGGAACGGATCACCTCCAAACCAGAGCGTCGGCGGTTGACGACCTGGGCGGATGCTGGCCGACGAATACGAGCCCGGCGCCTGGACGGCCGGCGGGTCGCGGCGAGCGCCGCCCGCCTTCGACCAGGCCATCCACCGTAGCCGCAAGGTGGTCGAACCATGCCTCACACCTCTAGCCGCTGCGGGGCCGCGTACGGCCACCGTTGAGCATCGTTGCGTGAAGACAGAAGATCAGGTGGTGGCCGCAGAGCACGGCGTGGACCATGCCCGCCGGCAGGAAACATTCGAAGGCTTGAGGGGCCGCATTGTCAGTGCGGTGCGCTTCACTGTCCGCCATGGAGCTCACACAAGCGGACGTCAACGATCTGCTGGCCCAACTCAACCCCGGGAACAGCTACATGTACCTGCCCGGCGATCTGGACCTGCAGGACCTGACCGACCTGCTCGAAGGCAGGTATGGCGCCCCGCGCACCCTCATCCTCGATGGCTTCACCGATCCGACGGTCGACGATTCCAGGGGGGCGGCTCTCATCATCCCCTTCGAGGACCGAGCCGTGATGCTACGGGCGTGGGCGTACGGGGATCAGTGGGTCGGCACGGGGACGGCGCGGGACGCCGAGGGGACCGAGCGGTCGGTGCTCGTAATTGCTCCCAGAGAGGTGCCCAAACCCTTGGGGGTCGCTCCGGACGAGGACGAGGAAGCGGACATGGACTGGATGGAGCGGCTCAGACTGATCACCGGCTGGACACAGTCCGACCAGCGGCCGGACATGGACTGGGCGGAGATGGAGTCCCGCCTGGGCACCGCGCTGCCGAGCGACTACAAGCAGATGGTCCAGACGTTCGGCAAGGGCGCCTTCGACGGATTCCTGGACCTGCACCAGGAACCGTGGACGGGTCTCAGGGAGGACGGCCTGCTCATCTGGGCAGGCACGGAGCACGAGAACCTGTATTGCTGGAGGGCCGACGGCGGCGACCCCGACCGTTGGCCTGTCGTGGTCCGGTCCTTCGACGGTGAGGACGTCGCCTTCGACTGCCAAGCCGCTGAGTTCGTCTGCCGCATCCTCATCGATCCGCATCACCCGTTCACGATGGCCCGCTTTTTCGACACTCATTGGTTCATGAACTACGGGTAAAGCGACTGACCGAGCCCTGCTGCCAACGGCATCCACAGCGCGGTTGGCGGTGCCTTCGGGGAACAGGGCGGAAGCACTCACCTGCCACGGCAGACTCGCCAAAACATGATTTTGCTGGCGGGGTCGCTGCGGGAACGGGTAAGGCCACCGAAAATCATCGTTGCGTGAAGACAGAAGATCAGGTGGTGGCCGTAAGTCACGGCGTGGGCCCCGCCCGCCGGCAGGAAGCATTCGAGGGCCTTGTCACCGGTGACGAGGTCTACGGCAGCAACCCGAAACTGCGCACGGCTCCGAGCCACCGGCGAACTCGCCTACTACCGCTGCCTCTCACCCCAGCCGGTGCGGCTGACCGAGCTCGTGCGGGTGGCCGGATCGGATGGCGTGTGGAAGAGACCTTCCAAACCGAGAAAGGGCTGGCCGGACTCGATGAGAACCAAGTCCCCCGCTCCCCCTCCTGGACTCGCTGGGCCCCCAAACGGGCTGGTCCCGCTGTCCTGTAACGAGATCCAGCGCCTGTTCACCACGCACGTCTTCCAGCCCCTCCACGATGTCGCCCACCGACTCGGCTGGTCCGACTGGCGACGCCGCCATCAGCAGCGATCCCGCACCAGTCGTTACCGGCGACAAGCCGCATGCCAGACATGAAGATCACGATCTACAGCTGGAGTACTGGCCCGCCGGGCGGGCCGTCCGGGGTCACGGGGAGCTCGCCGTGATGTGGGTGGTGGGCGTGTTCCAGCCCGAGATCCGGACCCGGAGTGTCGTACCGGCCGGGCCCACTGTCCGGTGATGGGCCGTCAGGACGGCACTCTCGCCGGGCCAGAGACTGATCTGGTTGTCGTTCCAGCGGACCGGCAGCACAGGCGCGTCCCGGCCGTCGACGAGATGGAGATCGGTCAGCAGCGCAGGTGTGTTCCCGCTGCTGGTGTTGCGGACGGTGACCGTGGTGGTGGAGTGCGAGCCGGCGTGGCGCGTGGTGCGGGCGGTCGCGGTCACGGTGGCGGCCGCGAGGGAGTTCAGGCCGGTGAGGTCGCCGTAGGTGGTCGTGGGGGTGTGGTACCAGTCGGTGGCGTCGTAGTCCAGGACGTCGGGACGGGTCGAGAGCCAGTAGACGTTGCGGCTGACCTCGCGGCCGGCGCTGTCGGTGAGCGTGAGCCGGACGAGGTACGTGGAATCCGGCCCGTCCGCGGCGGCGACGACGGCGGGAACGGTGACCGCGGTGGTCCGCGCGCCGTCGCCGCCGACCCGCAGCCCGCGCACGGTGCGGTCGTAGAGGCAGGCCCCGTCGGTGCCGAACAGGGTGACCCGGGCGGTGAGACCGGAAACGGCGCCCGGCCTGCGGTTGACGACGGCCACGGTCCGGTCGTCGTAGGAGTACTGGATGTGCAGCGGCTCGTTGGCCTTCTTCGCGCCGTAGTAGGCACCGCCCTGGTCGAGGTAGCGGTCGACGAGCTGCCAGTGCAGGGAGGTCCAGCCGCTGTTGAACATCCAGTAGACGAGCCCCGTCGACGGGTCGGTGGAGTCCGTGGCGTTGCGCGCGTAGGCCTCGAACTGGGCGCGGACGTTCTCGTACTGGCCGAGCTGGGCCTTGGCCACGTAGTCCCGCAGGCTGCGCGGCGCGCCGTAGCGGTGTGCGAGGGCGTCGTTGAACAGCTTCAGTGTGTTGAAGGTGCGGGAGGGCGAGCGGTGGTACTGCGGGGCGGAGGGTGACTTCCAGAGGGTTTCGAGTTCGGCCGGCGAGAGCGTGCGCCGCAGGGTGTCGAGGGTGGGGATCGAGGGTCCGGCGCTCGTCTCGGAGTTGAAGCCCGTCGCGCCGCCCTCGCGTTTGTCGTACCAGTACGAGGGCGGGACCCAGTCGTAGGGTCCGGTCATCCGCATGCCCGACGGGCCGCTCAGGGCCGTGGTGACGGCGGAGGCGGCCGGAACCACCGGGGTGGGCCAGTCGGCGGCGCGCAGCGCGTCGAGGTAGGCCCGCTCGGTCTCGGCGTCGGGTGCGAAGTCGCTGCCGATGAGGAAGGACAGGACGCTGGGATGGTCGCGCAGCCGGGCGGCCTCGGCGGCCATGGAGGCACGGGCGGTCAGACGGTCGGCGTCGTTCCACTTCTCGCCCGTACCGGTGGGGTTGACCGGCCCCTCCCACTTGTTGCAGCACTCCCAGCCGGGCAGCATCAGCATTCCGTGCCGGTCGGCGAGGTCGAAGAACTCGTCCGGCTCGATATGGCCTTCGAGGCGGAGCGTGTTCAGACCCGCGTCGAGCGCCGCCTTGATCCGGTCCTCCGCGGCGGTGGTGTCCCAGCGCAGCAGCTCGTCGGCCGACCAGCCGGCGCCCCGGATCAGGAGGGGGCGGCCGTTGACCGTGTACCGGCGGGCGCCGGCGGAGTCCAGCGGCGCCTTCACGTCACGGATGCCGAACGTGTGGCGGACGGAATCCGAGCGGTTGCCGGCCACCGTCGCCGTCAGGTGGAGTCCGTACAGGTTCTGGGGGCCCATACCGGCCGGCCACCACAGAGCGGGCCGCTGCAGGCGCAGTTGCCGGTGGCGGTCCGGGGCGAAGACGAGCGTACGGGTCTCCCGGGCGCGCAGGGTGACGTCCTCGCGCAGCACGATCCCGGTGCCGCCGATGGCGACGGTGACGGTCGCGGTGGCGGCCTCCTGCGAGTCGTTGCGGACCCGCGCCTTCACCGTCAGCTCGGCCGGGCCCGTCTCCGGGGACGGCACGTCCAGGCTGGTCACCACGTGGGCGTCGTGCAGCGAAACCGGCCCCCGGCGGCGCACCAGGACATCGCGGACGATGCCCATGTTGGCGTCGGGCGGTGGCTGCAGCCAGTCCAGCCAGCCCAGCGTGAGGTGTTTGCGCGGATCGTTGGGCCGGATCCGGAAGGCGACCGTATTGGTGCCGGCCCGCACCAGATCGGTGATGTCGAGTTCGTGGCGCGTGTACACACCGGCCACCCCGGCCGCCGAGGCGACCTGCCGGCCGTTGACGTACACGTCCGCCGCGGAGATCACCCCGCTGAAGTCCAGCGAGGTGCGCTCCGAGGTGTCGGGAAGCGTGAAGTCGCTGCGGTACCACCACGGATCGGCGAAGTCACGGCGCGGGATGCGCTGCTGGTCGGTGGAGTAGAAGGGGTCCGGGTGCGTGCCGTCGGCGACCAGCGCGGCGAGCACCGTGGAGCGGGGCCCGGCCCGGTGCCAGCCGGTCGTCGCATAACCCGGCGTGGACACGGCGGCCGCCGTGTCGGGTACCTCGGCCGCCGACCGGATCGCGTACCCGGTCAGCGCGGCCGTCCCGCCCGACGCCACCGCCGTCGCGGTGGGAGCGGAACCCGGACCGGCCGGGAGGCGGGGTGCCGCGGCCGAGGGTACGGCGGCCGGGGCGAGCAGCAGACCCAGCAAGGCCACAGCCACGGAGGCCACCCGGAGTCGCCGGGTGTGCGCGGGGCGGGGGAGCTGGGACACGGTGGTCTCCGGGGGAGCTGGTCGGACGTCCGCGTGACGTGAAGATCAGGTAACGGACCGTAACCCACCGGACCCGCAGGACGATGTCACGGCCGTACGGCGAGCCGCGTGCCCACGCCCCCTTCGGACGTACATCGACCGGCGGCCGGTCAATATCTGTGTCCGCGCGATGAGAATTAGACGAACCACGCCGTGAGGCTTTTTCCTGCAGCGGGCGAGTGAAATGTTTCACCGTACACGGGGTCTGGATTCGTGCTACTGTCGATCTCAGTTGCAGTTGTGGTTCCCAAAACTTCAAGTGCCCCCAGCAGGTGTCTGCACCCCTGGGAGTACTTTTACTTTTCCGGTCATTATCGGGCGGGGTAATCATTGCGGCGACACGGAGTCCACACAGTGTGGGCCCCGATGCACTGCCCCAAAGGAGATATGACATGGCTACTGGAACCGTGAAGTGGTTCAACGCGGAAAAGGGCTTCGGCTTCATCGAGCAGGACGGTGGCGGCGCCGACGTGTTCGCCCACTACTCGAACATCGCCGCCCAGGGCTTCCGCGAGCTGCTCGAGGGCCAGAAGGTCAGCTTCGACATCGCGCAGGGCCAGAAGGGCCCGACGGCCGAGAACATCGTTCCCGCCTGACGCTGACGCGCACTTCGTAGCTGGGGCCCGCATCCTTCGGGGTGCGGGCCTCAGCTGCACGCATTTTCCGCCCCACCCCCCGCCCCGCCCACCCGGTGCCGGCCGCGGGGACGGCGCCCAGGAATCCGCAGTCCTCCGTACGCGGATCACGCCCCGGCCGATACGCCGGTTGTGCGCCTGACGACGTCACCTCTTTTTCCGTACCTGTACCCGCCAGGAAATCCGGCCGGACAGGTTCGCTTCGCATTTCCATTCGGCCCGTTTCTTGCAATTCTCCGCGCAGTGCACGCCCGCGGGAATTCCTTGATATGCGCCGTATCGAGGAAGGTTCCGCATGAACCGCACGCGCACCAACGACCGATTTGCCCGTACGCGCAGCAGCGCAGCCGGATCCGGCAAGAGCGGCGGCCGCTTCGGCGGTTCCGCCCCCAGCCGCTCCGGTGGTCCGAGCCGCTCCGGTGGTCCGAGCCGCTCGGGCGGGTACGGACGCCGGCCCGCCGCGCTGCAGGGTGAATTCGCCCTGCCGAAGACGATCACCCCCGCACTGCCCGCCGTCGAGGCCTTCGCCGACCTCGCCATGCCCGCGGAACTGCTCGCCGCACTCACCGTGCAGGGCCTGACCGTGCCGTTCCCGATCCAGGGCGCGACCCTCCCGAACTCCTTGGCGGGCCGCGACGTGCTCGGCCGCGGGCGGACCGGCTCCGGCAAGACCCTGGCCTTCGGCCTCGCCCTGCTGGCCCGTACCGCCGGACAGCGCGCCGAGCCCCGTCAGCCGCTCGCACTGGTCCTCGTACCGACCCGCGAGCTGGCCCAGCAGGTCACCGACGCCCTCACCCCCTACGCCCGCTCGGTCAAGCTCCGGCTGACCACGGTCGTCGGCGGGATGCCCATCGGCCGCCAGGCCGGCGCCCTGCGCGGCGGCGCCGAGGTCGTCGTCGCCACGCCGGGCAGGCTGAAGGACCTCATCGACCGCGGGGACTGCCGGCTGGACCAGGTCGCGATCACCGTCCTGGACGAAGCCGACCAGATGGCCGACATGGGCTTCATGCCGCAGGTCACCGCCCTGCTCGACCAGGTACGCCCGAGGCCAGCGGATGCTCTTCTCCGCCACCCTCGACCGCAACGTCGACCTGCTGGTGCGCCGCTACCTGACCGACCCGGTCGTCACTCCGTCGACCCGTCCGCGGGCGCGGTGACGACGATGGAGCACCACGTGCTGCACGTGCACGGCGGTGACAAGCACGCCGCCACCACCGAGATCGCGGCGCGCGACGGCCGCGTGATCATGTTCCTGGACACCAAGCACGCCGTGGACCAGCTGACCAGCCACCTGCTGAACAGCGGCGTGCGGGCCGCCGCCCTGCACGGCGGCAAGTCGCAGCCGCAGCGCACGCGCACCCTGGCACAGTTCAAGACCGGACACGTCAGCGTGCTCGTCGCCACGAACGTCGCCGCCCGCGGCATCCACGTCGACAACCTCGACCTCGTCGTCAACGTGGACCCGCCCACCGACCACAAGGATTATCTGCACCGCGGCGGGCGTACCGCCCGTGCGGGGGAGTCCGGCAGCGTCGTCACCCTGGTCACCCCGAACCAGCGCCGCGACATGGCGCGGCTCATGGCCGCCGCCGGCATCACCCCGCAGACCACCCAGGTCCGCTCCGGTGAAGAGGCCCTCAGCCGGATCACCGGCGCCCAGGCCCCCTCCGGCATCCCGGTCGTCATCACCGCCCCGGCGGCGGAGCGGCGTGAGCGCAGCGGACCCTCCGCGCGCAGCCGGCGCCGGCCCGCCGCGGCGGCCGCCCGGCGCAGGCCGGCACGGCAGTCCGCCGCCGACGCCGTAGCGTGAACCCTTCTTCTTCCCCTTGTGAGGCATCATGCGCGTCGTCATCGCCAGATTCCCCTTCGACCTGACCAAGAGCGGGGTGCTGGAGTCGATGAAGGGCGTCAAGCCCGAGCCCGTCGACGGTGAGTCCGTGATCATCGGACGCCGGCACTACCCGGTCAAGCAGGTCGGCCAGGTCATCACCCGCCAGGACCGCCGCGACTTCAGCGCCGCGGAGGTCGTGCGGGCGATGACCCTGCTCGGCTTCACGTGCCGGGGCCTGCCGCAGGCGCCCGCCGCGCCCGCCTCGACGCCCGGCCTGACCCCGCTCCAGCGGGCCTCGGCGATGCTCGGCGAGCCCGAGCCCGTAGCGGTGTCCGTCTGACCGCACAGCACCATCCGCACAGCACGTGAGGGCCCGACCGGCATGTCCGGTCGGGCCCTCACGCGCTGTTCGAGAGAAGATCTCTCATCGTCGAACAAAGAAAATCTATCCCCGTCACGGTAGACATCCGGTTCTGACGTGCCTAGGGTTTGTCGCATACCGCTGATCTAAGAAATGGAGGAGGCAGACGCCATCAGGATCGCCCGGGCAGCAGCACACGGCCCGGGTACCGCACGACCCCCGAACGGCAGGTGGTCCCCGGTCAGGCATTCGCGATCCCCGCACTCCCGCCCGTCTCCCGGGCGCGACCGCGGAAACAGAAGTCGGCGCAGCGCTGAGGCCGACAGATGGTGTTGAATTCCCTTCAGGGCCTTGGTGCCGTACGGCACCAAGGCCCTTCGACGCGTTCTAAGAAGAGGTGCAGATGACAGCGGATGACTCGCTCGGCGGCCGGCTGGACGACGATGACTACCCCGCCTACACGATGGGCCGGGCCGCCGAACTCCTCGGCACCACCCCCGGCTTCCTGCGCGCCATCGGCGAGGCCCGTCTGATCACACCGTTGCGCTCCCCGGGCGGGCACCGCCGCTACTCCCGCTACCAGCTGCGGATCGCTGCCCGCGCCCGGGAGCTCGTCGACCAGGGCACCCCGGTCGAAGCGGCCTGCCGCATCGTCATCCTGGAGGACCAGCTCGAAGAAGCCCAGCGCATCAACGCCGAGTTCCGCCGCGCCGCGACCGCCACGCCCGACGACTCCCGCTGAGCGCCGGCCGCTCCTCGTCCCGCGCCGAACTGCGCCGGAGCCGCAGGCGGGATATCAAAGGGTGTGAAGGCGGGCGCGAGGTCCGACGCACGCCGCCCCGCGGTGAGGAGAACGTCTCGTGGAGTTCGAGGTCAATGGCACCCGGCACGCGGTCGACGTGGACGACGACCCGGCCGCCGTGGACGTGGTGCGGGACCGGCTGGGTCTGACCGGCACCAAACTGGTCTGCGCGGGCGGGGTGTGCGGGGCCTGCACCATCCAGGTCGACGGCGAACCCCGGGTCTCCTGCCTGACCCCGGCGGTCGCGCTCGCCGGCCGGCAGGTGACGACCGTGGAGGGACTGTCCGGCCACCCGGTCGGGCGAGCCTTCGCCGGCGAGGACGCCCTCCAGTGCGGCTACTGCACCCCGGGGTTCGTGGTCGGGGCGGCGGCGTTCTTCGAGCGGTGGCGAGCCGCCCACGGCCGCACCCGGCCGGGGCGGGAGCAGATCGCGGACGCGCTCGCGGGACACCTGTGCCGGTGCGGTGCGTACGAGGGGATCTTCAACGCGGTGGCCGCGGCCTGCGCGGGCGACTACGACACGGCCCCGCCCGCCGGGGAGGCGCCGGCGGTCCCGCGCGTCGAAGCCCCGCAGAAGACCGACGGATCGGCCCGGTACACCACGGACCTGCGCCCCGAAGGCCTGCTGGAAGGCGTGATCATCCGCTCGCCGCACGCGCATGCCCACGTACGCTCCCTCGAAGCCGGGGACCTGCCCCTGGTGCCGCTGCTGCCCCCGGACGGCGTGGTGCGGTACGCAGGGCAGCCGGTGGCCGCGGTCGCGGCGCCGGACCGCGCCTCCGCACGGGCGGCGGCCGCGCGCGTCACGGTGGACTACGAGGTGCTGCCGGCGGCCCTGGACGTACGCCAGGCCCGCACCGGCGAGGGCCCGCAGGTCTACGCGGACAAGGCGTCACGCAAGCGGGCACCGGGTTCCGGCGAGACCCCGCAGCTGGTGCCCGCCCGCTGGCGCGGCAACCTCCGCGGCCCGTCGGCCATGAGCAAACGCCCCGCCACAGCCGTGCGCCGTATCACCGAGGCCCGCAGCCGGAACCCCGAGCGGGTGGTGGAGGGCGTGTTCACGACCGCCGCGCAGACGCACACCCCCCTCGAACCGCACGCCTGTCTGGCCGAGTGGGTCGACGGCACCCTCCACCTGGAGGTGTCCACCCAGTCCGTGAGACACACGGCCGAGCTCGCCGCCGAACACTTCGGTCTGCCCCTCGAACGGGTGGTGGCACGGGCCGTCCACGTAGGCGGCGGTTTCGGCTGCAAGATGGGACTGACCTCCGACGTCGTCGCCGCGGCCGAGCTGGCCCGGCTGCACGGCGCCCCGGTGCGGGTGGTGCTCGACAGGGACGAGGAACTCACCGACGGCGGATACCGGCCCGGCACCCGGATCCGGCTGGCGATGGTCGCGGACGAGGCCGGCGAGCTGAGCGCCCTGGCCATGGACGCGGACAACGACGGCGGCATCTCGGTCGGCGGCACGGTGGCGGCACTGGCCCGGTTCATGTACGGCAAGGCCCCCCGCCGGCTCCGCGACTTCGACACCGTCACCCACCGTCCTCCGGGCGCCCCGTTCCGCGGCCCCGGCGGACCCACGATGTGCTGGGCCCTGGAGCAGGCCGTCGACGAAATGGCCCACCGGCTCGGCCAGGACCCGATCGCCCTGCGCCGCCGCTGGGACGGCAACCCCAAGCGGCACGCCCTCTACGACCGGGCAGCCGCGCTCCCGGTCTGGTCGGGCTCCCGCGGCGGCACCGGCCGCTTCCGCCGGGGCGTCGGCGTCGCGGCGGCCAACTGGATGTACTTCCTCGATCCCGTCACCGAGGTCGAACTCACCGTCGAGGACGGCATCGTCGTCGCCCGCTGCGCCGTGCAGGACATGGGCACGGGCTCGCGCACCGTGCTGCGCCGGGCCGTCGCCGCAGGGCTCGGCCTGCCGGAGGACAGGGTGCGCGCCGAGGTCGGCCACAGCGATGCCGTCCACGGCCCCACCTCCGGCGGCAGCCGCACCACACCCTCCCTCGTGCCCGCCGCCGCGGACGCCGCCGCCCGGCTGCGCGACGCGCTCGGCGGCGATGACGTCGCCGCCCGGCTGGCCATGGCGCACGGCGTACGGGTCACCGGCCGGCGCCCCCGCGACCGCCGGGGCTTCGTGACCCCCTTCACCCTGGGCGGCATCGTGATCGGCCGCGGCTTCACCGGATCGGTGCAGGTCGCCGAGGTCGAGGTGGACACCCGGCTCGGTCGCGTCCGCCCGCTGAGCGTGTGGAGCGGCATCGCCGCCGGCCGGATCCACGAGGAGCGCCTCGCCCGCAGCCAGTGCGAGGGCGCCGTCGTACAGGGCGTCGGCTACGCCCTGTACGAGGAGCGGCGCACCGACCCGGCCACCGGGCGGGTGCTGACCGAGAACCTGGAGGACTACCGCATCCCCGGCATCGGGGACACCCCCGAGATCACCGTCCACTTCCACCAGGAGGGCTTCGAGCACGTGCCCGGTGGCGGGGTCGGCCTCGGCGAGATCGCGACCCTGCCCACCGCGGCCTGCCTGGCCAACGCGGTCCACGACGCCACCGGCTGGCGCCCGTACGACATGCCCATCCGCCCCGACCGGCTCCTGGAAGGACTGCGTACGTGAGCACGGAGACCGCCCTCACCGACCTCTCGGCCGCCGTCCAGGCCCGCGGCGGGGAGCTGCGCGCCGGTGGCACCGACACCACCGCCCGGCAGCGCAGCGGCGTCTCTCCGGGGCCGTTCACCGACCTGGGCGGCATCGGCCACCTGCGCGGCTGCACGCCGCTGCCCGGCGGCGGGCTGCGGATCGGCGCCCTGACCACCCTCGCCGAGCTGGCCGCCGATCTGCGCGTACGCGCCGGCTGGCCGGCCTTGGCCCTGTCGGCCGGGACCGCGGCCACTCCGCAGATCCGCGCCGCCGGCACCGTGGGCGGCAACCTGCTGCAGCGCAACCGCTGTTGGTACTTCCGCAACCCTCACTTCAGCTGCCTCCAGAAGGGCGGCACCGGCTGCCCCGCGCGCGAGGGCGACCACCACTTCGGCGTGGTCACCGGCAACGGCCCGTGCGTCGCCCCGCACCCGTCCACCCTCGCGATGGCCCTGCTCACCTACGACGCCGAGGTCCACGTCCACGGCGAATCCCCGCGCGGTGTCGCCGACTTGTACGGGGACGGCGACCGGCTCTCGCACGCCGACCACCTGCTGCGGCCGGACCGGATCCTCACCGCGGTCGACCTGCCCGCGGCCCTGCCCGGCGAACGCGCCGCCTGCCACCGGGCCATCAGCCGGGCCCACGCCGAATGGCCCCTGGTCGAGGCCACCGCCCGGCTGGTGCTCGACGGCTCCACCGTCACACACGCCGCCGTCGCGGCCGGCGGGGTCGCCCGCGTACCGCTGCGGCTCACGGAGGTGGAGGCCGCCCTGGTCGGCCGCGAGGCCACCCCCGACGTCCTCGCCGCGGCCGCGGCGACGGTCCAGAGCCGCTGCCGGCCGCTGCCGCAGACCGGCTACAAGACCGAGCTGTTCGCCAACACCGTCCTGGAGGTCCTGGAACAGGCCCTCGGCGGCCCGGACAAGGCCAACAAGGCCGACAAGGCCGACAAGGCCTAGTACTCCGGCTGCAGATCGTGATCTTCCGGTCGGACCGGTGCGGAAACGGGTGCGGCCACCGTTGGCCACAGCACAGATCCCGCCCGTCGGCGGGAGGCGTTCGCGGTGGCCGTGGGCCGGATCGCGGGCCGACCCCAGGCGGAGAGCAGTTCCAGCAGTTCGTAGAGCCGACGGCCCCGTTCGGTCAGCGAGTACTCCGTCAGCGGGATCAGGTCGTCGGGTGTGGGACGGTGTGCGTGTTCGTCGGCGCGAACGAAGCCGAGGAAGCCTGCGACCCCCCGCGAATGCAAGCGTTCCCCGACCGGCTGCACCGGTCCAACTACCACCGACCACACGGGCATCCAAGGCCAGACACCCGCCAGCCGCGTCACCAACCCGTCCGGACAACACGCCTAGAGCGCTCGGGACGCGGGAAGGCACGATGGAGGCATGACGATCCGGCGCCCGCTCCGCCAGCGGTACCTCAGGCATCCTGTTGGTCAGTTCGCCGTGGTCACCGTGCTGATGCTCATCCTCTTCGTGCTGGTCAGCCTCGGAGTGGGCTATGTCCTCGATGTCCTTTTCGGCGGCCCCTGGATGGTCTACTGACCTGAGCACCGGTGGTGCGCCGGTCCCGCTCGGACACCTCGCTCCGCGGACTCGGCTTCGTGCCGCTCAGCCGGAGTGGAGGATCCGGAAGCGATCAGGATCCGCCGGGTCACGATCGACGACCTGGGTCGGAGCCCAGGTCCACTGCCGTACGCCGATGCCCGGCGTACGGGAGAACCGGATCTGCCCGCGGGTGCCTTCGACCGCCACGCGCGACCAGGGCCCGGCGGTGCCCGCCTCGTCCTCGCCGACGCGGGCACGCAGCACGTCGGCGAGGACGAGGACCGTGTCGTACCCCTCGAAGGCGACGAAGGAGGGTGCCTGCCCCAGCCGTTCGCGCAGGGCCGTCCCGACACGTGCACCGAGCGGGCCGAGGCGTTCCGGCAGGTAGCGCAGGAACGGGATCGCGGCGCCGTCACGGCCCAACAGCGACGACCATTCGGGGAACTCCGGTTGCCCGGCCGGAGCGCCGATCAGGATCCCGGCGAGGCGCCGGTCGCGGCGGACGGCCCGGACGATCGGCACGGCCGGGTCCGGGTGGCCGACCAGAAGGAGGAGGGCTGTCGCACGGTGGCCGGCGAGCTCGTCGCACACCGCGGCGGGGTCGCGGGTGCGCACGTCGAGTTCGACGACGGCGCCGCCGCGCGGAGCGAGGTACTCCCGCAGGATGCGGACCCCGGACGCCCAGTAGACACTCGGCTGGGTCACCACGGCGATACGGCTGTGACCCGCGCCGAGGAGGAAGTCCGCGTAGATCTGCCAGCCGTGGGACTGCGCCGGGGCGATACGCGCGACCCATTCCGTCGGCTGCTCGGTGAGTGCGTCGAGAACCGCTGACGAGCAGAGGAACGGCAGGCCGAGGGCGTCGGCCCGGGCGGCAGCGGCGCGGGCGACGACGCTGTGGTACTCACCCGCCACGGCAGCCACGCCCAGGCGAGCCAGCTCGTCCACGGCCGCCGCAGCCCTCTCGGGATCGGCCGCGGTGTCCCGGACCACCAGCTCCAGCGGCCTTCCGCCGATCCCGGCTGCGTCGTTGACCTCGCGAACGGCCAGCTCGAGGCCGGCGAGCAGGTGTCGGCCCGCCTCGACCCAGCCGGGCCGGGTCAGCGGAACGAGCGCGCCGATCCGGACGGACGATGCGTCAGTACGTTCCGCCCCAGGCAGCGATGGTGGCGTATGCATGCTTCGGCGTCTCCCGAGGGGCGGTCCGGACACGGTGGGCCGGGACCGCTCAGTGATCGTCAGTGGCGCCGAGCGTAGCCGAGACGGCCTCACCGGCTCCAGCGCGCCCTGCAGCCCGCCGCCGGCCGGGTGCGCGGGCCATCCGGGCGGGGCACAGGGCGCGTACGGCATGGCACCCGGGGCCGCGGCGTCCCGCGGGCGCATGCTGGGTCACCCCGCCCTGCAGGAGAGGCCTGTGAGTGAATCCGGACCACGACTGACCACGACGAGGCCGGTCACCCCCGCGGCGGCCGATGGCATTCCCGCTCCCGGGGTCATCGGCATCGGACTCGCCGCGGTGCTGACTTTCGCGCTCGCCCAGGGCTCGTGGCAGTGGTTCGCCACGTTCATCGGGGTGACGCTCCTTGCGGTGATGCTCGCCTTTCAGCGACGGGCGCAGTGGAGCCCCGACCTCCGCTCGCCGTACATGCGGGGTCTGGTCGCGTACTCGCTGGTCGTCGGCCTGTGCGTGGCGATCGCGCTGGCCCCCCTGCTGCAGCGCCGGGCCTGGCTGTTCCCGATGCCGGGCACGCGCGGCGACTGCGTGCTGATGGGCAGGTACGCGGCCCTCCAGGCGGAGGCCGTGCTCGGGAACCTGGCCGTCAGTGACGGCCCGGCCGTCGCGTTCGCGCGGGAGGACCAGGCCCGCAAGGCAGTTGCCGAGTGCCTGGCGGCCACGACGACGCTGTGGCTGCCGGTGTACGGGGTCGGCGTGGCGGTGCTGGTGGGGGTGTACGCATGGTTCCGCGACCGGGCCCGCGCCCGTTCGGGAAGTGCAGGCCGGACGGATGCCTCGGCCGTGAGCTGATCCGTACGGCTCACCCGGAGAGGGACCCCGTCATGACGCTGTGCCCCGAGGGGATCGGCCTCGTCGGGGACGTCGGCAGTGCCCGCCCCCTTCGGACGGTCCGGCAGGGCTCGCCCGGTCGGGTCGAGGGGATGGTCCGTCCATTGACAGAAGTTGAACGCAGGCCGAGGCTGAGAGCGCTCTCTGTCGTCAACTCATAGGCACGGGAGCGCCGCACCTCCCTCACTGCCAGGTGCCCCCCCACGAGGAGGATCATCATGTTCCATTTATCGAAAGTGCTTGCGTCAGGGCTCTCGGCCCTGGTGGTCGCCGCCGGTCTGACGGCTCTCGGTCCGCTGTCATCGGCAGAGGCCGTACCGGCGACCATCCCGCTCACGATCAAGAACAGCTCGGGTCGCAGCGAGCCGGTGTACGTGTACAACCTGGGCACGCAGCTGACGACCGGCCGACAGGGCTGGGCCGACGCCAACGGCGGGTTCCACCCCTGGCCCGTCGGAGGCAATCCACCCACCCCCGCCCCCGACGCCTCGATCGCGGGTCCGGCCGACGGGCAGACCAAGACGATCCGGATACCCAAGTTCTCCGGACGCGTCTACTTCTCCATAGGCCAGAAGATCGTCTTCAAGCTCAGCACCGGCGGCCTCGTACAGCCTGCCGTGCAGAACCCGTCCGACCCCAACCGCACCGTCCTGTTCAACTGGTCCGAGTACACGCTCAACGATGCCGGGCTGTGGATCAACAGCACCCAGGTCGACATGTTCTCGGCTCCGTACGCCGTGGGCGTGAAGGCGGCCGACGGCACGGTCACGAACACGGGCCGGCTCAAGCCGGGCGGCTACAACGCCGTCTTCACCCAACTGCGTTCGGCCGGCTGGGGCGGATTGATCCAGACCCGGCCCGACGGCACACCGCTGCGCGCGCTCTCGCCCGGTCACGGCATCGAGGCGGGCGGAATCCCCGCCGGTGTGATGAACGACTACATCAACCGGGTCTGGAGCAAGTACAGCTCCTCCACGCTCACCGTGACGCCCTTCGCGAACCAACCGAACAACAAGTACTACGGGCGGGTCTCGGGCAACGTCATGAACTTCACCAACGGCTCGGGAGCGGTGGTCACCAGCTTCCAGAAGCCGGATTCCGACAGTGTCTTCGGCTGCTACAAGCTCCTGGACGCACCCAACGACCAGGTCCGCGGCCCGATCTCCCGCACCCTGTGCGCGGGCTTCAACCGGTCGACGCTCCTGACCAACCCGGCCCAGCCCGACCCGAACGGCGCCAACTTCTACCGTGACGCCGTCACCAACCACTACTCCCGCGTCATCCACGGACAGATGGCCGACGGTAAGGCGTACGGCTTCGCCTTCGACGACGTGGGCGCCCACGAGTCGCTGGTGCACGACGGCAACCCGCAGGAGGCCTTCATGACGCTGGAACCGCTCAACTGACGGCGGTCCCGTACGTGCGCAGCGAGCGGATGCAGATGCGGATGCGGCTGGTCGCTGTGGGGCCGGCTCGCCCGTCCGGCGGGGGCGAGATCGTGCAGGCGCGCGAGCCGGCAGCCACGGTCCCGCCCCTGGCTCGGCAGGACCCCGCCGTCACCGTCCGCGCCCGTCCGGTCGCTCTCCTCGGTCGCCCAGGGCGCTGCCGCCCAGGCGGCGTAATCTGGCTGAACCGCCACAGAACGCGCGTGCGAGTGACACGGTGCGCGGTCCGTGTACCTCGCCGCGCCCACGATCCAGGGAGGCGGCGCGTGACCGATCCGTTCGGCTTCCTCAGGATCCCCCGCGAGGCCGTGCCGGCCCGCCCCGTCGGGCAACGGCTCGGCGACTGGCGCGAGGTCTACGCGGGCCAGGCGCTGCTGCCGCTCGTCTCCCGGCAGGCCGACCGCTGCATGGACTGCGGCATACCGTTCTGCCACACCGGCTGCCCCCTGGGAAACCTCATCCCCGAGTGGAACGCGTACGCCGCCCACGGCGACTGGCATGCCGCGTACGAGCGGCTCCACGCGACCAACAACTTCCCGGAGGTCACCGGAAGGCTCTGCCCGGCCCCCTGCGAGGACGCCTGTGTCCTCACGATCAACGCCGACCCGGTGACCATCAAGAACGTCGAGCAGGCGATCGCGGACGAGGGCCTGCGGCGCGGCTACATGGCGCCCAGACCGCCGGAGAAGCGCAGCGGCAAGGCGGTGGCCGTCATAGGCTCCGGTCCGGCCGGACTGGCCGCAGCGCAGCAGCTGACCCGGGCGGGGCACCGCGTCACGGTCCACGAGCGGGCCGACCGGATCGGCGGACTGCTGCGCTACGGCATCCCCGAGTTCAAGATGGAGAAGGCCCACCTGGACCGCCGCATCGAGCAGATGCGCGCCGAGGGCACGATGTTCACCACGGGCACGGACGTCGGCGGCGCGACCGGTGCCGGGGCGGACGAGCTGCGGAGCCGCTGCGACGCGCTCGTCGTCGCGATCGGAGCCGGCGAGCGCCGGGAGCTGCCGGTCCCCGGCCGTTCGCTGGACGGTATTCACCAGGCCATGGACTACCTGACCTGCGCCAATCGCGTGCGCGAGGGCGACTACCCCGTATCCCCCCTCACCGCCGAAGGCAGACACGTGGTCATCGTGGGCGGCGGTGACACCGGTTCCGACTGCCTCGGCACGGCCTTGAGGCAGGGCGCGGTGTCCGTGCTCCAGCTCGACATCAATCCCGAACCCGGCGCGGGCCGGACCGACGACGAGCCCTGGCCCGTGTACCCGAGGACGTACCGGATCTCCCACGCCCACGAAGAGGCCCGCGGGCGCGAGGGCCGGGACCCCAGGCTGTTCGCCTGCGCCACTCTGCGCTTCGAGGGGGACGCCGCGGGCCGGGTACGGGCGCTGCACCTGACCGCCGTCGAGCCGGTGGCCCGCAGCCCGCTGGCCGGCACCGAGCAGGTCATACCGGCCGGCCTGGTCCTGCTGGCCCTCGGCTTCTCGGGCCCCGAGCGGGCCGGTGGACTGCGCGGGCAGTTGGGCCTGGACCTCGACGAGCGCGGCAACTTCGCGCGCGACGCCGGCTTCGCGGCGGCCGGCGGGCGGGCGCCGGGAGTGTTCGTCGCGGGCGACGCAGGCCGGGGGCAGTCCCTGGTGGTGTGGGCCATCGCGGAGGGCCGCGCTGCGGCCGCCGCCGTGGACCGCTACCTGACCGGCTCCACCTGCCTCCCGGCCCCGGTCGCCGCGCATGACCGGCCGATGACGGCTCTGGGCCGCATGCGGTACGGACTCTGAGCGCTCCCCCGCGCGGTGGACGGCAGCGCCTGCGGCTGTCCGTCAGCGCTCGCCGTCAGTGCTCACGCCCGGGCCGGCGCCTTTCGTGCGGGGACCCGCTGTCGTCGCCCGGCCGGTCCAGACGGGCGGCCTCGTCCGTGTCCGCCGCCCGCACGGCCCGTAGATCCGGTTCGCCCGTGCGGGGCGCCGTGGAGCGGGGCGCGACGTGCGGTGCCCTGCGCCGGCTCTGCTCGTCGTCGTGGTCGTGGAGCGGGGCGCCGCCGGCGCCTCCCTGGTCGTCCATGGCGGATCCTTCCCGTACGTCGGAACCCCCCAGTCGGCGCGTGCCCCGAGCCCGGCCCCGGAAACCCGTGGATCCGAAGAAAACGGAGGAACCGGAGAAACCGGAGAACACAGAGGAAACGGTCCCGTCGTCGACAGGTGGGGGACGGGCCGTGGCGCCACCGTAGGCTGACCGGGTCGTTTCTGCTCGTCGCTGATCGGAGCTGCCGTCATGCTGACCGCCCTGACGGGTGTTTTCGGGGATCGCGCGGACGCTGTCGGCGTCGCGGGTCGCACTGCTTCCTACGAGGAACTTCTGGGTGCAGCCGGTGCGGTGGCCGCCGACCTGGCCGCCCTCGGCCCGGTGCGCGCGTTCGCGGTGACCGCTACCGCCTCGCTCGAGACCGTCGCCGCGGTGGTCGGGGGACTCCTTGCCGGAGTGCCGTGCGTGCCGCTGCCTCCCGATGCCGGGCCCGCCGAACGTGATCACATCCTGCGGGACTCCGGCGCCCGTCCCATCGAGGTGGACTTCGCCCGCCGGGCACCCGCCGCATCGGCCGTACCCACCGTGCCGGAGGCGGTGTCCGAGGATCCCGCGTTGATCCTCTACACCTCCGGGACCACCGGCGCCCCCAAGGGCGTGGTCCTCGGCACCGCCGCGATCACCGCCGACCTGGATGCGCTCGCCGATGCCTGGGAGTGGAGCGCGGCGGACACGCTCGTCCACGGGCTGCCCCTGTTCCACGTCCATGGGCTGGTCCTGGGTGTCCTCGGGGCGTTGCGGACGGGGAGCCGCCTGGTCCATACGGGCCGGCCGACGCCGGAGGCGTATGCGGAGGCTGCGGAAGCCGGGGGGAGCCTGTACTTCGGGGTGCCGACGGTGTGGTCGCGCATCGCGGCCGCCCCGCAGGCGGCGGCCGCCTTGTCGAGGGCCCGGTTGCTGGTGTCGGGAAGCGCTGCCCTGCCCACGCCGGTCTTCCGCGATCTGGAACGGCTGACCGGGCACCGGCCGGTGGAGCGGTACGGGATGACGGAGACCCTGATCACCGTGAGCGGGCGGGCGGGCGGTGAGGTCCGCCCCGGCGCGGTAGGCACCCCGCTCACGGGAATCCGTACGCGTATCGCCGCCGAGCCGGGCGCCGAGATCGGTGAGCTCCAGCTGGTGGGGCCGACCTTGTTCTCGGGGTATCTGGGCCGGCCGGAGGCGACGGCCGCCGCCTTCACGGAGGACGGGTGGTTCCGCACGGGTGACATCGCGGCCGTCGACGGGGACGGTGTGCACCGGATCGTGGGCCGTGCGTCCACGGACATGATCAAGTCGGGTGGCTACCGGATCGGGGCGGGTGAGATCGAGAACGCGCTGCTGGACCATCCGCGCGTGAGGGAGGCGGCGGTGATCGGTGTTCCGGATGCCGACCTGGGGGAGCGGATCGTCGCGTTCGTCGTCGCCGAGGGGGTCACGGGCGCCGAGTTGACCGATTTCGTCGCCACGCATCTGTCGGTGCACAAGCGGCCGCGCGAGGTTCGTTTCATCGCCGCGGTTCCGCGCAACGCGATGGGCAAACCGCAGAAGCGGCTCCTGCTGGACGCGGAGTAGGGGCGGGAGCAGGCCCGGAGGCGGGGGCATGCGCAGCACCTCGGTGGGGCAGGTGGGAGCCATGACCGCTTCCTCTTCCGCTGCCTCACCCGCCGCCGACGATCCGGCGCACTACACAGGGCTCCGCACCGACGAGGCGGAACGCCGGGCACTGGCGCGGGGCTGGACGACGGTGCGCACGGTCGCGCCCGGCACCATGCTGACCATGGAACACCTCGAAGGCAGGCTGAACTTCGAGGTCGAGGACGGCAGAGTGCGCAGGGCCTGGAGCGGCTGACCCCGAGCGGGCGGCGGACAGCGCCGTATCCGGTTTCCGGCCCCACCGCGGGGAGGGCCTGTGCCGCATCGCCCATCGCCGCTAGGGTTGGCCCCCCGGATCCGCAACCGCCTTCCCCCGGGCCGGAGAAGGCGGCGCAAGATCTCCGTTGTCTCACCGGAGGTACTTGCCATGCCCGGCATTCCCTTGTTCCCCCGTCCGCTGTTCCCCCGTCCGCACCGCCTTCCGTCCGCGTCACCGCTGCACCTGCTGACAGCGGTGAACGCCCGCAAGGGCGCGGGCAGCAGCCCCACCGGCGTCGTCGGCCGGCGGCTCGCACGGCTCCTGCTCGCGGTCGGTGACCGCGTCCGTTTCCTCGCCGAACCCGAGCAGGCGGCCGACTGGCCCCTGGGCACGGAGGTGGTCGAAGGCTCCGTCACCCGACCTGCCGAGCAGGCCGGGGCCTTCGCCGGCACCGACACCCTCTTCATCGCCGGTGCGGTACCCGCCACGGTCCGGGAAGTCCTGGGCCTCGCTCGCGCCGCCGGTACACGGCGCGTCGTCACGCTCTCCTCGCACGGGCCCGAGCACGAGGCGGCGTATCCGCCGGAGACCTGGTTCTGGCTGGCCGTCGAACGGGCCGTCGAGGCGGCCGGGATGGAATGGACGCACATCAGGCCCTCCGCCGTGATGGGCGCGGTCCTGGAGGGCACCTATCCGGCCACGGGATCGGACTGGCCCGAGACCGTGCGGCTCGAAAAGACCGTCCGCGAGGCGTTCCTCGACGACGGCCACTACCCCTTCGTGCACGAGGAGGACCTGGCCGCCGTGGCCGCAACGGCCCTCCGCACCGCCGATCACGTGCACACGGTCCTGGAAGCGGTCGGGCCGCCGCTCGCCACCCGCGACCGCCTCGAAAGCATCGCCCGGGCCACCGGCCGCCCGATCACCGCCGTCGGCCTCACCCCGGAAGCCGGCCGCGACGCCTGGCGGGCCCAGGGCTGGCCCGACGACGGCATCGAGGTCACCCTTTTCGCCCTCCGCGAGTACGCCCTCCACCTCGACGAACTCACGCAGTGGACCCTCGACCAGCGCCCCACCCTCACCGATCTGACGGGTCGCCCTCCGCGCACCTTCGACGACTGGGCCGAGGAACACGTCCACCTCTTCCGCCGAGCCGGCGCCCCGAACGGAGGCCCCCGGCCCGGAGCGTGCCCGCGAGCGACGCGGACACGCCCCGGACCGGGGCCCGTTCAGTGACGGGCGGTTGCCTGCGGCTCCGCCGGCCGGGGCTCCGCAGCGTCGATCCGTGACCACGCCCAGGCGCCGGCGGCCGCCACGGCCGCGGTCAGGAGGAGTTCGCCCCAATAGGGCGGGCCCGCCAGCGCACGTACGAGGACCAGGACCAGCACGCCCAAGGCGGTGACGGCGGCCTTGGCCACCCACCGGAGCGCGGTGCTCATACGAGCCCGCTCAGGCAGCCGGTGACCCCGCCCGCCACCACACTGGTGGCGATCTTCTTTGCGGCGTCCTTGTTGACGCGTCCCACGATCAGGGCGGCGGCCCCGCCGATGCCGGCCTTGAGCAGACAGTCCTTGGCCCGCTGGTTCATCGGGCGGACCGACAGCAGCCGCTCGCAGGCCGCGGCGTCCTTCTTCTTGCCCAGATAGCAGTTCTTGATGTTGTTCTCCTGGATCACATCGACCGCGTGGGCGGCGGGTGCCGATACCAGGAAGGCAGCCGTGGCCATGACCAGGGCGAGACTTCTGTGCGTGGTACGCAAGGTGTTTCCCGTACTTCCTTGTTGCTGCCGGCCGTCCCGCGCAAGGCGTTCCGGGGTCTCCGGATGCGGATGCGCCTGGACGGACGGACTCGGACGGTGCTCGGTCCACGGGCTGCCGGCGTGGCCCGGGACGACACGATCTTCAGCCGGGCCCGGGGGCGGACGACACCCGCCGACCGGCTGGTTCGGCCCGCCACTGCGCGGGTTGCGCACCGGCCGCCCGGCCCGGTCGTCCCGCCGTACGGGCGGGCCCGCCGGTGCCGCTAGGGTGACACCTGCTTTCCCCGGTGCTGACCTGCGGAAAGGGCTGGGGCCGGCAGGCAACTACAGGTGGGAGACCGGTGCGGTGATCCGAGTGATGGTGGTCGACGACGAGGCTCTCGTCCGGTCCGGGCTCACGATGATCCTCAACGCCGCGGCGGACATCGAGGTGGTGGCGGCCACCGGCGGCGGGCAGGCCCTGACGGCGGTCGCCACGTACGCCCCCGACCTGGTGCTGCTCGACATACGCATGCCCGACGTCGACGGGCTGACCATCCTCGCGCGCCTGATGGAGCTGCCCGATCCGCCGGTGGTCGCCATGCTCACCACCTTCGACTCCGACCAGTACATCGCCAGCGCACTGCGTTCGGGTGCCTCCGGCTTCCTCGTCAAGGACACCGACCCGGACGAACTCGCCCACCTGGTCAGGTCCCTGGCGGCAGGCGGGGTGGCGCTCGCCCCGCAGGTCACCGCCACCGTGATCAGCGGATACCTCCACCACCAGGGCGAGCAGCGCGCCACCACCCACGCGGTCTCCCGGCTCAGCGCACGGGAACGGGACATCCTCGTGCTGCTGTCGCAGGGACTGTCGAACGCCGACATCGGGCGCCGTCTCCACCTGAGCATCGGCACCGTCAAGGACTACGTGAGCGCCGTACTGGCCAAACTCGACGTCAGCAACCGCGTCCAGGCCGCCCTGTGGGCGCAGCGCGCCGGCCTCCTCGACGGGGCACACGCATGACCGGCCGTACGGCCCCGCACGGAGCCGGCCACACGGCCTGTACCGGCCGCACCCTGGACCCCCGCGTGGTGGATGCGGGGCTGGCGGCCGCCGCGATGGCCGATGCGTGGGTGTTCTCCGGAACCGGCACCTGGGCGGCGGCCGCCCCCGGAGCCGCCGCCGCCGTGGCCCTGCTGGTACGACGCCGCTGGCCGGTGACGGTGTTCGTGTTCACCCTGCTCGCCGTGCAACTCGGCCACAACGTCGTCGCCGCCCTCGCCGCGCTCCTGTCCCTGGCCGAACAGCACCGCACCCGCCGCGCCCTGGCAGGATTCGTGCTGGCGTACGGGATCTTCGCCAACCTGCCGGACCTCGGCCCGTACGAGGCCGACCACCCCGCCGAGTTCGCCGTCGCCGTCGGCTACTCGCTCACCGCCGGGGGAGTGGCGGTGCTCCTCGGCCGGCTGGTCCTCACCCGCCGCGAACTCGCCCAGCACATGGTGGAGCTGCGCGCGGCGCAGGAACAGCAGCGCGAGCTCCACGCCCAGCAGGTCCTCGCCCGCGAGCGCGCCCATCTCGCCCGGGAGATGCACGACGTGGTCTCCCACCAGGTCAGCCTCATCGCGGTCCGCGCCGGCGCCCTCCAGGTGTCCGCCGACAGCACGGACACCAAAGAGGCCGCCCGCACCATCCGCACCCTGAGCGCGGCCACACTGGACGAACTGCGCCACATGGTCGCCGTGCTGCGAGCCCCGGGCAGCGGTGACGCAGGACCGGACCCCCAGCTGCAGTCACAGTCCGCCCTGACTCAGCTCGACGGCCTGATAGCGGACTGCGGCCTGGACGTGACGCTGACGGGCGAGGTCCCCCGAGATGCGAGCCCCGCCGTGGAGCGCGCCGCCTACCGGACCGTCCAGGAGGCCCTGACCAACGTACGCAAACACGCACCCGGCTCGGCCGTCGTGGTCGAGTTCGGCCGGCCCGGACCCGCCCTCGACGTGACCGTCACCAACTCCACGGCCCGGCATCCCGCTCTGGCGCTGCCCAGCGCGCGGCACGGCCTGGTCGGCCTGCGCGAACGGGCCGAACAGCTCGGCGGCACCCTCGCCGGCGGACCCACCCCCGACGGCGGCTACCGCCTGCACCTGCAGATACCCCGACGCGCGACGAGCACCCCGCCGGCGGCCGACGCCCCCCGCTACGGCCCGCAATGACCGCCGGCCCGACAGGGCCGGCCTATGAGCCGGCCGGCAGGACGTGGTCGCCGGCCTTGTCGGTGCTCAGGCACAGCGAGCAGACCACCGAGCCGTGGGTGACACATGCGGTGAGGTCGGGGCGCTCGTAGGACTGGTGGCAGACATGGCAGTCGAGGGTGGCCGCACTCGGGTTCCCGTCGGCGTCCAGCAGGGGCTCGCCGATGCCGTCGTCGGTGCGGCGCAAGTAGTAGCGGCCCTTGGTGACCACGGCCATCAGCGGTGTGACGACGAAGGCGATGACGGCCGCGGCCACGGGCGAGTACGGCTGGAGGGCGTCGCCGAAGGCGTGGAAGTACATGGCGATCGACAGGCCGGAGGCGGCGACGAACGCCACGACGCCGACCGGATTGACCGCGTGGAGCATCCCCCGGCGGAACTCCGGCTGGAGCGGGGACAGCTTCAGCACGTACTTGTTGATGCCGATGTCGGTGGCCACGGTGACCACCCAGGCGATCGCGCAGTTCGAGTAGAACCCCAGGATGCCGCCCAGGAAGCTGAACATGTCGGCTTCCATCAGAACGAGGGCGAAGGCCAGGTTGACCAGGACGAAGACCATGCGACCGGGGTAGTGCCCGGTGACGCGGGTGAAGGAGTTCGTCCAGGCCAGCGAGCCGGAGTACGCGTTCGTCACATTGATCTTGATCTGGCTGATGACCACCAGGACCACGGCCAGCGGGACGACCGACCAGGCCGGCATCATTGCGTCGAAGGCGCTGCGGAACTGCTGGATGGGCTCGGGCGCGGCCGCCGGTCCGACCTCGGCGAGGATGTAGACGGCGAGGAAGACACCGATGGCCTGCTTGAGCGCTCCGAGCACCACCCACCCGGGGCCGGCCATCACCACGGCGGTCCACCAGGTGCGCTTGTTCGCCTCGGTCCTGGGCGGCATGAAGCGCAGGTAGTCGATCTGCTCGCCGATCTGCGCGATCAAGGACAGGCACACCCCCGCTCCGAGCATGACGGAGGCGGTGTTGACGGCCCCGTCGCCGTCCGTGCCGGGGTAGGCCAGGAAGCGGTCCACCGTGCCGGGGTCGTCGGCGATCAGATAGACCAGCGGACCGACCATGAGCAGCAGCCAGATCGGGGTGGTCCACACCTGGAGCTTGCTGAGCGCCTTCATGCCGTAGACGACCAGCGGGATCACCATGAGCGTGGAGACGGCGTAGCCCAGCGACAGCGGCAGTCCGAGGCCGAGTTCCAGGCCCTGGGCCATGATCGAGCCTTCGAGGGCGAAGAAGATGAAGGTGAAGCTGGCGAAGATGATGCTGGTGAGGACCGAACCGTAGTAGCCGAAGCCGGAGCCGCGCGTGATCAGGTCGAGGTCGATGTTGTAGCGCGCGCCGTAGTAGGCCAGCGGGAAGCCGGTGAGGAAGATGACGGCGGCGGCGACGGTGATGGCCACGAGTGCGTTGCCGGTGCCGTGGGCCAGGCCGATGCCGGCGCCGATGGAGAAGTCGGCCATGTAGGCGATGCCGCCGAGGGCCGTGGTGGCCACGACCATGGGGGTCCAGCGGCGGTAACTACGGGGTGCGAATCGGAGGGTGTAGTCCTCCAGCGTCTCCTTGACCGCCTGGTCGGCAGCGGTCTTCGGCGCGTGTGCCGTCGTCTGTCGCGACTCGGTGGTGCTCATGCCACGCCTCCCGGTGGGGCTGGGTGCAGGTGAAGGTGCGCCGCCGCCGGCAGGACGGGGAGCGATGGACCGTCATGAGTCGTCTCCGGCGACGCTGTTCATGCCTGGGGGTCCCACGTCGGTCACGCTAGAAAGCGGTTGTTACCCCGGGTGCGCGATGTGGTGAACACCATGTTGCTGCAGGCGGCGGCGCCGCCTAGGCACGCCACACGCGCGCGGGCCCCGCCACGGCCGGGACGGGTGGGGCCCGCGCTCCCGCGCGTGCAGCGCCGGACCCTCAGGGGCTGAGGGTCTCCAGCAGGGCTGCGGTGACCGCGCGTTGGCCGGAGGGGGTGAGGTGGAGGCCGTCGGCCTCATGGTGGCCGCGCGCCGCGGGGCGTGTGTCGACCACCGGTTCCGGCCGGGCCAGCAGGAAGCCGGCCACGGCGTCCAGGTCCACGTCGGACCAGCTCAGCCCGGCCCGCCGGAAGTGCTCGTACCGTTCCACGCGGTCGGGGTCCGTGCACGTCGGGGTGAGCCAGACCCACCGGGCCCCCGTCCGGGCCACCGCCAGGTCGTGCAGGGCGACCAGGTTGCGGCAGATCTCGGCGAAACCGACGAGCGGGGTGCGGTCGATGCGCTGTACGTCGTTCGCGCCGAGCATGCACAACACCCAGTCGGGCCGCTGGAACCCCAGCGCCGGCAGCTGCTGCGCCAGAGCCTGGGTCGTGCTGCTCCCCGATACCGCCAGGTTGGTGCACCGTACGCCCTCGGGGAGCAGGTGCCGCAGGATTTCGAACCAGGAGAGCCGGTCGGCGGTGGTGCTCTCGCCCAGGGCCACGACGTGCTCACCGGGCCTGAACGGCAGTGCGCCGATCCGAGCGCTCGCGCCCGGTTCGGCCGACAGCGCGGCCGCCGCTTCCCGGTTGCGCTCCTCGAACCGCTCCAGCCGGCCCCTGTAGTCCTCGGCACCGGTCCCGAACAGGGCGGCCAGCACCGGCTCGTCGAGCGGGCCCAGGTGACGCAGGAGCTTCTCCGGCTGATGGAACCTCAGCAGGCGCTGCGCGTGGGCGGTGTTCCGGTCGGTGGTGGTCATCTCAGCCCTCCTCGGAGGCACGGACGCGGATACGGGCACGGTTGCGCGGCAGCAGGAAGCCCGCCGCGATCAGCCAGGCCAGCCCGGTGAAGCGGGCGACCGGCAGGAGCAGAGCGGCGTCCTCGGTCAGCAGCACGAGGGTGGCCAGCTCGGCGACGGCGGCCACGACGAGACCCGCGACGGCCAGTGCCCGGGGCAGGAGCCCGGCCAGCAGTCCGGGTACGGCGATCCCGGCGACGAGCAGGCCCAGCAGGACTACGTGTCCGGGGCCGCCCAGGCCGAACGCCAGGTACTGCAGGGCCCGTACGAGCTCGGGCCGCTGTGTCACCTCGGCGTGGGACAGGACCCAGGTGACCAGGCCGGAGCAGGCCAGGAACGCCGCGGCGAGCACCCCGCCCGCGAGGGCGATGGTGGCGCCGGGCGCCCGGACCCCGAGCCGGTTCAGGCGGGCGGAGACGGTCGCGGCGTAGATGGCCAGGGGGACGGAAGCGGCGAACTGCAGGGCCCCCGACACCCGGACCGCGTCCCCGTGGTCGCGGAAGTACGCGGTGATCGCGTCCGGGTCGCCGAACGGCGAGGGGAACGGATCGCCGCCGGCCAGCACGGTGCTGAGGACGAGGCCGCCGAGGAACAGGGCGGTGAAGACCACGGCGAGGACACCGGGCGGTGGCCCGGACTGCGGGGCGGTGGTGCGGGTGTCGTGCGGGACACGGCTCTCGATCGTTTCCACGGCACAATCCGTTCTTGAGAAGAACGATTCACTGTGATGAATCATTTCGTGTCGCGTACGATAGCCGCGTGAACACCGCCCGGCAACCAGATCCCTCCGCGACTCCGGTCCCGGCCCCGGCCCGCCCTCCGGCTCCGCGCGGAGCGGCCTTCCTCCTCGCCCAGATCGGTGCCCACGCCGCGGGGCGGTTCGCGGAACGCGTCGCCACCCTGGGGCTCACCCCCGCCGACGTCGGCCTGCTGCGGATGGTCGCCGGGCAGCCCGGCCGCAGCCAGCGCGCGCTCGCCGAGGACCTGGGAGTCGTACCCAGTCGCGTCGTCGCCCTGATCGACGTCCTGGAGGAGAAGCGGCTCGTCGAGCGGCGGCGCAGCGCCGAGGACCGCCGGAATTACGAACTGCACCTCACCCCCGGGGGACGGCAGGCCCTCGGCACGGTCTCCCGGGCGGCGGCCGCCCACGAGGACGACCTGTTGGCCGCCCTCGACCCCGACGGGCGGGCGCAGCTGCTGGAACTCCTCGAACGCGTCGCGGCGCAGCAGGAACTGACGCCCGGTGTGCACCCCGGCTACCGGACGCTCGCGAAGCCCGCGGGGAAGCGGAAGGACTGAGGGCCGACGGGGGGTGCGTCACGGCGCGGGCCGCGGCTGCGCGGCCGTCGCGGACGGCCTCGTCCGGACCTGGGCGGAGGGCCGTACCGGAACATGTCCGGCGCCCGGACGGCAGGGGCCGTCGCCGGCGCCGCCGGTAGCCGAACCGGCCGGGCCGTCGGTGACGAGACGGGCGAGGGAGGCGGGGGAGGCGAGGAGGCGGGGGAGGCGAGGAGGCGGGGGCGGGGCGGGGGAGCTGTCGGAGCCACCGCCCCGGCGGGGTCAGGCGCTGCCGGCCGCGGCCTCCTCCTCCAGCAGGCGGGTCGCCATCGCACGCATCTCGATCTTGCGGATCTTCCCGGTGACGGTCATCGGGAACTCCTCGACGACGTGGACGTAGCGGGGGATCTTGAAGTGGGCCAGCCGCCCCGCGCAGTACGCGCGCACGGCCTGCGCCGTCAGCGGCTCGGCCCCCTCACGCATCCGCACCCACGCCATCAGCTCCTCCCCGTACTTCTGGTCGGGCACTCCGATGACCTGCACGTCCATCACGTCGGGGTGCGCGTGGAGGAACTCCTCGATCTCGCGGGGGTAGAGGTTCTCGCCTCCCCGGATCACCATGTCCTTGATCCGGCCGGTGATGCTCAGGTAGCCGTCACCGTCCATGACCGCCAGGTCGCCGGTGTGCATCCAGCCCTCCGGATCGACGGCCTCGGCGGTCTTCTCGGGCTCGCCCCAGTAGCCGAGCATCACAGAGTAGCCCCGGGTGCACAGTTCTCCCGCGGTGCCGCGGGGCACCGTCAGGCCGGACTGCGGGTCGACCACCTTGACCTCCAGGTGCGGGCCGACCCGGCCCACCGTGGAGACCCGGCGCTCGACCGAGTCGTCCACACGGGTCTGCGTGGACACGGGAGAGGTCTCCGTCATGCCGTAACAGATGGAGACCTCGGTCATCCCCATCCGCTCGATGACCTCGGTCATGACCTCCACCGGGCAGGGCGAACCCGCCATGATCCCGGTGCGCAGGCTCGACAGGTCGTACCCGTCGAACCCGGCGTCGGCCAGTTCGGCGATGAACATGGTGGGGACCCCGTACAGGGAGGTGCAGGCCTCAGCCTCCACCGCCGCCAGCGTCGCCGTAGGGTCGAAGGCGGGCGCGGGGATCACCATCGCCGCACCGTGGCTGGTGCAGGCGAGATTGCCCATCACCATCCCGAAACAGTGGTAGAAGGGGACCGGGATGCACACCCGGTCGGCTTCGCCGTAGCCGCACAGCTCGCCCACGAAGAAGCCGTTGTTGAGGATGTTGTGGTGCGAGAGGGTCGCTCCCTTGGGGAAGCCCGTGGTGCCCGAGGTGTACTGGATGTTGATCGGGTCGTCCGGGCCCAGTGCGGCCTGCGCCCGCGCCAGCGCGGCCGGATCGGCCACGCGCCCGCGTTCCAGCAGCTCGTCCCACCGCGGCCCGTCGAACAGGACGGTGAACTCCAGCCCCGGGCAGCGCGGCCGGACCTCCTCGATCATCGCCGCGTAGTCGGAGGTCTTGAAGCGCTCCGCCGCGACCAGCAGCCGGATGCCGGACTGCCCGAGCACGTACTCCAGCTCGTGGGAGCGGTACGCCGGGTTCACGGTGACCAGGATCGCCCCGATCTTCGCCGTGGCGTACTGCACCAGCGTCCACTCGGCGCGGTTGGGCGCCCAGATACCGACGCGGTCGCCCCGGACGATCCCGAGGTCCAGCAGCCCCAGGGCGAGGGCGTCCACGTCGGCGGCCAGCTCCGTGTACGTCCACCGGCGGCCGGCGGCCACGTCCACGAGGGCGTCCCGGCCGGGGAAGCGCCGTACGGTCCGGTCGAGGTTGTCCCCGATCGTCTCGCGGAGCAGCGGGACTTCGGAACTCCCGGACGCACGACTCGACGCTACGGACACACGTACCTCCTGCACTCGCTGCGGCGATGACGGCCAACGCGCACCGCCCATGATCCCCTCCGGGCGGGCCGCGGCACCAGAGGTGCGGGGGAGTGGCCCGGCCGGACCGTCGGCGGAACTGAGAATTGGCTGTGAACCGGGACGGCGGCACTGACGACTCTTGCGTGAAAAGCGAACAACAGTAAAAGTGAGCGTGAACAAGGTATCCACCGTTGCCGCTGAGCGCGCCGCTCCTGCCCGGGACGCTCGGTCGACCGGCTGCAGCGCACCGGCACCCCACACCGAGGTCGTCCATGCAGGGTGTCCACCGCCTTCCCATGCCCGCCGGGCTGCGCAGACTCGCCCGGACGCTGCGTCGGCGACCCGGTGGCGTTCCGCCGCAGCCCGGTCCCGCAGGGCGGGAGCGCATCGGCGGCAGGACCCCTGCGTCCAGCGGGCTCACCTCCCGTGAGGAGGAGCTGCTGGCGACCGTGCCGGGGCTGATCCAGCACTGCGGCCGGCTGGCGACCGTACGCGACGACCTCCTCCCCGCCGACGCCCGTGCCGCCAGTCTCCGGTCGGTCGCCGAGGCCCTGGAGGCCGCCGCCGTCTCCTACGGGCTGGTCCCGGACGGCGGGCTCGTCCACCGGGTGGCCATCGCGCCCGGCGACCGGGCCGCGGCCCTGAAAGCGTGCGCCGCCGCCTTCGAGGGGCTCCCCGTCTACGCGCGCCTGCTCACCGTCGACGGTGCAGCCGGGCACGTCCTCGCCGAGGACCTCCCGGCGGCGGTCGAGTCCGTCGAGACCGGGAAGGACGGCGCGGACGGGAAGGACTGCAGGGAGGGGAAGGAGCCGGCGCACACCGCCCGCGTGCGGGCCGTACGCGTCCACCGACCGGTCATCACCTCCGGCCGGACCCTGAAGTACGGTCCCGAGACCGGCTGCGACCTGGAGTTCTGGGAAGTCCCCGACTCCGGCGAGGGCGCCCTCGCCGTACTGCGCGAGACCCCGTACGGCTGGTGGGTCCCCTCCTTGGCCGCCTCCACCACCCGCCGCATCGACGACCGGGAGTACCCGGTCGTCGACTGCTTCTCGAGCCGGTTCCCCGACGACATCGACTTCCCGATCGACGCGGTGATCACCTGGGTGGACGCCGCCGACCCCGCCTGGCGCCACCGCCGGGACCGGGCCGCCGAGGCGGAGGCCGGTTCGGGTCACGCCTCCGGGACCGACGAGACCGGCGGGATCGACCTCGCCGAGAACCGCTACCGCGACCGTGGCGAGCTCCGCTACTGCCTGCGCTCCATCGCCGCCTACGCACCCTGGGTCCGGCGCATCTTCCTCGTCACCGACGACCAGGCCCCCGACTGGCTCTCCGCCGGACATCCCCGCATCACGGTCGTCGACCATCGCGAGCTGTCCACGGAACCGGCGGCGCCCGCGGTGTTCAACTCCCACGCCATCGAGAGCCGACTGCACCACATCCCGGGCCTGGCCGAGCACTTCCTCTACTTCAACGACGACATCTTCCTGGGCAGGCCCCAGCGCCCGCAGAACTACTTCCTGCCCTCCGGACTGCCCAAGGTCTTCCACGACTGGCGGGCGGTGGACCCGGGCAGCCGGGCCGGGGACGACGTGTTCACCTCGTCCCAGAAGGTCACCCGGCAGGCCGTCGAGGAGGCCGTCGGCCGCACCTATCCCCACATCCTGGCGCACACGCCGTACCCCCTGACCCGGTCCGCGTTCGCCCGTGTCGAGGAACTGCTGCCCGGTCGGCTCGCCGCCACCGCCCGCTCCGTGTTCCGCAGTGCCGACGATCTCGCCCCTGTCACCCTCGCCGCGCACCTGGCGCTCGCCGAGGGGCATGCCGTCGAAGGCGACCTCACGCACACCTACGTCAGCACCGCCCGCCGCTCCGAGATCGAGCGGTTGCCCGAGCTGGCGGCCGAGCGCGGCCACGACGCCTTCTGCCTCGCGGACGACGAGGACCCGGACGGACCCGACGGGGGCGGATCCGGGGGCGGTCTGTCGGCGACGCAGCAGCACAACGTCGTCACGGCCTTCCTGGAGGCCTACTTCCCGGTGCCCTCCCCGTTCGAGCCGGCCCCGTACGGGACCGAACCCTCCCGGCCCGTCGGCTGACCGCCACGCCCCGGGGTGACCCTTCGTGCACACGTGCCCGTGGGGGCCGGGGCGATCGCCGACCTATAGTTACGCGCTGCCGCCGCCGGTCAGCGGCGGTCGGCAGTTCACGGTTCGTTCGGCGTCGAGGGAGGCCGCTCGTGGCCAACGCGTTTCAGGAGCGCAAGCTCAGGGGGATGTTCGCCGCGTTCGACGCGGACGGCGACGGCTACCTGCGCGAGGAGGACTTCACGGCGCTGGTCGGCCGCTGGGGTCGGCTGCCGGGAGTGGAGCCCGGTACGGAGCTGCGGGCGCGGGTGGAGACGCTGCTGATGGGCTGGTGGGCGGCGCTGCTGGAGGCCGGGGACGCGAACGGCGACGGGGCGGTCGACATGGGCGAACTGCTCACCCTCGTCGACCGCCTGCCCACCATGGTCGCGGACGTGACCGCCACCGCCGACACCGTCTTCGACGCCGTGGACAGCAACGCCGACGGCGTCATCTCACCGGAGGAACACCGGCGGCTCGTGGAGACCTGGAACGGCTGCCCGGCAGACCTGGACGGGGTCTTCGAACTGCTCGACCCGGACGGCGCCGGCCACCTCGGCCGCGAGCGGTTCGCCCTCCTCTGGCGCCAGTTCTGGATCAGCGACGACCCCGCGGACCCGGGCAACCTGCTCTGCGGCCGGATCCCCGGCCCCCGCTGAGGAGTTTGCGCCCCGCACCCCCCACTACCTGCTGTTCTGCAGACGCCCGGCCCGCCGGGTCTCGTTCCGCATATCCACGGCGGGCCCGGGCAGACGGTGACGACCGATCGGTGAACAGGACGACGAGGACAGGGGCGATCGCATGCGAAGCGTCGGTGTGGAGGAAGAGCTGCTGCTGGCGGACGCGGACAGCGGGGAGCCGCTGGCCGTGTCGGGAGCGGTGCTCGCCGCAGCGGACCGCGCCGCGACCGCCGGCGCGGCGGACGGGAAGGACTCCGGCCACACCTTCGAGGCGGAGCTCCAGGAGGAGCAGGTCGAGTTCGGCACCAGACCGGTGACGGAGATGGGCGAGCTGCAGGAGGAGATCCTCCGGTGGCGCGCCGAGGCCGCCCGGCACGCGGCGGCGGCCGGCGCCGTCGTGGCGGCGATCGGCACCTCACCGCTGGCCGTCCGCCCCTCGATGTCCCCCGGACACCGCTACGAGTGGGTGTCGCGGCAGTTCGGCATGACCGCGCAGGAGCAGCTGACCTGCGGCTGCCACGTCCACGTGTCGGTGGAGTCGGACGAGGAGGGCGTGGCCGTACTGGACCGCATCCGGATCTGGCTGCCCGTACTGACCGCGATGAGCGCGAATTCCCCGTTCTGGCAGGGCGAGGACACCGGGTACGGCAGCTATCGCAGCCGGGTCTGGAACCGGCTGCCCGCGGCCGGGCCGGTGGACGTCTTCGGCTCTGCGGACCGCTACCACGCGGAGGTGAGGGCCATGGTCGAGTCGGGCGTGCTGCGTGACAAGGGAATGATCTGGTTCGACGCGCGGCTGTCCGCCTCCTACCCGACGGTGGAGGTCAGGGTGGCGGACGTGTGCCTCGACGCGTCGACCCCCGTCCTGCTGGCCGCCCTCGTACGGGCCCTCGTGGAGACCGCGGCCCGGGAGTGGCGCGCCGGCGAACCCCCGGCCAGGGTGAGCACCGGGCTGCTCCGGCTCGCGTCGTGGCAGGCAGGCCGCTCGGGACTCGACGGCCCGCTGCTGCACCCCGAGACGCTGCGGGAGGCGGCGCCCGAGGCCGCCGTCGACGCGCTGTACCGGCACGTCGGCGACGCACTGGCCGACTCGGGCGACGAGGAACTCGTACGGGCCGGCATCGCCGGCCTCCTGGAGCACGGCAACGGCGCACGCGTCCAGCGGAGCCTGCTGCGTGCGGAGGGGGACCTGGGCTCGGTCGTCCGGCACTGCGCGCGGCGGACCACGGCCGGGGCCGACCGGACGGGTGGGGACACGCGGGGCCGACGAGGACCGGTCGGGCGTTCATAGCTGACGGAACAGATGCTTCCGCGGGAGCGTGATCATGGGTGCGTCTTTTCGGTCAGAATGGAACCCGTTACTCAGGGTAAGTGAAGCCGCCCGGCGCCTCCCTGTGCTCCCTGTCCCCCCTTGCCCCACCTGTCCCGCATTGCATGCACACCGACAGGAATTCACGCGGCCGTACCCCGTGTAGCGCGAAGGATTTCCCGATCGATGTCCGCAACAGCGCAAAACAAGTCCGAAAGTGACAGGTTTACTTTGACTGTTGAGCGATGGATCCGTGAATGTCGTTCACATGTCCGACACATCCCGAGCCACTTCCGGTGGCCCTCTGCGCTTGCGCGACTTCCGACTGTTACTCGCGGGAGCTGCCACCGGACAGCTCGGTGCACAGGTGACCCTGGTGGCGCTGCCCCTCGTGGCCGTCCTCGAACTCGACGCCCCCGCCTTCCAGGTGGGCCTTCTGACCGCCGCCGAGACCGCGGCCTTCCTGCTCGTCGGACTGCCCGCCGGGGCGCTCACCGACCGCATGCGCAAGCGGCCCCTGATGATCCGCGCGGACCTGGTGCGCGCCATGGCCATGGCCAGCATCCCCGCCGCCGCGCTCGCCGGCGTCCTGACCATGGCCCAGCTCTACGCCGTCGCCCTCGTGACCGGCGTGGCGACCGTGTTCTTCGACGTCGCCCATCAGAGCTACCTCCCGCAGATCCTGCCCCGTGAGCAACTCGTGGCCGGCAACGGCGCCCTGGAGACCGTCCGTTCCACCGCCCAGGTCACCGGCCCCGGTATCGGCGGCGGACTGGTCCAGCTCGTCGGGGCGCAGTTCGCGGTCATCGTCGACGCCGTCGGCTACGTGCTCTCCGCCCTCTTCCTCCTGCGCGTCGAGCGCACCGAGGAAGCACCCGAACCCGCCGCCGCCGGAGGCTCCCTGCGCAAGGAGATCGGCGAGGGCGTCCGCTTCGTCTTCGGCCACCCGCTGCTCCGTGTCATCGCCCTCACGACCGGCCTCGCCAACTTCTCCACGGCCGTCCTGATGGCGACGCAGACCGTACATCTCGTCCGTGTCGTCGGATTGGAGGCCGGCGGGCTCGGACTGGTGCTGTCCGCGTCGGCCGTGGGAGGCCTCCTGGGAGCCCTGTGCGCCGGGCGCCTCGCCGCCGGGCTGGGGCAGGCCCGGGTCATGCTCCTGTCCGTCGTCGTGACCGGCCCGTTCGCGCTGCTGTGGCCCCTGTCCGGGCACGGTGTCCCCGGAGCGGTCCTCTTCGCCGCCGGATCGGCGGTCGTCTCGTTCGGCGCCGTCGTCTACAACGTCGCCCAGGTCAGCTTCCGCCAGGGCATGTGCCCGCCGCGGCTGCTCGGCCGGATGAACGCCACCCTGCGCTTCCTCATGTGGGGCACCCTGCCGCTGGGCGCGCTCCTCGGCGGAGCCCTCGCCCAGTCCTACGGCTCGCGTACGGCACTCGCCTGGTGCGCCGTCGGCATCCTCGCCGTACCGCTGCCGCTGGTGCTCTCCCCGCTGCGCCGCATGCGGGACCTGCCCGGTCCGCAGGACGACGGCGGCGCCGGTGGCACGGGCCCCGGCCACGGGGCACCCCGGGACACGGCCCCCGCCGACGGCGACGAACGGCCCGCCCCCGCACCCACCGTCTGACCCTCGACCGACCACCGTACGGCGACCGGGGACGCCCCCGGCGCGGGCACCGCCCGCCGCGCCACCCGTTCCGCGCGACCGCGGCCACGACGAAGAGGACCACGTGCCCAGCATCACGAGTCAGTACCTGGCCCGCTACCGGCGTCTCACCGACGACCGGTCCGACACCCTGCTGCCGGTGACCGGAGCGCAGCGCCGTTTCCTGCTGGTGCGTTCGCTGGACCCGTCGGGACGTCCCGACGTGGTGCCGATGTTCTTCGCGTTCCCGCAGGGGAGCATCGACCCCGAACGCCTGCGGGCAGCGGCATCCCGGCTCGCCGCGCGGCACACCGCCCTGCGCTCACGGCCCGCCGTCATCCGCGGCACCCCGGTCCTGCGCGCCGCCGATCCGGACGTCGGTCTGACCCGGCCGGAGCCCGTACCGGGGGAGTCGCCCACCGACGCGCTCCGCCGCGCGCTGGACTCCTGGGAGGCGCAGGGTCCCCCCTTGCGGCTCTTCCTCGTACACGATGCGGAGCGGGCGCAGGACATTCTCGCCGTCGCCCTGGACCACGCCGTGTGCGACGGCCGGTCGCTGGCGCGGATCGTCGACGAACTCGGCGCCGCCTACGGCGAGGAGCCCACCGCATCCCACGCGGCACCGGGCGAGACGGCAGCCGAACGCGCCGCCTACCAGGACGCGGTCCTGCGCCAGCTCGCCGCCGAGGAACGGGCGGAGACGCCCGAAGCGGCCGCGTACTGGGCGGACCGGCTGCACGCGCTGCAAGCCCACGCTCCGGCGCCCCGTCCGGCCCGCGTGCCCGAGGGCGCACGGCCCAGCGGCGCCGCCCAGGCCCGGCTGCCCGCGCACGACGGGGGGGTGTCCTTCCCCGGACTGCTCGACGCCTGCCGTTCCGCGGTCCGCGAGCTGTACGGCCCCGGCCGCGCCGTCCCGCTCGGCTACCCGTGGGGCGGCCGGCCGCCGGGAGCGGAGCCGGTCGTCGGATGCTTCCTCAACACCCTCGTCTTCCCGGCCGACACCGGACCCGACACCGGACCCGACACCGGCACCGGACCCGGCCACGGACCCGGCCCGGAGGCGACGGCCGACGTGTGGTGGGACGACCTCGACCGCGCCGACGTACCGTTCGACGCGGTCGTGGCCGCCGTGCGGGCCGCCGGTTCGGGCTGGACCGGAGGCCTCGACGGCCTGCTCACCGTGGACGACGACAGCCGTCGCCCGCCCCTGGTGCTCGCCGGTGTCGAGGGACGGGAGGTCCACGTCGACGGCCGGCCGGTACGCGGACCCTTCGCCGTATCCGTCACCCAGGGCGCGGAGATCCGCCTGCGGATGGTCTGGGACCGGGCGGTACTCGACGACGAGACCGCGCACCGGGCCTTCGACGCACTCACCCACGCGCTGCGCCCCCCGGAGCACACCGGGCGGTGACCCCGCCCCCCGCGGCCCCGCGCCAGGAGGCCGCCGAAGCCCGTCCGCCACGGCGACACCGGCCGCATCCCCCGGGAACGACCCGCACACGTCCGCTCCCGCAGCGCCGCGCACCGGCGCCCACGCGCACCCGGCACCACCCACGCCGCCGCGCACCCCGAACCTCCCCCACGGCATCCCCCCACGAAGTCGGCGGCACCGCGCGACCCGCGTAGCCGCCCGTACGACCACCGGACACGACCGTGGCCGGCACCGGAGACCGACCCGACAACCACAGGGATCGCCCATGCTTCCCCTCTCCTCCTCGCAGGAGATCGTCTGGCTGCACGAGCAGATGCAGCCCGGCAGTCGCGCCTACAACTTCACCGCCTCACTGGACCTGTGGGGCACGCTCGACACCGGGGCGCTGCGCCGCGGACTCGCCGCCACCCTGGCACGCCATCCCGGTCTGCGGCTCGAACTCGTCGCCTCCACCGGGTCCGTACCGGCCCAGCGGGTCGCGTCGCAGTGTGCGCCGAGACTGCACACGGTCGACCTCAGCACCGACGAGGACCCCGAGGCGGCCTTCGCCCGTCTCCTGCGCGCCGAGGCCGAGACACCGCTCGACACCTTCGAGGCACCGCTCATCCGCTGGACGCTCGTGCGACTGGCCGAGCGCCACCACCGGCTGGTCCACGTCGAACACCACCTGATCCACGACGGGCACTCCTTCGCGATCCTGCTCGACGACGTCTTCCGCGTCTACCGCGCCCACGTCCTCGGCGAGACCCTGGAGCTCCCGACCGCCTCCTCGTACGCGGACCACGTCCGGGAGCGGGCCGAGGCCGCGTACGCCCCCGAATCGCTCGACTTCTGGCGGGCCGAACTCCGCGACCAGCAGCACGACCTCCCGCTGCCGGGCCTGACCCGCCCCGGCGCCCGCCGCAAGCACCACGGCGGACAGCTGCGCCAGACCATCGGCGCCGATCTCACCGAACGCCTGCGCGCACACGCCCGTACCCGCGGTCTCACCCCCTTCTCCACGCTCCTCGGCCTGTTCGCCGAACTCCTGCGCCGCCACAGCGGCCGCTCCCGGATGGTCATCGGCACCGCCGTCGGCAACCGCCCCCTCGGCTACGAAGACGCCGTGGGCATGTTCGTCAACACCATCCCGCTGCCCCTCGCCCTGGACGGCGCCGCCCCCGCCCAGGACGCCATGGACGAGGTCACCGACACCCTCATCCGGGCCCTGCCGCACCAGGACGTACCGGTCCAGGAGCTGACCCGGGCGCTCGGCATGCACACCTCCGGCGCCGACAACCCGCTCTTCTCCGTCATGTTCAGCGCCCACGACGCCCCGCTGCCCGAGATCGACGTGCCCGGCCTCGACATCACCCTCTTCGAAGGCTTCAACACCGGCACCACCCGCTTCGACCTCGACGTGGTCCTGCTCCCGGACGACCGGCGCGGCGTCACCCCGCGCCACGGCGCGCCCGGCATGACGCTGGTCTGGGACTACGATATGGACCTCTTCGGCGAAGACGTCGCCCGGCTGCTCTCCGGCCGCTTCCTGGACCTGCTGCGCGCCTATCTCGACAGCCCCGAGACCCCGCTGGCCGACCTGGTGCCGACCGCCCCGGAGCCGGCCGCCGCACCCGTGCCCGTCCCGGCCGACCGCGATCCGCTGGATCCCGTCGCCGCGCACCACCCGTCGCAGCCGGCCCTGCTGTGGGGCGCCCGCCGTCTCACCTACGGCGAACTCGACGACCGCGTCGGCTCGCTCGCCGAGCGACTGCGCGCCGCCGGTGTGACGCCCGGCCGGCCGGTGGCCGTGGTCCTGCCCCGGGGGACCGACTCCGTCGTCGCCCTGCTCGCGTGCCTGCGGACCGGCGCCGTCTACTGCCCGCTGTCCCCGTCCGATCCGCCCGCCCGGCTCGGTCTGCTGCTGGAGCGGCTCGCCCCGGCGCTGGTGCTCACCGGTGACGGCACCCCGGCCCTGCCGGAAGCACTGCCGACCGCCCGGATCGACGCCCCGGTCCTGCCTCCCGCGCGCGGAACCGCCGCACTTCCCGGCACCGCGTACGTCATCCACACCTCCGGCTCCACCGGGCTGCCGAAGCCGGTCGCCGTCGGCCCCGCGGCACTCGTGCACCATCTGACCGCGGCCGCCGACCGGTTCGGCCTCACCACCTCGGACCGGGTCCTGATGTTCGCCCAGCCGTCCTTCGACGTGGCGCTCGAAGAGGTGCTGCCGGCCCTGCACGCCGGCGCGTGCCTGGTCCTGCCCGAGCACGAGGTGCCCACGGGCGCGGAGCTCGCCGACCTGCTGGGATCCGCCCGGGTCACCGTCGCCAACCTGCCCACCAGCTACTTCCTCGCCACCCGTGAGGACCTGCGTCCTGCACTGCGCGACGGGAGCTGGGCGCCCAGGCTCCTGGTCCTCGGCGGCGAGCGCCTTCCCGTGGAGGCCCTGCGCGGCGTCCTCGCCGACACCGACGCCACCGTGCTCAACATGTACGGCGTCACGGAGGCCGCCATCAGCTCGACCGTCCACGAGGTCTCCCGCGACGCCCTCGCCGAGGGATCCGAGATCCCCCTGGGCACCGAGCTCCCGGGCGAGCGGATCCACGTCCTGGACGCCCACCGCCGTCCGCTGCCGCCGGGCGCGGTCGGTGAACTCGCCGTCGCCGGACCCGGTCTCGCCGAGGGCTACGCGGGCAACGAGGAGGCGACGGCCGCCCGGTTCGTGACCGTCGACACACTCGGCGGACAGCGCGTCTACCTCACCGGCGACCTCGGCTACCGCGGTCCGGACGGTCTGCTCTACTTCCTCGGGCGGCGCGACAACCAGATCAAACTGCGCGGTCACCGCATCGAGCTGGAGGAGATCGAGGCGGCCGCGTCCGCCGTGCTGGGCGGCCGGTCCTGCGCCGTCGTACTGGACCGGGAGAACCCCGGCGGGCCCCGGCTCGTCGGCTTCCTCGAAGACGGGGCCGACGGCGCGGCCTTCGACGAGAAGGCACTGCACGCCGAGCTGAGCCGCCGCCTGCCGGGCCCCCTCGTGCCCGCCCGCTGGGCACGGCTCGAGACCATGCCGACCCTCGCCGGCGGCAAGCCCGACCGTACGGCACTGTCCCGCCGAGCGGCGGCGCTCGACCCCGACGACGCCGTGACCCCCGAGCCCGGAACCGGCTCGGAGCCCGGGCCCGCGACCACCGACGTGCCCGCCGTGTCCTCCGTGTCCTCCGTGTCCGACGATCCGATGACGGCTCTGCTCACGGAAGGCTGGCGCAAGGTCCTCGGCCACAGCCGTTTCGACGACCGCTCCCACTTCTTCCACAGCGGGGGCCATTCCCTGCTGGCCGCCGAGCTGGCCGCCTGGCTGGAGCCCCGGCTGGGCACGCGCCCGCCGCTGAAGGTGCTCTTCCGCAACCCCGTGCTCGCCGACCAGGCCGAAGCCCTCGCCACCACCGCCCTTTCCACGGAGTCGTGATGATCCAGTCCCCGACCGCGCCCGCCCTTCCCGCCACGCCCCTCGACACCGCATCCACGCCGAGCGTCGCCCACGGCCCCGCAGCCGAACCGACCCGTGTGCTCGCCCGCTTCGAGGACTGGGCCCGGCGTACCCCGCAGGCCCCGGCAGTGATCGACCGTACGGAGACCTGGACGTACCAGGACCTCGACGCGGCGGCCGCGCTGGTCGCCGCCGATCTGGCCGACCGCGTCCGGCCCGGTGACCTGGTCGGCGTCTGCCTCGACCGGTCCACCGCCCTGGTGGTGACCGCCGTCGCGCTCGCCCGGCTCGGCGCCGTCTACCTGCCGCTCGGCCCGCGCCCCGGCGAACGCCGCATCCAGGCCGTCACCGAGGACCTCGACGTGGCCTGCCTCATCGGCGACCCCGCCGTCCTGCCCGCGGAACACCGCGGCGGGGAGCACGTCCTGCTGGCGCTGCCCACCGGCGGCGTCAACGCCCCCGCCACCGCGGTGGCCGCCTTCACCGACTCCGTCCGTGGCACCCGGCGCGCCCCCGACGGCGCCCTGTACGCCGTCCTCACCTCCGGTTCCACCGGCCGCCCCAAGGCGGTCGCCGTGGCCGAGTCCTCGCTCTCCGTCGCCCTCGACTGGTACCGGGCCGAGACCGGCCTCGCACCGGGCGACCGCCAGTCCCTGCTCATCGGGGTCGCGTTCGACCCGCACCTGCTGGAACTGTGGGCCGCCCTGACCTCCGGCGCCGCCCTCGTCCCTGCCCCGGACGACACCCGCTGGGACTCGCACGTACTCACCGACTGGTGGCGTGACGCCGCCCTCACCCACGCCGTGGCGGCCACTCCCACCGTCGAACCGCTCCTGGACCGGCCCTGGCCGCAGGACCTGAAGCTGCGTCACCTCGTCGTCGGCGGCGACCGCATGCGCCGCCGCCCCGGCACCGACGTCACCGCGACCGTCCACAACGCCTACGGCCCCGCGGAAGCCACCGTCGTCACCACCACCCACACGATGCGCGGCGCCGACCCGGAGGCCGGCGACCCGACCCCGCCGCCCATCGGCACCGCGCTGCCGGGCGTCACCCTCGTCGTCACGGACGACGAAGGCCGCCCCGTCGCCCGCGGGCAGGAGGGCGAACTGCGCGTCGGCGGCCACTGCCTGGCACTCGGGTACCTCGACCCCGAACTCACCGCACGCCGGTTCACCGCGCCTCCGCAGGACCTGGAACTGCCCGCGATCGACCGCCTCTACCGCACCGGCGACCGGGTGCGGATGAACGCCGACGGCAGCCTGGACTTCCTCGGCCGCCTCGACGACCAGGTGAAGATCAGCGGGGTGCGGATCGAACCGGTCGAGGTGGAAGCCGCCTTCGAGCAGGACCCCCGGGTGCGCACCGCCGTCGTCACCGTGCTGCGCGACAGCTCCGGCCACGGCCGCCTCGTCGCGCACGTACGGCCCGCCGACGGCGCCGCCCCCGCGACCGGCGACCTCCTCGACGCGGTCCGGTCCTGGCTCCCCGAGCAGGCCGTCCCCACCGCTGTACGGATCGTCGACGGCTTCCCGCTCGACGCCAACGGCAAGGTGGACCGGCCCGCCCTGGCAGCCCAGGCCCAGGCCTCGGTGCCCGTACCGTCCAGGACCACCGCCACGGACGACCTCGCCGACGCCGACGTCACCGCCACCGTCACCGCCTCCGAGCGGCTGGTACTGGCGACCGTACGCGACCTCCTCGGCCGGCCCGGCATCGGACTCGGCGACAACTTCACCGACGCCGGCGGCACCTCCGTCGTCGCCGCACGGCTGCTGGCAACGGTCGAGCGCGAGGCCGGAGTACGCCTGCGCGCCCCCGAGCTGCTGCGCAGCACCGACCTGCGCGCCTTCGCCGCCCTCCTCGACCAGCGCCGGACCCCGCGCCCGGAAGGAGACTGACATGACCGTCACCACCCCGCAGTCCGCCACTTCGCAGCCCACCCCCTCGCAGTCCGCCGGCCCGGCGACGGCCCTGCCGGCGCTCGTCGCGCGGCACGCCGCACTCACCCCCGGCGCGCTCGCCGTCGTGGACGGCGACACCACCCTCACGTACCGCCGTCTCCTCAGGGCCGGCCACGCCCTCGCGGCACACCTGCGCGCACACGGGGTGGCCCGCGGCGACCGGGTGGCGCTCCTGACGGCGCGGTCGTCCCGTACGGTCGTCGCGCAGCTCGGCCTGTGGCTGGCGGGAGCCGTGTGCGTGCCGCTCGACCCCGCCCAGCCCCGCCCGCGCACCGAGGCGATGATCGCCGACGCGCAGGTGAAGCTCACCGTCGGCGACGCGAAGCTGCTGGACGCGGCCACCCTCCCCGGCCCCGTCCTCGCCCTGCCCGAGGAGCCCCTCACGAATGGCCGCCCGATCGACGAGTCCGACCCGGACAGCCCGGCGTTCATCATGTTCACCTCCGGTTCCACCGGCCGTCCCAAGGGCGTCCTCGTGCCGCACGGGGCCATCGCCGAGCTGGTCACCGCACCCGACTACGTCACCCTCAGCAGCCGCGACCGCGTCCTGTTCCACTCGCCCATGACCTTCGACGCCTCGACGTTCGAAGTCTGGGCCGCGCTCGCCAACGGCGCCGCGGTCGTCGTCTGCACCGAGCAGCGGCCCTCCCTGGAGGACCTGGCACGGCACGTCGAGCGGCACGGCGTGACCGTGGCGTTCTTCACCACGGCCCTCTTCCACCAGCTCGCCGCACGCCGCTCCCGCGTCTTCGCCCAGCTCCGCTCGGTCGTCGTGGGAGGCGAGGCGATGGCCGCCGCCCAGGCCCGTGAGGTGCTCACCGCCTTCCCCTGGCTGGAGCTCGTCAACGGCTACGGGCCGACCGAGACGACCACCTTCGCAACCGCCCACCGGGTCACCGAGCAGGACTGCGAAGGACCGATACCGATCGGCAGGCCCGTCTCCGGCGCCACAGCACACGTCCTGGACGCCGACGGCCATCCGGTCGCCGACGGCGACCGGGGAGAACTGTGGATCGGCGGCAGCAGGCTCGCCCACGGATACACGGGCCTGCCCGCACTCACCGCCGAACGGTTCGTCGAGCATCCCGCGGCCGGCGGGCGGCTCTACCGCACGGGCGACATCGTCTCCCTCCGTCCCGACGGCATCCTCCAGTTCCACGGCCGCAACGACGACCAGGTCAAGGTCCGCGGCTTCCGCATCGAACCCGCAGAGGTCGAACACGCCCTCCGCGAGCAGCCGGACGTCGACGACTCCGCCGTCACCGTCGACGGCGCCGGCACCCCCGAGGCGCGCCTCGTCGCGTTCGTCGTCGCCGCGCCCGGCCCTGTACCGCACGGGTCGGCACTGCGCGAGCGGCTCACCTCGGTCCTGCCCGCCCACCTGGTGCCCGACACGGTCACCGTGCTGGAGCGGCTGCCCCTCACCCCGGCCGGCAAGGTCGACCGGCGCGCACTCACCGCACGTGCGCACGCCGGCGAGGACCGGCCTGCCGACGGGCCGGCGGCGAAGATGACACCGCTGGAACAGGCCGTCGCCGAAGTGTGGAGCCAGGCACTGGGCAACGAGGTCACCCGCGCCGACGACGAGTTCCTCCTCCTCGGCGGCCATTCCCTCCTCGCCCTCGCCGTCACCGACGACCTGCGCGAGGAACTCGGCGTAGAACTGTCCCTCGCCGAGTTCTTCGCCGCCCCGACCGTCGCCGCGCAGGCCGCGCTGGTCGAACGCGCCCTCCTGGCCGCCCACGCGGACCTCCACCCCGAGACCCCGGAGCACAGCGATGTCCACTGACACCGACTCCGCGGCCCGCGACCGCAGGCAGCAACTCCAGCAGGAGCTGCTGCGCCGGGCCCGCGCCGGAACCGCCCGGCGCGCGACGGCCGAAGCCGAGCCCACCGCCGGCGCGAGCGCCGGTCGGGACGGCCACGCACCGCAGGACACCGTCCCCTCCGCCACGCCCACCACGGCCCCGCAGGCCGCAGGGGTCCCCCTCTCCCGCGCCCAGCGCCGCATGTGGCTGATGGAGCGGCTCGGCGGCGCGGGCGACTCCTACCACGTCCCGTTCGCCACCCGTGTGCGCGGACCGTTCGACGTCGCCGCGTTCTCCACCGCCCTCACCCAGCTGGTGGCCCGGCACGCCATCCTCCGCACCCGCTACACGGAGCACGAGGGCGAGCCCTGCCAGGAGGTGCTCCCGACGCCCCGGACGGTCGCCGTCCACGTCGTCGACACCGACGCCGACGCCATGGACGCCCCGCAGCTGCTGCGGCGCGAGACGGGCCGGCCGTTCGACCTCGCGGCCGGCGACGCGGTACGGGCGCTCGTCCTGCGCCACGGCCCTCAGGACCACACCGTGCTGCTGACGTTCCACCACATCGCCGTGGACGGCGCCTCACTGGAGACCGTGGCCACCGAACTCGCCGCCCTCTACACGGCGGCCACCGGCGGAACGAGTCGCCACGCACTCGCCGCACCGCCGCAGTACGCCGACCACGCGCGCCGCGAGCACGACGCCCTGCCCGGCTTCGAGGCGGAACTGAACCGCTGGAGCGACCTGCTGGCCGACGCCGCCCCACCGCGCCTGCCCCGGCCGGCGGCCGCCGCGCCGCACACGGCCGCACGGCCCGGGGCCGCGCACCGCGTGCCCCTGGCGCCGACCGTGCCCGAAGCCCTGCGGGCACTGGGCGCACAGCGGCAGGCCACGCTCTTCGCCGTGTCGCTCACCGCGGCCTTCGCCGCACTGCACCGCCTCACCGGCGACGACGACCTCGTCATCGGCGTGGCCGGCACCCACCGCAGCGGAACCGCCATGCGCGGCCTGGTCGGCCTGTGCGTCAACACCCTGCCCGTACGGGTGGACGTCTCCGGCGACCCGTCCTTCGCCCAGCTGCTGCGCCGCGTGAGCGCCGCACTCCTCGAAGCGCAGCGCCACCGGCACATCCCCTTCGACCTGGTCCTCGAACGCCTCGGCGCCGGGGCGCGCGGCGCCGACGGCACCGCGCTGGTCCGCGTCACCTCCGACGTCCTCGGCGAGCCGACGGTGCTCCGGCTGCCGGGTACGTCGGCCGAGTACGTCGACATCCCCTCCGACGGCGCCAAGTTCACCTTGTCCTACGGCCTCGTGCCCGGCGGCGACGACACCCGGCCCCAGGCGCTCGTCCAGTACGACCCGAACGCGCTGGACGACACCGTGGCGGAGGCGGCCGTCCGGGATTACGCGGCGCTGCTCCACGCGGTCGCCGCCGACCCGGAACTCGCCCTGAGCAAGCTGGCCCTCACCGGCCCGAGCGACGGCTCCGGATCCGGGGACGGCGCCGCCCCCGGGGACGATGACGGGCCGCAAGGCGACCGTCACCCGGCCGCGCAGGCTCTGCGCGCCCACCCGGGCGTCGCCGACGCCACGGTGGTCCGGCCCGGGCAAGGGCCGCCCGTGGCCTACGCCGTCCTGCACGACAGCGTCGGCCCGTCCGGTCACGAACTGCTGGGCCTGCTGCGCCGGTCGCTCCCGCCCGAGGCCGTGCCCGCCACGGTCACACTGCTCGACGTGCTGCCGCGCTCGGCCGCCGGGCCGCTCGACCACACCCGGCTGCCCGGGACGTCCACGCCGAACGCCCCGTCCGGCCCCCGGGCCGCAGCGGTCAGGGAGACCTTCACCGCGGTGCTCGGTGTCTCCCCGTCGCCGGACGACGACTTCTTCGCCCTCGGCGGCCACTCCCTGAAAGCCGTTCAGCTCGCCGAACGCCTGCGTACGGACCTCGGGCTGCCGCTCACGGGCCTCGACGTGCTCCAGGCCCGTACGCCCCGGGCGCTGACCGCGCTCCTCGACGAACGGGCGGCGCAGCAGAGCGCCGCGAAGACCGCGAGCAGGCCGGCCCCCCGCTCCCGGGACATCCGCCCGGGCACGGTGCTGGTCACCGGCGCCACGGGCGGCGTGGGCGCGTTCGTCGTGCGTGAACTCGCCGCGCAGGGCCGCCCCGTGCTGGCGCTGGCCCGGCCCGAGTCCGCCCATCTCATCGCCACCGAGGGCGTCGACGTCATCGAAGGCGACCTCTCCGACCTGGCCGGGCTGCGGGACGCCGTCGCGCAGGCCGACGCCGTCGTCCACTCCGCCTGCACCTTCACCCGGCACGACGTGGACCTGGCGGCGATGGAGACGATGGTCGACGCCTGGCGGCGCGGACCGTTCGTCTTCGTCAGCAGCGTCGACGCCTACGGGCACCCCGGGACCGACCGGGTCGCCGAGGAGGCGCCGCCCCACGAGCCCGTCAGCCCGTACGGGCGGGCCAAGCTCGACTGCGAGGCCATGCTGCTGCGCGCCGCGGGGACCGAGGGGCGCGGGGGCGCGAGCGCCGTACGGTCACCGCTCGTCTGGGGCGCGCACGACCGGCTGCGCGAACAGCTGCGCTGGGGTGCCATCGGCACGCTCTACCAGGCCGCCCGCGAAGGACGGCCGATCGACCTGCCCCGTCCCGGTACCGGCGGACACGGCTGGTACGGAGCCGCCTGGGTACACGCGGCCGCCCTGGCCCGCGCGGTGGCCGAGAGCCTGGACCGGCCCGTGCACGGAGTCGCCAACGCGTGCAGCGGCCACGTGTCCTGGCACGACCTGGCGCAGGACCTCACGGAACTGCACGGCACCCGCGCGGACTTCCGCACCACCGAGGCCGTGCCCCGGGACCTCGACCACCGCTGGCACTACGACAGCGCACGCCTGGCCCGTCCCCTCCGCGCACGCCCGGGAGAGGACCGGCGGACCGTACTGGCAGAGATGATCGGCGCCACGCCACCCGACCACGGCTGACCCGCCGCCTGCGCCCGGAGCACCCCGAGGGGGCCCCGGGCGCAGCACGCCCGAGGCGTGAGCCGACCGTGGCCGAGGACGACATCGGCCACGCCCACGGCATGCCGGACCGGGGCCGTAGTCGGGCCGGCAGCCCACCACTGCCATCCGGCACGTACGCGCCGGGCTCCCAGGCTCATCCGCGGTGGTCTCCCAGTCACCGAGTCGGCGAGTGATCGTGCCGAGATACCAGCGGTGTTGTTCAAAACCTGACAACCTGACGGGACACTGAACCGCCCGGGAGGACTCGCCATGACCGAAACTCTGATCGACGCCACCGACGCCGGTGGAGAGGACGCCGATCGGGAGGCCGTCGAGCATGAGCGGGCCGAACTGAGGGAGTTCATCAAAGGGCTGAGCGCGGACGACATCAAGTCGGGCGGCTGGTTCACCAAACTCAGCGCCCAGGCCCTGAGCTCCTACACGGCCAAGGTCAACTGGCAGTACTTCCAGGAGCGGTACGAGGGCGTACCCGCAGACGGCATAGTCGAGCAGCGGATCAAGATGGCGGCCCGGTACGCCGCCCTCGAAGGCGGTCTCTCCGCCGGTGCCTACTCGGCGGCCGTCGTCGCCACCATCGGGAGCCTCGGCGGTGCCTCGCCGGCGACGTTCCCGGCAGCCGTCGCGACCGTCATGGTCGACGTCGCGTTCATCACCCGGCTCCAGCTCCGCCTGGCCTACGACATCGCAGTCCTCTACCGGGTCCCGCTCGACCTCTCCGACCCCGACGACATGTGGAAGCTCATTCGAGTCGCCTTCACGATCAAGAGCGGAGAAGTGGTCCGGGAAGGCGTGGTCAAGGCGGTCCCGGTCTTCGTACGGCCGGTGATCAAGCGCTTCTACTCCGGAACGGTCCTGACCGCCGCGAAGGGACTTCCCGTCGTCGGAAAGCACCTCCTGCAACGCAACATCATCAAGATCGGTATCCCTGCGGTCGGCGTTCCCCTCGCCGTGGTGTTGAACCGCTACACGACGCTGCTCGCGGGGCGGCACGCACAAGCCGTCTTCCGGAACGAGGCCCGGGTGATCGAAATCGCCGAGGGCCTGAGCGAACGGAGCCGGCACCCGCAGTTGGCGCTGTGGGTCGCGTGGCTCGTCATCACGGCGGACCGGAAGATCGCCGACGACGAGACGCTGTTGATGCGGCACTTGGTGAGGCTGGTCCGGGATCGGCACCAGGTGGTCGACGAACGCCTCGCTCACACCGTCGACATGGATCCCGCCGAGGTGTGGCGACGCCTGGACGCCGAGCCGGGGGACCTCAGCGATCTCCTCGACGTGGCGGACCGGGTGGCCATGGTGGACGGCCCCGTCACCGCACGCGAAAAGGCCGTCATCTCCGAACTCCAGGACCGCTGCCGCCGAACCTGACGCCGGCAGCCGGACGGGCGGCCCCGTGCTCGCGGAGGACGGGTCCGCGATGCGGATGGGGGACGAGATGGGACGGCGGCCCCCCTCACCGGTCCGGCGGTCGGCTGGGACGCCAGTCCCGATGGGTCCGACCGGGCGAACGGGCAAGGGGGGCCGTCCGCCGGTTCACCGTTGGTACTGCAGAGCGTCGGCACCCGCAGCGATGACTTCGGCGAGCCGGTTGGCGAAGTCCGCGTTGCATCCACCGAGTCGGACGAAACCGTGGCTGGCCACCGGCCCGTCGTTGCACAGAGAGGGAAGGGTCATGCCGGCGAGCGCGAGCGCCGCCTGCAGCTTGGTGACCGCGTCTTGGCCGTCCTGGTAGGCGGCGTCCTGACGCCGCTTGTACTGCATCCGCTCGGCGTGGGTCAGTTCGTACACCATGGTTCTTGCCCTTCGTATCAGGTATGTCAGGTATGGCAGTTGTCAGAGGTGAGGCGCCGGAGCGCGTCGTGGATCGGTTCGGCCGGGTTCGGCCGGTCCGGTCGTCGGGGTACGGCCCCCGGCCCGGTTCACCGCGCCTGGGCACACGGGTGCCATGGGCGCCGCAGCGTTGATCACACGGCAGGCCCGGGGGGCGAGCCACGGCCTGGGCCGCAGCCCGGTGAACAGGCTCCGGACCTGCGCATGGACCGTCGGGTTGAGTCTGCGCACCGCCCGTGACTATCGGTTTCGATCTTCGTTTCAAGGGTGCAGGCGAGCACCCTTCTGACGCGTGGGGAGGACCGGGTTGACCAGGAAGTCGGCGGCTGTCACCGCCTCCGCCCATCGCGGTCGCCGCGCACCGGACGCACGGCACTCCTGCGCCGTGGCCCTGCGGCGCCGACCCCGCCGGCCCGTCGCGGACACCTCACGGCCGGCTCCCCGCAGGCGGCATCAGCACCTCGGTTCGTCGGCACCGGGACTGTCGGCCGGCCGGACTCCACCCATGGTGCGAAGGTGAGCGCCCGACCCTCCCGCGGGAGCGCGCCGTCCCTTGCCGACCGGACAGCTGGAGGATGCCGAGGTTGCCCCCGAGACACCACCGCACACGTACGACCGTCATGCGCCGTACCCGAATCTGCGCCCGCTGGACGGAGAGCGGCCTGTCCTTCTGTCCGCCGCTGGCGCCGCGGAGTAGCCGGGACGGACACCGTCCGGGCCACTGCGGGCCTTGGCCGTCTGCCCGGTTCCCAGCACAGGGGCCGGAGCGTTCCGGTGTCGTGGAGCGGCCTGGCGGGGCGGCCGCGTGAGCGTGATCTGGCGGACCAGTTGCTGGAAGCAGGCCAGCGCGGCGATGGCGGGAAGCGCGGACGACGTCTCGGCGGCGAGCGTTCTGGGTGCCTGAGCCACGCACAGAAGCGTCGCCAAGGTGGAGAACAGCAGAACGATCGACCAGGAATGAAGCGCGCGGCGCTGGTGCAGCGCGGACCTGAGGATGGACAGGGAGGCGACCGTCCAAGGCCCGTAGATGAGCAGGGGCCACCAGCTCACCACATCGCGGGCCGTGTGGAGTCCTGCGCTGTGACGCAGGGCGTCACAGATGGCCACCCCGCTGAGCACGCTCACCAGGGCGGCGATGACGGCGACCAGTACGGCGGTGAACAGGCTGCCCGTTTGCAGCAGGGTCGCCACCGGCGCTCTCGACGCGTTCCGGCGGTGCCCGCCGGAACCTCGTCCGGGCGGCCGCTCGGCAGGGGGCCGGGCCTGCCTCAGCCCGGCGACGAGGCCGAATGCGCTGACCGTGTCACCTGTGTCCTCGTAACCGACGCGGGTGAAGGACTCCGGCTGTCCCGGTACGGGGTTCTCCTGGAGCAGGTTCGCGAGCTCTTCCACCGGATCCCACGGCAGAGGCGTCTCGCCGGACCTGCCCAGCGGTTCCCCGTGTTCCGGCAGAAGCCAGGACCCGGTGGTGGCCGGCTGGGGGTGGAGACCGTGGACGTCAGGGTATCCGTACGGCTCATGCACGGGAACTGCCGCCCGGGCGCTCGTCGACGGTCGTGGACGGTGCGGTGCTCCCCGACCTCCGGTCGAACTCGACCTGGATCATGGTCATCGTGCGGAGGAAGTCCTCGAGGACCGAGGACGAGTAACGCAGATCGATTTCGAGACCCTCGTCCTGCAGTGTTGCGTTCCGGAACTCGCTGGAGCCGGTTGATCCCGGAGTGAAAGTCCACTTTCCGATCCGGGCAGTACCGGTGTGAAAACCACCTCCCCCTTCGTCTTCTTCTGGAGGCTTGCGGAAGAAGAAGGGGGGCTTTGCTGTTGTCATATTCCATAAACGCTGCCGATGTTGGTCAGGGTATGCGCCATCCGGGTGATGGTGGTGGATGAGTAAGCGCCGACCCCCTCTCTTGTTGATTCCGGTAACACGACAAGAGCCCGGCAGACACGGCCTGCCGCGCTGCTAATCCGCAGCTCAGGGAGAGGATGAGTGCGGGCCGAAGCAGGCCCACGACGGCTCTGCCGCGCACAGCGCGCCCGCCCGACGGTGCCTTCCATGGATGACCGGATGCGTGTCCATGCGTCGCCGACTCGCCATATTTTCATCCCTTCATGCCGATTCTTCGGCATCAGGCGCCACCGCCGCACCTGAGCGCGCCGATCCACGGCTTGAGCCTCTGCGTGCCGACCGATCATCGGTAAAAGGGCTGAGATGCCAGGGTCGGCGGATTGCTGCGCATGGCTGCAATCAGAGGACGGGGCGCAACTCTGCATATGCCTCTGCGTTATGCCCGACGATCGAGGGGGCCTAGATCGTGTGCCCCCTTGAGCTTCGACCTTCGAAAGGACCAGCTGTGGGACACCTCCTCCTGTGGATCGTGCTGCTCTCTGCCGCACTGGGTACGGGTTGCACCGCGTTCACGTCATCAGGGACAGGCCGTCTGTGGCGCGTCGACGCCCTTGAGCTGAGGCGGCAGCAACGCTTCAGGCACGTCCTGTCCTGCCATGTGGACGCCATGCGGCTGTCTCGCCGGCAAGCCGCGGCACGGATGGAGCAGTCTGCGGGCGTCGCGGGCTGCCCGAGCGTGGATCCGCTCCAGGCCGCCCATGAGGTGTGTTGGCCCCTGCATCACGGCGGGCCGGGGGTGTCGACCCCCGGTGACGGGGGCTCTGGCTCCCGGTAGGCCTTCGATGCTACTGCCGCATGACGATGCCCCGATGATCCCGGACGAAATGCCACGCAATTTCTCACACCGGCCGGCTGCGCATCTGAGCGAAAGGGCGGTCGACAGCGTCGAATCCCTTGAAAACCCCGGCAATATACACATCGTCGGCTGGGCAAAAACCCCGGCAATCCGTGCATTGCCGGTTCCGTAAAAACCCCGGCAATTCGTACATTGCCGGATCCTGGCACCATGGCATCCGTCCTGAACCGGCGACGGTCTGTGCAATTCCCGTTCGACGTGCCTCCGTGCTAATGGTTGGTGGAAAGAACGGGATATACCCAAAATAAAAAAAGTATCATCCATCTATTCGCGTTCTGTGTGACCAAGGAGCGGCTGATCTCGTGAAGGAGCATGAGCATGGACCCTGTGGCGGCTTATCGGAACGCGACTCATGGCCGACCGTGCCCCGCTGCGTCCGGCGGGCGGCAGCACGGATGGCGAGCACGGTCCGGGCCGTGCTGATGCGCGTGACGCGCCGCCTCTCCGGAGCGGGCGCAGCCGGCACCATCACTCCGCCCGGAATGAAAAGTCGATCGGCACAAGTACTTCAAGACGAGTACCGGGCGGGCTTCCCCCTGCCCTTGCCTCGTCAAGCGAGCGCCGCGAGCGACTCCCACGGATGTCCGTGGTGCCGTTCCCTCGGAAGCCCCGACCCTCCCGCCCGGCCCGACCCCGAGCACTGAACGGAGGACCTGCCGGACAGTCGCACCGGATCCTGCTCGCCGAGTGGCCCGAGGCGGTCGATGTCACGGGTGGTCGCTCGTACGGTCGGGCGGAACCGGACACACCGCCCGGCGAACGGGGTGAGCGTGCCGGCACGGATCATCCCCTGCCGGCATGCGTTTTCCTGTTCGGACCAAGGTGGTTGCGGCAGAACACGTGGCCCGGTGCCTCAAGCCGGGCGGCTGGCTCCTCGTCGGCATGCCGGGGCTGACGACCGTCAGCGGGTCGACGCCTTCGGTTCAAGCAGGGGTTTGTCAAGTCCCGAAAGGTCGCGGCATGACCGGGGTGCGGGGGAGAGGGCTTACTCAGGAGATGGACGCACGCGTGGTGGACGGTTCCCGCCCGGGCGTTCCCAGATGTCCAGAGTTCCAGATTTCCAGGTTCCACCTCGGGGATGTGGAGGCCTTGACCGTTCGGAAGGAGTGAGCGCATGCGAGTCACCATGGTCTACCCGCTGCCCTGCGTCGGGGGGCGAGCGTCATGAATTCCCTGCCTCCCTCCTCTGAACGTCCCACCGGCCCCCCGCCCGGCCCGTTGTCGGGCGGGGGCGCACATGCAGAGCCCCCGCCCCCGCCGCCCCCTCCGCCGCCACCAGGTCCTCCGCCTCCCTCGGGGCCCCCGTCGGGGCCTCTTCCGGTCTCGTCCGGTGGATCTTCTCTCCCGCCGGCGGGCGGTGGCCAGGTTCGCAGGTGGCGATCGCGCAGGGCCGTGCTGAGTGTGAGTACGGCGGTGGCCGTGGTGTCGGCGGTGGTCCTCAGTTTCACCGTGCTGAGCGGAAACTCCACGGCAGGCGGTGAGGTCTTCCTCCAGGCCGCTCCGGAGGCCGGGCCCGACCCGTTCACTCCCTCGACGGCCACACAGGCCGAGAGCGTCGCCCAGGCCATGCCCATGCCCGCGGGGGTGAATGCGAAGGACGGTACGAGTGCTGCGAGCGGTGCGCGCACGCTAGAGGTCGACGGCGGGTACCCGGGGCTGTACGGCGGAACACGGAACGTCGCGAGCTGTGACGTCGAGAAGCAGATCCGGTTCCTCACGGAGCACCCGGACAAGGGCAGGGCGTTTGCCGTCTCGCTGGGTATCCGGCAGGCCGGGATTCCCTCGTACCTGCGCTCGCTGACGCCCGTCCGGCTGGGCTGGGACACCAGGGTCACCAATCACGGATACCGGAACGGCGCGCCCACCAGCTACCAGGCGGTCCTGCAGGCCGGCACTCCCGTACTGGTCGACAGCCGGGGCGTGCCCCGGGTCCGCTGTGCCTGTGGCAACCCCCTGAATCCGCCCGTCGCCGTCAGAGGCGGGCAGACGTACAGCGGCGCGAAGTGGTCATCGTTCCGGTCCTCCGGCCTCGTCGCGGTCAAGCCCGCCGCGAAGCCGGCGAAGAACGTCACGGTCTTCGACCAGGACCGGAAGGGATGGTACGAGCGCCCGAGCGGAGCGGCGGAGGGCAGGCACGACCGCGAGGTCCCGCCCCCGAAGGGCCAGACCCCCGGCTCTGCCTACCCGGTCCTGCCGGCAGCCCGACCGGGATCAGTCCAGCCACGCTCTGACGCGCCCCAGAACCAGCCCCCGGAGACCACTCCCGGCCGGGCGCCGGGCCAGAACCCCGGGAACGCCCCCGCTCAGAGCCCGGGCAATGTGCAGGGCGACGTCCAGGAGCAGGCCCCTGGGAAGGCACCGGCCGTAACCCCGGGCAAGGACCCGGGCCAGAAGCCGGACGAGGGCTCGGAGAAGGTTCCGGGCGAGAAGCCCGACAAGGCGCCGGGTCAGGAGTCAGGCACGGACCCGGGCAAGGACCCGGGGCAGAAGCCGGACGAGGGCTCGGAGAAGGTTCCGGGCGAAAAGCCCGACAAGGCGCCGGGTCAGGAGTCAGGTACGGACCCGGGCAAGGACCCGGGGCAGAAGCCGGACGAGGGCTCGGAGAAGGTTCCGGGCCAGGAACCCGGACCGGACGCAGGCAAGGAACGCGGCCAGGACCCGGGCCAGGCTCCCGGGAAGGCAACGGGCAAGGAGCCTGGTGAGGATCCGGCGAAGGAGCCGGGCAAGAAGTCCGGCCAGCAGCCAGGTGAGCGCCCGGGGAAGCATCCCGGCAAGGAGTCCGGCGAGCACCCGGGGAACAGGCCAGGCAAGGAGTCGAACGAGAACCCGGGCGAAGGCTCGGACAAGGGGCCGGGCAAGGAAGCAGGCAAGGCGCCCGGTCAGGATCCGGCGCAGGCCCCGGCTCAGGAGTCGGGTCAGAAGTCGGGCAAGGGGTCGGGCGAGAGCCCGGGCAACGAGTCCGGTCAGGACCCGGACAAGGCCCCTGGAAAGGACTCGGGGACGGTTCCCGGTCAGGAGTCAGGCCAGAATCCTGCGAAGGTGCCCGGTCAGCAGTCGGACAACGGCCCGGGAAAGGGGTCGGGGAAGGTGCCTGGCCAGGAGCCCGACAGGGAGCCTGCCCACGACCCCGCGAAGGTGCCCGGCCAGGAGTCGGGCAAGGACCCTGGCAGGGGAGCGGGCCAGGCCCCGGACACGGCTCCCGGGAAGGTTCCGGAGCCCGGACACGAGTCTGGGAAGGCCCCCGGTCACGACACCGGCAAGGGCAGCGGTCAGGAATCGGGAAGCTTGCCGGGCCATGAGCCGGGCAAGGTCCCCGGGAAGGTTCCGGAGTCCGGTCAGGAGCCCGGCAAGGCTCCGGACAGGGGCTCCGGCAACGATCCCGGAACGGCGCGCGGGAACGAGCCGGGCCAGGAGCAGGGCCGGGGTCAGGGCCAGGGCCAGGGCCGAGGTCAGGGTTCCGGGAAGGCGCGAGGCCAGGAGTCGGACGCCGGTCACGGCAACAGCCCCGGGAAGTCACCGGGCCAGGGCCAGGGCCAGGGTTCGGGCGCCGGCCTCGGCAACGGCCCGGGGAAGGCGCCGGGCCAGGTGACAGGGGACGAGCGGGGCGGGAGCACGGGCCGGAATCCCGGTGACGGGCAGGGGTCGCAGCACGGTCGGTGAACACGGGAGGAGCCGTCGCGGTGATCCTGTGGTTCGTGTACCCGGGCGATGATGCTCAGGCTGAGCCACCGCCGGCTGATGCCGGCGGTGGCTGCGTCTGTGGCTGCAGGCCCACGAGCACCATCGAAAACGGCTGAAGCCTGCCTGCACCAGAAGGCCGGCTGCGGCGGGCGCGGAGTCGGCGGACACCTTTCACGACCGGGACGGTGGCCATGAGCGCGAAGCCGGTAAGAGCGAGCCAGAACCGGGGCTCCGCCCCCGTGAGACTCAGCAGCAGCCCGCCGATGACCAGCAGCGCGGCCACCGCTTCCGTGAGTGCCGAGGCGGTGATGCTCTCCTCGCTGTCTGCTGGGTGGGCCGTTGCCGCTCGCTCCGGCCGCGGAAGCAGGAAGCCGTCGGTCTCCCACAAGGCATCGTTCGTCAACTCATCGGCATACCGCGGTCTGACCGCCTGGTCGGTCAGGTGTCGTACTGGCCATCCCATGGAGCCGAGAAGCCCAGCCCATCGGGATACAGCTCGGCCCAGTCTTCCTCGCCATCTTGATCCTCGGCATGGCATTCGGTGACAAGGCCGAACAGCACACCGTCTTCGGCGAGCTGGAACGGCCGGATCGCGATGTCGCAGTACTCACGTTCCGGGAGGCCAGAGAGGGCGGCGTCCAACAGGCGCAGAGCCTCCGACAGAACTGTCCCTGCTGGTCGGAGAACCGGGGCCATGGGCGCAGGCGGACGGACTCGCGACGGAAGGAAGCAGCTGGGGAAAGCCGTTCGGCCGGGACGCCGGACCTCTCGCGGCCCGGCTCGCCCGGCACCCGGAGGTCGAGGTGATCTGCCACGACCGGGCCGACGTCTGCGCCTGAAGACCGCGCACCGGTGCCCCCGCAGGTCGCCGACGGTCGGCACCTGTGGCACAACCTCGCCGAAGCCCTGGGGCAGACCGTCGGCCCCCACCGCCCCTGCATCCGCACCGCGCCCGCCACCGGCCGACTTCGCCCGCTGGGCCCCACTTCCGCCACGTTCACCCGGGCGGCTCGCACCCCCGGGGAAGCGTCACGGTCCCGGGCCGGTGCTCGAAGGTGTCCATGACCAGCCACTCGTCCAGCTCGGGGTCGTAGAGGTTCTGGACACCGAACTGCAGTACCTGCCAGAAAGTGCCTCGGTTGTTCTCGTCGACGTAGATGTCGCCCAGCGCGAGCGGTAGACGCGGGTAGTTCCCGGGAGGCAGGTTCGGGAACACCACGCCCACCCGCCAGTGGTTCACGCGCCGCTGCGGGGTGCGCCGCAGGGTCTCCGGCCCGACGAACCGGGCGTTCTCGAACCCCTGGTTCAGTGCCTCCAGGTTGAAGCCTGGGATGCGTGAGCAGGGATGCTCGTTCAGACCCGGCCATTTGTATGTCAGTGTGTAGAGCGTGTCGTGGTAGATCAGGTTGGTGAACCAGATCGGGTACTGCGGGCCCCCTGCGGTCATCTGGCTGTCGCCGTCCCTGCCCTCCCAGGTGAACGGCACTGTGATGTCCAGGTCGCGGACGATCCACTTGCCCTTGCCGCGGAAGTCGCGGGGGAGCCGGGGCGGAGGCGGCGTCGGGGAGGCGTTCTGCTGCCCGGCCGTGGCGGCGGCCGCGGCCGCCGCCGCAACCCCGGAGAACGGCGCGGTCCTGGTCCGCGGCTCGGCGCCGACCGGAGGCGGAGCTGCCAGAAGGAGGGCGACTGCTCCGACAAGAGCGGCCGACGTGGCCGACCCACGTCTGGCCTTCTTCCAGCCCATGGTCTCCCTCGGCTGTCACGTCAGGCGCCGTCACGGCGCGGGACAATCACGGCGATGCTGGGACACCGTCCCCGGAATTGAAGATTCCGAAACCGGCCGTCACCCGGCTTGCCGCTGTGCTGCCATCAGCTCGAGTCCGGTTCCGGTGAGGCGCGTGTCGATGACGAAGGACGGCACCGACGTGTCCCGAGACCCCGGCGGCGGCCACCGGATCATCCGCCGGCATCAGCCGTACAGGCCTCGGCGAGAATGGCGAGATGAATCATCGCCTTGTCGGTATCCCGGAGCTGACGGACGTTCCGCGTGTTGCGGTCGTCATCGACGTGATGCGGGCATTCACCGCGGCTGCCTGGGCGTTCTCGCGTGGAGCCGAGAGGATCGTCCTGGCCTCGTCGGAGCATGAGGCACTGGCCCTGAAGGAGAGCCGTCCGGGTTGGCTGGCTCTGAAGGACGGCGCCCCGGCAGCGGGCTTCGACACGGTGAACTCACCCGGTCTGATCAGGTCCCTCGATCTGACCGGCCGCACAGTGGTGCAGAAGACGACGGCAGGAACCGTCGGTGCCCTGGCCGTCGCGAGCTCGCCGCTCGTCCTGTGCGCGAGTTTCGTGGTGGCCGGCGCAACAGCGCGGTTCCTGAATTCCGAGGGTTCCGGGCCGGTGACGTTCGTCGTCACCGGTGACGAAGGCCAGGCCGCCGAGGACCTGGCCTGCGCTGAATACATCGGCCGGCATCTCGCCGGAGGCGATGCCGAGGCGGCCCCGTATCTCCACCGCGCGAGGACCTCCCGGGCAGCCGCCGACCTGGCCGACGGTGTGCAACGGGGATACCGGGGCCTTCATCCCGACGATGTCGACCTCTGTCTGGAGGTCGACACCTTCTCCTTCGCGATGGTCGCCCGCCAGGAGGACGCTCTGACCGTACTGCGTCCCGTCGAGGTGCCCGACGGATCAGCCGATGCCGGCTGACCTGCTGCCATCGAGCCTTTTCCCACCTCACGCCGAAGCGGCGTGGTGAAGGACGAGGACGGCTTTCGCGCCGTCGGTGATCCTGTTGGTGCTGCGGAGCTTCCGCAGCAGACGCCAGCCTTTCGGGAGGGCCATGGCCTGCTCGCCGAGGCCGCAGATTGTGGCGGGCGGACGCTGCCGGCCGGTTGAGAACGGAGTGTTGGCGCATTCTCCGAGAAGGGACAGATGTGACCTCGTTCGATGTGAGCAAGCCGGAGACGCCCTGGGTCATCTTCGGGTCGCGCGGAGCGGTCGCATTCGAAGAGCAGGTGGCGACACTGCGTGCTGCGGGTGGTCAGGTGTACGAGCTGCACGCTCGCGATCTGACGGGCGAGGTGGGTGTTTGTGAATCCTTCGCCCGAGCGGTCGGAGTCCCCGGCTATTTCGGCTGGAACTGGGATGCTCTGGTCGACCGTCTCGATGACACGCACGAGGCCGTCACGGGCGGGGTGGGGATCGTCATGGTCGTCCACGGGGCCGATGCGCTCCTCGGGGCGGATCACCTCAAGGTGTTCATGACGATGCTCTGCCTGGCGGCGGACCGTGCGAACACCGAGGTGGATCCGGACGGCAACCTCCGGGATGAGCCCGTGGTGATCCAGCACTTCATTTTCCTGCTCGACGAGGTTCGCGCCGAGGAGTTCGCCGCGGGGATCGAGGATCCCGACGTTGTCGTCCGTGTGGAGGGGGACTTCCTCACGGTGGCCCTCGACCTCGACGTCTGGCGGCCCAACGCGGCCGGACGCCCGAAGGTCGCCTGACTCCAGGCCGTACGGCCCCCGGTTCGCCTCCTCGGACCGGAATCGGCACTTGGGTCGTCGGCATGTCCGTACGCACAACGGAAACCGCTTCAGGCGTCGTCAGCTGTGGATGGGATGATCGCCGAGGCGGGCGCGAGCACGCCGAAATCTCGACTCGGGGGCTCGGATGGACACGTGGCAGGACCTCACGAAGTTGGTGAAAGACCGCTTGGAGGCCGCGTCGGCCGGCGAGCGGGGCGTATTCGCCGCAGGCGTTGCCGAGCGTCTGATGCGCTGGCACGAGGCCCTGTCCGAGGATGAACAGGCAGCCTTCACGCTGGGTCTGCGACCGCTCCTGAACTCGGTGTGGGAGGGCGTCCTCGGCGATCCGGCTGCGTATACCGCCGTCAACCGCGGCTTGGCGGAGTACATGCTCAGCGACTACTGCCACAACGACCGTCTGGTGGGACCTGACGATGCGTACGAGCCCGCCGCTGCCGCGACCCTCAATGCCGCGTACGCGTACCTCTTCGGGTGCACCGACTTCGCACTCTGGGCCAGGTACCGGGCCATCGATGATCAGCATCTCGAGTACCTCGCCGAACAGGAAGAGGGCGACCTCTTCGACACGGACAAGGCGCTGCTCGACGAGCTCAAGCGCCAGCTGCGGGACCTCGATCTCATCGCCGCGCGTTCGACGGAACTGCGGCACGCCCATGTCGGACTCCCCATCCGCACGTCCGCCCGACTCCGCGCGGAACTGCGCACTCCTCTTTCGGGTCCTTGGCGGCCGGAGGCTGATGATCAGCTGGTTCGTGGCATCAGGGATTGAGTGCCAGGTCGGAAGGATCGGTCCCGTCCGGCTGCCGTTCGGCCGTCCGGTCCAGCTGGGAACGGCTCGGACCCATCACTCCGCAGTGGTCAGATGAGCGGATCTCGCCTCCGGAGGCCGTGTCGAGGGCCTACACTCTGGCTGCTCTCGTGGCGTACACGGGGCAGGGGGCTGGGGGGTCCATGGGGTTGGCGAAGTCGCTGTTGACCGAGGACTACACGCTGAGCTTGGGGTGCAGGGTCAGTGTCACGGCGGGAGTCGGTTCGACGACCGTCAAATGGAGCGTGGCCCACATGTCGTTGAACGGCGGCCGGCGGCCACCGCGGGGCGATGAGACCGTCGGCTTCACCTGTCCGCGTTGCCGCAGAACGATGTCCGCGGCGGTGGAGAGCCGGGGCAAGGCCCGGACGAAGTACGAGGTGTACCGGTGGCTGGGATGGCTGCTGCTGCTTTCGCTGCTGGTCACCGTCCCGCTGCTCATCCACTACGGAGGACAGACCTACGAGGAGGGCGACACCGAGGGGGTGAACATGGTGGGCAGGCTCTTCCTCGCCGTCGCTGTCGGCGTCATCCTGGGACCGGCCTTCCTCATGACTGCGGGTCACTACACAGGGGTCAAGAAACTGCGGTTCGTGCGCGACGACGGCAGCAGGACCGTGTGGGTGCGGGGCCATCGCCTCTTCTGACGGGCCGATGCCCTCAAGAGGTGACGACCGTCCGCCGCCCACGGTCGGGCGAGTGCGGTGAAGTGCCCGGGGCATGGCAGGCCCCGGGGCGGTGGACCGGAGGTACTCGGTGTCGCCGTGGACTTCCTGCGCCCGCGGACGGCCTGCGAGCCGGCAGGGCGGCCCTCGCGTCGCGGACGCCGGGCCGCCGCTGCTGCAGGGGGGTCCTCTCGGGGGCCTTCCGTGGCTGACGCGCGCCAAGGAGGGCGGGGCGGGTGGTTGGTCAGGGTCGAAGGGTACGGGCGAGGCGTAGTCCCACGTCCTCGATCCGGAGTGTGGGGTGGCTGCGCCGGCGCACCGAGGCGCGGCAGCTCCAGTGTTCGTCGAACCAGCCGCCGCCGCGCAGCACCCGGTAGGTGCCGTACACCGCGGGGTCGTAGAGGTCCCAGCACCATTCCCAGACGTTGCCGAGCATGTCGTACAGGCCCCAGGGGTTGGGGCGGCGGCCGCCGACCTCGTGGATGCGTTCTCGGGAGTTCCCGCGGTGCCAGGCGATATCGTCGAGGGGCCCGTAGCGGGGGCCGGTGGTGCCGGCCCGGCAGGCGTGTTCCCATTCGGCCTCGGTCGGCAGCCGGTAGCCGTCCGCGTCCCGGTCCCACGTGGCGACGGCCTCCCCGCCGTCCGCCGTGTCGGTGGTGTGGGGGATTTGGTAGGCGGGGGTCAGCCCTTCCTGCCGGGACAGGGCGTTGCAGTACCGGACGGCGTCCCACCACGACAGGCTGTGCGCCGGGAGCCGTCCGCCGTCCTGCCCGGCCTGTGTTTCGCCCGGGTGTGTTCCGGTGAGCTGTGTGTAGGCGGCCTGGGTGAGCGGGTACGCCGCGAGGCGGTAGGCGGCGACCTCGACGGTCCAGGTGCGTTCGGTGCGGCGGTCCGAGAGGGTGACGTGTCCGCTCGGCACGGTGATCATCATGCTGGGTTCCCCTGCTCGTGGTGGTGGTCGGCGACGGCGAGGGCGGCGGCGTAGCCGTCGGGGGCCGGCAGATCGGTGAGGATCCAGCCCGTCACGGGTGCCGGGGCGGTGGCGGAGCCGACGTACGGTTCGGCCGTGCCGAGGGCCAGTCCGGTGCCGGCGGCCTTGAGGCAGGCCTCCTTACGGGACCACACGCGGGCGAGGGCGGCGGGGCGCCGTGGTGGTGCGAGGGCGGTCAGTTCGGCGGTTTCCGCCGGGTGCAGGGAGTCGAGTACGTCGGCCACGGCGTCCGCGCCGGGTGTCTCCTCGATGTCCACGCCGACCGGGACGGCGGCGAAGGCGAGGTAGGCCAGGTCGCCGCTGTGGGAGAGGGAGAAATGGACGCCACCGCCCGCGACGGCGGGACGGCCGTGGGGGCCGCCGCAGCACGGGCAGTCCTCCCGGACCAGGGTGACCTCGCGCGGGTCCAGGCCGAGGCGGGCGCCGAGCAGGACCCGCAGTCCCAGGTGCGAGGCGAGGTAGCGGTGGCGGAGGCCGGGCAGCACCAGCCGTGCGGCCTTCTCGCGTTCCCCGGCGTCCAGGACGGCGTCCGCCTCCTCGACGCGGTACCCGCCGACCGTGCCCGCGGTGGTGTCCAGGGACCACACCGAGGCGGCCGTGCCCGAGGGCGGCGGCCCGATCCGCGGTGCACCGGGGCCGAGTTGATTCACGTACTCGATCATCCGACCGAGGGTAGACCAGGTTGCCGGTGGGCATGGCGGGCCGTCTCCTTCTCGGCGGATCGTCGGCCCGTCCGGCCTGCCCCCTCGGTCCGGCGCGTACACCGGTGTGCCGTTCTGTCCGTGTGTGGGGGCCTGTCCGGTGGCGGTTGGTGGTGGCGGTGTCGGTGGGGTGGGTACGGTCTGTTCATGTACTTGATCGGTCCGGGGCAGCAGCGGGGTCATGTCCTACTCGTGGCGGGGGATGCGGCGGTGTCCCGCCGGACGGTGCATCTCGCCCCCAGCGCGAATGTTGCGGCTCTTGGGATGGTGCCGGCTTCGGTGTTGCTCGGGAGCGAACTCCCCACCGACATGGTGTGTCTGGACGGGGTGTGCGACCCGAACACGGTGTTGGTGCGTTTGCGTGCGGCAGCTGTGACTCCGGGTCCGTTGTTCGTCTATCTCTCGGGTCGGCTCACGGCCGGCCGGCGAGGCCGCGGTCTGTTTCTGGCTTTGGCGGGGACGGCACGGGCAGCTGTGCGTTACACGGCTGTGCCGTGGGACTGGCTGGTGGGTGAGTTGCGGGCCCGTCCTGCCGGGTCGACGAGGGTGCTCGTCGATCTGGCGGCGGACAAGGAGGCGTGGTCGTTGCTCCAGGAGTGGGGCGGTCTGCCGGGCTTGCCGGGCGGGGTAGTGGTCGGGGTGGTGTGTCCGCCGGGTTTCGCGGCGGGGAGCGGCGCGGTCAGCGGCTACACGCGGCACTGGATCGAGCAGTTGCGCCGTGGTCCGGTCCGGCCGGCCGATGTACAGCTGCACGCTCTGGCGGCGGGGGCGGCGGGTCTTCCGCCGGGTGCGCTGGTCCTGCCGACCGCCCGCGAGCTGGAGATGCGTTCCGGCCCGCCGCAGCACCAGCCGGGCCGCCCAGGGGCGGACCGGCGGGAAGGCTGGCAGGACGGGGGCGAGCCGGCCGGCCCACCCGCGGGCGGGGCACCGGACGGGGATCCGGGTGGGGATCTCGGTGGGGATCCGCGGCCGTACATCCATACGCTGGCGACCGAGGGCCGCCATGCGGAGGCGGCTGCTCTGGCCGGTGCCTGGGAGGAGCATGTCCGGCAGCTGTACGGGTTCTCCTCGCCGGAGGCGGTCCAGTGGGTGGAGATCCGTGCGGATCTGGCTCGGATGGCGGGTGACTTCCTGCTGGCGACAGGGTTGTGGATGGGGGCCTGCCGGGTCCGGCTGGCCGGTCAGGGGGCGGCCGCTCCCGAGGTGTATGCCGCGGCCGCCGGGGCGCTGTACTGCTGGTCCCAGGTCCGCGACAGGGCTTCGGCGGTGGAGTCGGGGCCCGAACTGGTCGCTCTGCTGGGGGCCCTGCCCGCCCTGGATCCCCGTCATCTGCGGCTGGCGCAGGCACGTCTGGAAGTCCTGCGCGGCCCCGCGCTGCCGCGTGCCGTCCCCACCTGAGTCCGGGTCCGGCGGGGCGGCGGGTTCACCGCCGAACTCCGCCTTTGCGCCGATGGCCGCTGCCGCCCGCTGTCCCTGGCCGGTCCACCGGGTCGGCGGGCGGACCGCCCCGTCTCAGGCCCGGTTCCGGAGAAGGCGTGCGTCCCGGAGCCCGGGCGGGCCCGGACAGGAGCCGCAAGAGGCCCGACAGCATGGCGGCGCCCGACAAGGCTTGCAGCAGCGGGCCCTGCCCGCCCGTACCTGCGCAGCCGCGGCATCCGACACACCGTCCCCGAGCAGACCGACAGCCAGGGCCGCCCGCCTGCGCAGACGCGTACGCGGCGGACGGCAACCGGGCTTCGGCGCAGAGCGCGACAGGAAACGCCACACCGTCGAACGGGCCGTCAACCGCCGCGAACGGCACCGGGCATTCGCCACCCGCTACGACGAACGCCGCTGAAAGCGCGTTCGGGTTCGTCAGGCGGTTCCACTCAGCGTCTCGTCGTGTTGGCGTGCGGTGCGCAGGGCGTGGCCCCACCAGCAGAGGTCGTCGAGGAGAACTGTCGCGGCTTGCGAGGCGGTGTCGGTGTCGTGGGGTGCTCCGGTTTCGTCGAAGGGGAACTGGTGGAAGCTGACGGTTTCGCGAAGCGTGGTGGCATGGAGTTCGGCGAAGACGGGGCGTAGCTGCTCGACGGCGCGCAGGCCGCCGGAGAGGCCCCCGTAGGACACGAATCCGACAGGCTTGCGTCGCCAGAGGGGTCCGGTGATGTCGATGGCCTGTTTCAGGGAGGCGGGGAAGGAGTGGTTGTACTCGGGGGTGAGGACCACGAAGGCGTCCGCTTCGGCGAGGTGTTCGGCGAATGCGCGGCCGCGGGGCGTGAGGTCGGTGGTCCAGTGTGCCGGGAGGTCGGCGTCCGCGAGGTCGGCGACGGTGAGTTCGATGTCGGTGCGGGCGGCGGCTACGGCTTCGAACCAGCGGGCGACGGTGGGGCCGAACCGGCCTTCCCGGGTGCTGCCGACGACGAGAGCGATACGCAGAGGAGTGGTCATGACTCCATGTGTAAAACATCAAGTCCGGTCGAGGTCAAAGGCCTGAGGGCCACGGGCAGCGGTTCAACGCCTCGCCCTGGAGCTTCTGCTGACCGTGCGCCCGCCGATTCCAGTGCGCGGCCGTGCTCGCTGTGATGGTGGTGGCGGTGTTTCTGCCCGGGCTGCGCGTGGGCCACGTCGGTGCTGTCGGCGGGCCTGCGGGGTTGCCGCTCACTGACTCCTGGCCGCCCGGCCGCTCCTGCCGGTCGATGGCGGGGACCGCGGCGGATCCGCTGCAGGAGTGGCCGGTCACGCCTACCGGTCCAGGTCTGTCCGGGCCTGTCGCGGCGGGCCGTGGGAGGCGTCGTGGGGGTGGTCGTGGCGGCTGTGGGTCAGTTGCTGCGGGCGGTGATGTCGCCGTAGGAGGTGGTGGCACGGATGGTGAGGCCGGCGGCGGCGCCGTCGGTGTTGGTGAGGGTGTTGTGGATGCGGCCGTGGGTGGTGCCGGCGTCGAGGGTGGCGGAGGTGCCGGGGGCGGCGCCGATGGTGATGTCGCCTGCCTGGGTGGACAGTTCGACGGTGCCGTGGACGGCTTCGGCGATCTGCAGGTGGCCCTTCTGGGTGGTGATCTGCGCGGGGCCGCCCAGGCGTGCGATGTGGATGTCGCCGGCCGTCAGGGTGAGGTGGGCGCTCGCGGTCTCGTCGAGGCTGACGGTGGCCTGGGCGGCCTGGAAGGTGACGTCGCCGAGACGTCCGGTGCTGTGGAGTTCGGCGGCCGCGGTCTTCGCGTCGACGCGGGAGCCGGCCGGCAGCTGGACGGTGATCTCGACGGACCCGGAGTTGCCGAGGATCCGGTTCTTCGCCGGTGCGGCGGTGATCCGCAGGACGCCGTCCTCGTACTCGGCGGTGGTCTGCTCGGCGGCCTTCACGTCGCGGCCCTTGGAGGCGTCGGCGGGGAGGATCTCGACGGTGGTGTCGGACCGGTCGGCGGCGATGAACCGGATGAGCCCGGCGGGGACGTCCAGGACGGCGGCGATCGGGGCGGCGGTGGCGAACTTCTGCACGGTGCTTCTCCTTCATCAGCGGCTGCGCCTTGTGCGCCCCGCGGTTTCTGATGAACGAAAAGCTACGTTGCGTTCGATGTTCTGGCAACGTCTTCGTTGCCCGCAAACTGCATTCATGCAGGTCAAGTTGAGGATTTCATTGCAATGGTTTCGAGCTTAACGCAACAGCGGTCACCAGGCTCGTTGCAATGAACTGGGGGTGAACGCTATAGCGGAAGGATGATGGCGGGAATGCCTGTGCCCGACGGGTGTGATTGACGGCCCGTGAGGTGGACGGACGTCAGGCCCGGCCCACCACGCCCGTTTCGGGACCGGCCGGAGCCTCGGCGGCGCGCGGAGGACGCAGCGGGCGCGGCGGCCCGCTGCGTCCCCCGCACGTATGCCGAGATGTGTGCCGGTATGTGTGTCCGTCGCGGTCGGGTCAGCGCAGGACCGGGATCACGTCGTGTGTCTCGTCGACCTCGACGGCCGCGGTGCGGCGGCCGAACGGTTCCGGGGGAGCCTCGTCCGCGCAGACGGTGCCCCGCGCGGGCAGTGCCAGAGTGGCGAGGTAGTCGTCGACCAGGGCGCTGACACACGCACTGCGGTGGTAGGCGGTGTGTCCTTCGGCGTCGAAGGTCAGCAGCCGTCCGCGGTCCAGCGTCCCGGCCAGGGCCACGGCGTCCTGGTAGGGGGTGTCCGGGTCCCCGGTCGTGCCCAGGACCAGGATCGGGGCGGATCCCGCCGCCCGGTAGGAGCCCTCGAAGCGGCTCGGGCGCTCGGCCGGCCACTGGGCGCAGGCCGGGGCGTGGTTGTGGTCGTAGGTCGGCGGCCCGAGGCCGATCGGGGGTCCCAGCAGCGGTGCGGACGCGGCCTCGGCGCCGACCAGCGCGCCCAGCAGGAGCCGGCTTCGGGGGTAGAGGCGGTCGGCGCATTCGACGGCCAGGTTGGCGGCGAGGAAGTCGAACGAGGCGGGTGAGGGGGGCGACAGCAGGAACGAGGCCTGCCGGGCCTGGGCCGACCGCAGAGCCTGCCCCAGGTAGGGCCAGATCTCCTTGCCCGCGTTGATGTTGAACATCAGGCGGTAGGCCAGGGTGTAGCCGGTGGCCGGGCGCCCGCTCGCGGTGATCACCGGGTCCGTGTCCAGGTCCCGCTTCAGTTCCTCGAACGCCTGCCGCGGCCGGCCCTCACCGAACCCGCAGGCCGCCGAGTTGCGCCCGCACCAGTCCAGGAACCGGCCGAGGGCTGCGTCCAGGGCCGTGAACTGCGCGGCGTCGTACGCGTACGGCACATCCGCGTAGCGGCGCGGATCGTAGGCCCCGTCCAGGACCATGGCACGCACCCGCGCCGGGAACCGCGCCGCGTAGACGGTGCCGACGTAGCTGCCGAAGGAACGGCCGTAGAAGGACAGTGTCTCCTCGCCCAGGGCCTGCCTCAGCAGGTCGAGGTCCCCGGCGTTCGAGGCGGTGCCGATGAACGGCACCAGTTCCCCGGAGCGTTCCTGGCAGGCGGCGGCGAAGCCGGCGCCCTGGCGCACGGCCTCCCTCAGGGCCCCCGGCCCGGGCACACCGCGCGCACCGTCGACCGCGGCGGCGTACTCCTTGTCGTCCCAGCACTCCACCTGCCCGCTGCGCGCCACCCCGCGCATGTCGTACCCGACGACGTCGAAGGCGTCGCGCAGGGAGGCGGGCAGGGCCTCGTAGCTGCTGCGGGCGAAGTTCACACCGGAGTTGCCGGGCCCGCCGGGATGCAGCACCAGGACACCGGTGCGGCGCGCCGGGTCGGCCGCCGCCCGGCGGGTGACAGCGAGCGCGAGCGTGGGCCCGGCGGGCCGGCGGTAGTCCACCGGAACCCGGGCGGTCGCGCACTCGAAGCCGTCCGCCGCCCCTTCGCAGGGACCCCAGGACAGCACCGGGACGGGCGGCGCCCCCACGGCCCCCGCCCCCGCCGCGCCGGCGGCCCCGGCGGTGCCGGGCGCTCCCCCGAGGAGCGCGGTGACCGCGATCAGGACCAGGGATATCCCCCACACCACGCGCCTGCGGGGGTCGTCGGCCAAACGGGTCATACGGCGCTCCTCCGTCACGGATGCTGCGGACCGGGCGACAACGTAGCGGCCGGCCACCGCCCCTGTCGGCCCGCCAGGAGTTGATTCCCGGCTACCGCCAGGGTTGTACGCCCCAGACCCGCCCGCAGTCCGGCCTGCAGTCCTGCCCGCGGCCCGCCTGCGGTCCCGGGCCCGCAGTGCGGCCCGCAGTCCGGCTCTCAGTCCCGCCCGCAGTCCTGTCGTCGGCCGCCCGCGGTCCCGCCCGCGGTCCCGCCCGCGGGCGGGCTCCGTCCGGGGCGCTCGCCGTAGCCGTCCTCCGTCCTCCGTCGTCCCTCCGGTGCCGGGGTGGCATTCCGGGCATGTCCGGGCAGCGCCCGCCGTCGTTCCGGGTGACCATGGCCTCATGGATGCCGAGCCGGGGAGTGGCCCGTGACGGAGCAGGTGCTGGCGAGCTGGAACGAGGGCCCCGCCAGGCAGGCGGTCCTGGACTACGTCCACCGGGCGACGACACCGGGCGAGGGGTTCGTCGAGCCGGCCGACCGGATCGCAACGTTCGACAACGACGGCACGCTGTGGGTCGAGCAGCCGTTGCCGCCGCAGTTCGACTTCGTCTTCCGTACCTGGCAGGAGGAGGTCAAGGCCGACCCTTCGCTCGCGGCGCGCCAGCCGTACAAGGCGCTCGTGGAGGGCGACCAGGGGTTCTTCGAGGGCCTGGCGACGCAGGAACCCGAGGCGGTGGGCACCCTGCTGGAGGCGTTCGCCCGGTCGTGGGCCGGCACGGCACCGGAGGAGTTCGACGCGCGGGTGCGGGAGTGGACCCGGACGGTGCGGGATCCGCGGTTCGGCGTCCCGTACGTGGAGCTGGTCTACCGGCCGATGCTGGAGCTGTTCGACTTCTTGCGGGCCGGCGGGTTCCGGGTGTTCGTGTGCTCGGGCGGCGGTCGCGACTTCATGCGCGTGTTCGCCGAGGACACCTGGGGGATCCTGAAGGAGAACATCATCGGTTCGGCGGCCGCCTACACCTACACCGGCGGCCGGCTCGTCCGCTCCCGCGAGCTCCTGGGCGGCCTGGACCTGGGGCCGGGCAAACCCGAGCACATCTTCGCCCACACCGGCCGGCTGCCGGCCTTCGCGGGCGGCAACGCCGACGTCGACATCGAGATGCTCCGCAGCGCCGAGTTCGGCCTGCTCGTCCGTCACGACGACGACCGGCGCGAGTACGCCTACACCAAGGGCGCCGAGGCCGCCCTTGCCGCGGCCGGGCAGCACGGCTGGACGGTCGTGAGCATGAAGAGCGACTGGGCGACCCTGTTTTGACCAGGAGGACGCGTTGAACGACCTGACCGCCATCGACGTCCTCGTCGACCCGGACGAGGAGACTGTGCGCCGCGCCCGCGCCTGGAACGCCCGGATGCGCGCGAGCGTCCCGGACGGCTTCGCCCTGGACGCCTCCCACCGCCCGCACATCACCACCCTCCAGCGCTACGTCCGCACGGCCGGCCTGGACGAGGTGTACGAGGCGGTCCGCCGGACTCTGGCCGCGACCGACACGGGTGCTCTCACCTACCGGGCCGTCGCCCTCAGGCACGCCGACTGGGGTGTGCCCGGTCAGGGCCTCGCGGTCATCCTCCTGGAGCCCGGCCCGCAGGTCCTCGACTTCCAGGCCGCGCTGCTGGCTGCGGTCTCCCCGTTCACGGGGTCCGGCGGCACGGCCGCCGCCTTCGTCGCCGACCCCGGCGAGGACATCAGCCGCAGCACTCTCGACTGGGTCGAGGGCTACGTCCCCGCCCAGATCGGCCCCGGCCGCTACGCCGCGCACATCACCGTCGGCTTCGCCGCCCTCGACGACCTCACGGCTGCCGAGGCCGAGCCGTTCGACGCTTTCACCGTCCGTCCGGCCGCCGTCGCCGTTCACCAGCTCGGCAACAGCGGAGCCGCCCGCAAGCTCCTGCGAAGCTGGCCCTTCCCGAACCGACCGGACCCCGCTACGGACTGACGCCCGGCTCGTCGGGTGGACGCCCTGTCCTGTGTACACGGTCGCGGGTCTGCTGGGTCATCTCGTGGGTCTCGCTGCTGCTTTTCGTGACGCGGCTCGCAAGGATCTGGGTGTCACGACCGATACGGCTCCTGGTACGGCTGTGCCTGTTTTGTCTGTGGGCTGGCGTGAGGAGCTGCCGGTGGTCCTTGGCGAGCTGGCCCCTGGCCTGGCGGGAGCAGGCCCCCTCGCCCCGGCGGGAGCGGGGCCTGCGGTCTGGTGGGGTTGTGTCGTTGGGTGGTGTGGGTGGTGACGGTTGGTGAGGTTGGGGGGTGTTGGGGGTGACTCGGCCCATAGGGTCCATGTCACATACGAGTCGGGTTAGTAGCCTCCGGGTGGTCTCTTGCCGGGGGCTGGTACCGGTTCTGACCTGTGTGGTTTCCGGGTTGCTGGTGGTGGGGGCGGGGGTGTGTGGCTGCGAGGGTTGTTAGTACGTGGGGTCGTTGCCAGGGGGTCGGGGCGTCTGTAGAACTGGATGAGTCGCCAGGCGGCACGGGTACTTCACCCGCCGCCGACGAACCCCTCTCCACCGCGTGAGTGGCTCACGCATGTCTTAGGCATGCCTGCGACCGCCCTTGTTCCCTGTGGAAGGTCAATCCGTGTCCAACGCCGTCATCCGCCGCATCGCCATCTCGAAGAAGGCCCTCGCGGGCACCGTCGTCGCCCTGGGTGTCGCCGGTTCCATGCTTGCCACGGTTCCCGCTCAGGCGGCTCCGGTGAGCGCGAAGGCGATCGCGCAGCAGATGATCAAGGACCCGGCCCAGTTCGCCGCGTTCGACAAGATCATTTCTCATGAGAGTGGCTGGGACTACACCGCGACCAACGCTTCTTCCGGCGCGTACGGCCTGGCCCAGGCCCTGCCGGCCTCGAAGATGGCTTCCGCGGGTGCGGACTGGAAGACGAACCCGGCCACGCAGATCAAGTGGGGCCTGGACTACATGAACGACCGCTACGGCAGCCCCGTCGGCGCCTGGAACTTCTGGTCCGCCAACCACTGGTACTAAGCCACCAGCGGCAGCACAGCGCCGCGCGGCATCGTGCGGCGCAGCAGACAGCAGATATACGAGAACGCCCGGCCGGGACCTCCCGGCCGGGCGTTCTCGCGTACCCGCCCCGCCCGCCCCGCCCCGCCCGTCTCGCCGTCGGCCTGCCGGGTTGTCCGGCGGCTGTTCGGGGCGGGCCTGGTTGCATGCGGGCTTGTTGCCGGCTGTGGCTGGTGTGGTCACTGGCTGGGAGTGGGTGGTGGCACAGGGTGTGCCGGGCGGGGAGTGTGGGTGTCGTGCAGGACGGTGTTCATTGGCTTGCGGACCGGGTAGCCGGAGGGCGGCACCGTGTGGTTTTCGCGTACGGCGTCACGCAGCGGGAACTGGTGAACGGGCGTGAGGGGTGTGCACGGATCCGTCGCGTCGCCGATCACGGATGTGCAGGCATGGCACGTGGTTCTCGGTCTGGCGGCGGACGATGAAGACGTGGTGCGGGTCGGCGTGCGGCGGATGGTTTTTCGCCGTCGCATACGGGCCGGGGGAACGGCGCGGCGGGGCCGGCCGGCATGTTTCCGCAGCACGGGTGGAGGCGATCGGTCTCGACCCGTGGGTGGAGCGTCCACCGGCGGTGTTCTCCTACGTGAGGGACGGCGTGGACGTCTGCGGCTTCAACATGGGAGAAGAGCTGTGGTGATGGGGCGGGCAGTCGGACTTTCTGTGCCCGAGCTGGTGGCGGCCGGTGTCCTGTACCCCGACGGCCGGTACGCGCGGCCCGGGAGGAGTCCTGCCGGGACCGGGACCGCCACGCACTGGCACTCATAGAAGCCCGGTTCGGCCCGAGCCTGCCCCGCGGGGTGCTGGAGGACGAGCCGCTGCCCGCCTTCGCCATGGCCCGAGCGGCACCGCACGCCCGGCCCCGGCAGACGGGACACCACACACCCCGCCCCCGGTGGCCCCGACTCTGGCCCCGGTTCTGGTCGCGGCTCTGGCCCCGGTTGGGGTCCCGGTTCCGCCCCTGCTCCCGTCCCGGCCCTGGCCCCGGCAGACGGGACACCACACACCCCCAGGTCCCATCCCTGGTCCTGGCCCCACCCCTGGTCCTGGCCCCGTTCCCGGCTCTGGCCCTGGGCCGTCTCTTTCGGATCTTGCCTGACCCGCGCCGCCTGGCACCGCACCTCATCCCCCAGACTCCGTCCGGGGGGACCCCAGCAGGTTGTTCGGGGCGCCCGAGTACGTCCAGTACTCGGGCGCCTCTCCGCTTTGCGAGGCACGGCACCGGACGACGCGGGCTTGACCGGCAAGATCCGAAAGAGACGGCCTGGTCCCGGTTCCCCCGTGGTGCCGGTCCTGGTCCCGGCTCTGCCCTGGCCCCCGGTCCCGGCTCTGGGCTGGCTCCTGGCCTGCGGCCCCGGCCCCCGGGTCTGGCCCTGGTCTGGCTCCTGGCCCCGGCTCTGGCCTGCGGCCCCCGGCCCCCGGGTCTGGCTCCTGGCCCCCGGTTCCGGCTCTGGCCCTGGTTCCGGCCCCCGCCCCTGGTCCCGGTCTTGGCCCCGGTCTCGGTTCCGCTTCTGCTCCCGCTCCTGCTCCCGGTCCCGGTCCTGCTCCCGGTCCTGCTCCCGGTCCCGGTCCTGCTCCCGGTCCTGCTCCTGCTCCCGGTCCCGGTCCTGCTCCCGGTCCTGCTCCTGCTCCCGGTTCCGGTCCCGGCCTCCGCTCCTGGTCCCGGCCTCCGGTCCCCGGCCCCCTCCAGCCCCGCGGCCTCCGGCTCGGGGCTCGGGGCCGTCGTCGCGGCCAGGGGCTGGGGGTTGGGCTGCGTTTGGTGGTGGGTCGTCCGACGATGGGATCAGGGGCCGGGTGCGGGGTGCGCCTCCGCTCCGGGTGTGTCGGCTGAGAGGGGAACGTCCTGATGCACGCTGAGACCTCGCCGGCCGCGTGCAGGACGGGGGCTTTCGTCGCTGTCGCTGTCGCTCTGTTCTGTATCCAGCTCGATTTTTTCGCTCTCAACCTTGCTCTTCCCGGGATCGCGGCGGAACTCGGTGTCACGGTCTCGGCCGCGCAGTGGACCCTGTCCGCGTACATGCTCGCGATCGGCTGTTTCTTCATCGTCGGCGGCCGGGTCGGGGATGTCTTCGGCCGGCGTGGCAGCCTCCTGGCCGGGCTGGCCCTGTTCACTGCCGGTTCTGTGGGCTGCGCGCTGGCCTCCGGTCTCGGCCTGCTGGTCGCGGCCCGGGTCTTGCAGGGTGTGGGCGCGGCGTTCGTTTTCCCGGTGTCCGTGTCCGTGATCACCAACACCTTCCCGGGGGAGACCCGCGCCAGGGCCCTGGGTGCCGTGTTCGGCGTCGCGAACATCGGGACCGCGCTCGGGCCTTTCGTGGGCGGCGGGCTCACCGAGGGACCCGGCTGGCGCTGGATTTTCTGGCTGATGGCCCCCCTGGGCCTGTTCTCGCTGCTCACCGCTGTCCTGTATGTACCGGACTCGCGTGACTCCTCGGTGCCCCGTGAGCTCGACCTTCCGGGCTGTGCCCTGATCGTGTGCTCGCTGGCCGCGCTCACCCTGGCCGTGGAACGCGGGGACGCCTGGGGCTGGGGGAGTACCCGTACCCTGCTGTGCTCCGCCCTGGCCGTGACGGCCGGTGCTCTGTTCCTGCTGCGGGAGCGGGCCGCCTGCCACCCGCTGGTCGACCTGCGGCTCCTGCGGAATCTCCCGTACGTCCTGGTGACCGCGATGGGTTCGCTCACCAACATGGGCTACGGCGTCACCGTCTTCCTGGCCACTCTCTACCTCCAGGGCGTACGCGGGCTCTCGCCGCTGCTGGCGGGCACGGTGTTCCTGGCCCCGGCCCTGCTCGTCGCCGTCAGCGGCCCGCTCGGGGTACGCCTGGGCCGGCACATGCGGCCGACCGCGGTCATGGCACTGGCCGGCGCGGTCGCGGGCACCGGAATGTACGCGCTCGCCCAGGCCGGCGCATGGTGGCTGTACGTGCCGGTGTTCGCGTGGTGCGGCCTGGGCCTGGGCCTGGGCTGGACCTACTCCAGCGTGGCGACCCAGCAGGTCGTCGCACCGGCCAGGGCGGGGGAGGCCTCGGGCGTACTGCTGACGTTCCTGGTCACGCTGGGCGCGATCGCCCTCGCCGGGACGGCCGCGGCGCTCTCCGCGATGACCCCGCAGCGGCCGCCCGAGGACGCCTACGACACGGTCCTGCAGCTGGGCGGGACGGTCATCGTCGCGGCATCGGCCGTCGTCATGGCCGTACGCCACCGGCTCGTGCGGCGCGGCAGGATCCCGCCGCTGTCCCTGCGGGCGGACGACACCACCGCACGGGAGCCGGGCCGCCGGCCCTGACGGGCGCGGAGCGGACGCCACGCCCCGGTGTGCCCGGCCGACGGGACCCCGGGTGGCCGCGCCTCCCTCACCCGCGTCCCTCACCCGCGTTCCTCAGCCGTGTCCCGCACGCCGTGACGGGGGACGCGAGGGCAGGGCCGGCGGCCCGCGCTGGCCCGCGGCGCCACCCCGGGGCGGCCGGCCACCGCACCGGGGACCTCCCCCCGATCTGCTGCCGGCCGGACCGGTCCGCGGGTCTGCGGCGCGCCCTGGACCGGCAGGACCGCGGCCATGCCGATGGAGCCGCTGCCGGCCGGAGCCCAGGGGGCGGGGGAGGTCTGGCCCGGGTGCCGGCGGCCGTCCCCGCCGATGGGCGGCACCAGCGCGGCCGTCCCGCCACGACCGGCATCCAGCCCGGCCGGGACGGCGCCGTGACGGGGCGGGCCGGCGATCGCGCGGCCCCGCCCGCGGCCGCGCGTACGGCTGTGAGCGCCCGGGACGCGCCGCCGATGCTGCCATCGCCGGCACCATCGCCATCGCCATCGCCGGCACCGGCACCGGCACCGGCACCATCGCCGGCACCGGCGCCTGCCGGCGGCGCGTGTTCCGGGTCCGGGGGCCTTGTCGTGCGTGTCCCGTGTCCCCGGCGGGCCTGTGCCGTGCGCAGCCGGGTGCGCCGGCGGTGGAACAACTGCCGGGCGGCCACCCGGACCTCCCGGGGCCGGAGCGGCCGGCAGGCCGTCAGGACACGGGCGAGGCCGCTCCGGACGGGACCGCCTCCCGCGTTGACGGCTCGCGGCCACGGCCGGATAACAGCGGCCGCCGCCGGACACCAGGCCCGCCGCTCCGGGGATCTGCGGGGGTGCGGGCCGGGACGGGCAACGGGTCCGGCGGTGGTGGAAGACGCGCCCGCGGCAGGACGGCTGCGGCACCGGCGTGCCCGGCCGGCCGCCTCCCGACGCGTCGCGCAGGCACCGGAGTTCGGGGAACCGGGTGCGCAGCCCGGTACCGAGACCGCCTGGACCAGGCCCACGTCCACGAATCCCGCGGTCCGCCCGGTCCCGTCCGCCGCCCGGGACACAGCCATGACGCCGCGCGCCGCCGGCACCCCTGGAGCGGATCACCGCCCCCACCAGACCCGCCCCCACCAGACCCAGACCCAGACCCCGGCTCCCACCCGGCTCCCACCCGGCCCCGGCCCTCACGCGGCCCCGGCCCCTACCTGGCCCCGGCCCCGGCCCCTACCCGGCCCTGGCCCCGGCCCTGGCCCCGGCCCCGGCCCCGGCCCCGGCCCTCACGCGGCCCCGGCTCCCACCCGGCCCCGGCTCCCACCCGGCCCCAGCCCCGGCCCCGGGGGCCTGGGCCTGGGGCGGGTGGACAGGGGTGGGCAGTGCTGGACAGTCACCGGCTCTGCAGGGCCTGGAGACCGGACACCGCCCGGCACGAGTCTGTGTCCCATGAACGTTGCACGTACACAGCCGGACGGGGCGGCACACCCGCGCCCCCGGCCCCCGGCGGCTCCGCCGCCCACCCGGCCGCCGCACCCCCCGCACCCTCCCGCCGCTACCACCACCGCCATCACCGTTGCCGTTGCCGGCAGGGCCGCGCCCGTACTCCCAGGAGCTTCCACCATGACGTCCCGCGCGCTGCGTACCCTCACCGTGCTGACCGCCACCGCTTCCCTCTGTGCCACCGCCTCCGCCGCCTACGCCGCACAGGACACCGGCCACCGCACGCCGGGGATCGCTGCCGCCTGGGCCCGCGCCTGGAACGGCACCGAACCCCAGGCCCTCGGTGCCCTGTTCACCGCCGACGGCACCTACACCGACGAAGCTGTCGGTGTCACCTTCCGTGGCCGCAAGGAGATCGCGGGGTGGAAGGCCCGCGCCGACACCCTCATCGACAACGTCCACGTCACCATCCGCAGCGCCCGCCTCGACGGCGACCGCATCACCGTCCGGGCCGTCTACTCCGGCCATCTCAAGGGCGCACCCAAGCCCTTCGCCGTACCGATGACCACCCGGCTCGACCTCGACAGGAACCACTGCCGCATCGCCGTCGACCAGGACCACTACAGCCTGGCCACCGTCCTCGCCCAGTCCGGCCTGCCCGCCGACTGGACCCCGCCCGCGGCCTGACCCCGCCCGCCGCCCGCGGCCGGGCGCTGCCAGGCCGTCTCCTTCGGATCCTGCCCGGTTCCCGCGCCGCCCGGCACCGCACCTCATCCCCCCGGACTCGGTCGGGGGAGCCCCCAGGCTGCCGGGCCGCCCACGTACCTCCCGCCCGCGCGCCCCTCCGCCCGGGGGCTCCTCCGCCCGGGGGCCGCTTCTCCGTCCGGGGGTTCCTCCCGGCGGTGGCCGGGGGAGACGCACGGTGCCAGACGGTGCGGGCTCAGCCGGCAGGATCCGAGGGGGACGCCCCCTGGTGCCGGCCGGTGACGAGGGCGGGCAGTTCGCGCATGTCGTCGAAGACGACGGTGCCCGGGCCCGCGAGCCGTTCCGGCGGGGTGAGTCCGCCCGCGTAGCCGAAGGCGCGCATGCCGGCGGCGCGGGCGGCCTGGACGCCGGGGCGGCTGTCCTCCACGACCACGCACGCGGCGGGGTCGACGCCCATCCGCCGTGCCGCGTGCAGGAAGAGGTCGGGGGCGGGTTTGCCGCGGGCCACATCGGCAGCGCTGAAGATACGGCCTGCGAAGCGTTCGTAGAGCCCCGTGACACCAAGGGTGTGGCGCATCTTGTCGTGCGAGCCGCTGGAGGCGACACACACCGGCAGGGTGATCTCGGCCAAAGCCCCGGGCAGCCCGTCGACCGCCTCCAGCCCGCGGTCCACCGCGTCCCGGTGGCGCCGCAGGAGCTGTTCCCACCACAGGGCGGCCGTCTCCTGGCCCAGCCGCTGCGCGATCTGTTCGCAGATCGACTCCTTGGAACGGCCGATGAACCGGTCGACGGCCTCCTCGTGGGTCAGCGGCCAGCCGAGCTCCGCTCCCAGGGCCATCTGGATACGCACGGCGATGCGTTCGGTGTCGACGAGCACTCCGTCGCAGTCGAATATCACGAGTTCCACCGGCTTGATCATCCCGGCAGCATAAGGGCCTGCCGGACCCGCACGGCGCGCGTGTTACGGCCCCGCGCCAGGGGGCCGGGGGCACCCCTTTTAGCGGCCGCCGCGGCGCGCGCCGAAGTGCAGCGCGAGAGAGGCGGCGGCGGTCGCGGCGGCGACGCCGGCCACCATGAATCCGTCGCGTGAGCGCCAGGACAGCACCGACCAGCGTGAGCGCGCGGACAGCAGGGAGCCCGTGCTGAGCCAGGAGGCCGCCGAGAGCACGGACAGGGAGGAACCGATGGAGGCGGCACAGAGCGCGCTGCCCACGGAGCCGATCGACAGGACCGAGCCGACCGAGCCGATCGACAGCACCGAGCCGACCGAGCCGATCGACAGGACCGAGTCCTTCGACCAGAGGGAGAGGGCCGACCCCTCACCCCCGCACCACGAGTCCGTCCACGCATGAGATTCGGTCACGGGCCCATCCTGACAGGGAAACCGGCCCCGGGGGACCGGCACCCGCCGGGCGGACCGCATCCCCGGCCGCAGGCAGGCACAAGCCGGCGCAGGCCGGCATCCCGGCATCCCCGGCCCGGCCCGGCCCGGGATGCCGGCGGAGGGGAAGCACCCGCCCCTTCACGCGCTCCGCGCGCCGCAGGGGGCACGTGACCGGCGGCGTACCGTCGTCCGGCTTCGGCACGGGCGGCCGCGGACCGGCCACCTCGTGGGTGAACGCGTACCCGACCGGCCCGTCAAGCCCCGGCCGCCGCGGTCCGCGAAGCGGCCGCACGCGCCCGGCCGGCCTCCGCCGTCGGCGTCGGCACGCCGGCGCCCGCCGCGTCACGGCCGGCCGCCGCCACCAGGGTCCTGAGAGCACCTGTGCCGCCGGCTCCGCGGACTGCGATACGCCGCCGGCGCCCGCCGCCTTCCGCTCCCCGCCGGGCCCCCCGCATGAAGCGGCGCACGCCCATGGCCTGACCGCCCGCCGGCCCGCCCGTCCGCCGGTCCGTCCGGGCACGGCGAACGGTCTCGGGTACGACGGCTGCCGGTCCCCTGCGCGAAAGCAGCGGACGCCGGCCCGGCCAGCCGGCCGGCCCGGACACGCTGCCGTCCTGCTGCTCTGGCCGGCGGCCCGAAGGCCCCTCGCCGCCTCCACCCGGGTGATCACCGGCCGGGGCGGGCCCGGGGCGGGCGGAGCCGGCCGGAATCGAACCGGCGTCCTCGCGATGTTGGAGACCGCGCGCGTCGACCTCTGCGCTACGGCCCCGCCCGCCCCCAACCGTACCGGTGCCGTTTTGCAGCCGGCAGCGCAGAAAGCCGGCCCGCCCCGCCCCCCGGGCCCGCCCCGCCCCCCGGTCTGCCCCCGCTTCTTCCGGCCCGCCCCCAACCCCCGGCCCGGCCCCGCTCCTTCCGGTGCGGCGGCGGCCCGGGAGCACATTGCACTCTTCCCGGACAGGCGTGCCCGAGAACGTCCGGTTATCGATCCTCCGGGGGGAACGCAGCGTGTGTGCGCGTCGGTTCACCGGAGGGAACCGGGCCGGCCGGGCCCGCACGATCGGTCCCGGCCGGCAGATTCGATGGCAAGGAGAAACCGTGCGCATACTCTTCACCGGACCGGCGGCAGCCGGCCACCTCTTCCCGATGATCCCGACCGCCCAGGCCTTGCGTGCCGCCGGCCACGAGGTGCTGTTCGCGGGCTCGCAGCCCCTGGGCCAGCTCCGCGAGGCCGGTTTCCCGATCGTCGAGATAGGCGACGGCCGCAGCATCCGGGACGTCTTCGAGCAGTCCACGGACGAGGAAGTGCGCTACGTCGCACCGGACATGACCACCGACCAGATCCTGGACCGGGCGGCCCACGGTTTCGCGCTCGTCTCCCGCTCCACCGTGGACGGTCTGCTGGAGGCCGCCGAAAGCTGGCGCCCCGACCTGCTGGTCTACGACTCCTTCCAGGCGTCGGCCCCGCTGGTCGCGGCCAAACTGGGGATCCCGTCGGTGGTCCACAACTTCGGCGTCACCTCGGGCCTGGACATGGTCGCCCGGCTCGCCGCCAACTTCACCGAGGCGTACGGGACGTACGGGGTGGACGCCCCGGCCGAGCCCACCGCCCTGAACATCGTCCCCGCCTCGCTCGGCGGCGACCCGGGCGGCCTGCGCGTGCGCTACCTCCCCTACAACGGCGGCGGCACCGTCCCCGCCGGACTGCTCCGGCGCGCAAGCCGTCCGCGGGTCGCCATCACCCTGGGCACCGTGCTCACCGAGCTGGACGGCGTCCGCGCCATCGTCCGCCTGATCGAGGCCGCCGCGTCGGTGGACGCCGAGTTCCTGCTCGCCGTCGGCGATGCCGACCTCGGCCCGCTCGGCACCCTCCCGGACAACGTCCGCCCGCTGCCCTGGGTCCCGCTCGCCGAGCTGCTGACCGCCTCCGACGCACTGGTCCACCACGGCGGCTCCGGCACCCTGCTCACCGCCCTGCAGGCCGGCCTGCCCCAGCTCCTGCTGCCCCAGGGCGCCGACCACTTCGCCAACGCCGCCGCCCTGACCGCCACCGGCGCCGCCCTGCGCTCCGCCTCCGACGACGTCGACGCCCCGCTCCTGGCCCGCCTCACCGCCGACCCGGCCCTGCGCGAGGCCGCCACCCGCCTGCGGGCGGAGAACGCGGCCCTGCCGACCCCGGCCGAAACGGTCCCCGCCCTGGAGGCCCTGGCCGCCTCCTGAGGAGCCCACACCGGGTCCGTACGGCCACCGGCCCGGCCGGACGGCCGTACGGACCCCGCCCCCGCCCCCCGACCCCGACCCCGGCCCCGGCCCCGTCCGCACCCCCTGCGGCGGGGCCCGTACGCGGCTTCGCGCTCAGCCCGCGCCGTCGGCGCTCAAGGCGGGCAGGGGGGTGCGGCCGGCCACGGCCATGAGTTCGAGCGGGAGTTCCGTGTCGTGCTGCCCGACGGTGAGGCCGATCCAGCGGCCGCTGCCCGGGACGGTCCACACCTGCATGCTGCAGGCGCTCTGGGAGAGGCTCTCGACCGGCTCCGGGGCCCGCCTCCCGTCGAAGCCGGCCTCCAGGTACGACCCCAGGTCCACGGTGAGCGGATCACCCCAGCGCACCGTGAGGGCCGCGGCCAGAGCGCCGAGGACGGCGCTCATCTGCGCGTCGGCCCGGTTCAGGGCCCGGTGGTACGCGTCGTCCCAGAAGTCCTCGCTCGCGCGCAGCACACGGACGCGATGGTCCGGGCCCCCGTAACCGGTGGCGTCCTCGAAGCCCGCCGCCGGGAAGGGCTGCGCGATCATCGCGTCGATGACCGGCAGGTATAGCCCAAGGGCCTCTTCCGGGACGGCTTCCGGCTCAGCGGTGCTGCTCATGGGCCCAGGCTACGAGACCGCCCGGACAACCCCCGCAGCGAGCCGGAAGGGGACGGCCCCGCCACCGGGCGGAGCCGCCCGCGAGGACACTCCCAGCCACCCCCCGGATCCCGGTCCCGGCCGCCCCCCGGATCCCGGGCCCGGCCGCCCCCCGGATCCCGGGCCCGGCCGACACCCCCCCCGGATCCCGGTCCCGGTCGGCCCTCCCGGTCCCGCCCGGCAGAGGCTCCCGGCCCCCCCCGGATCCCGGTCCCGGTCGGCCCTCCCGGTCCCTCCCGGCAGAGGCTCCCGGTCCCGTGCGGCGGGCGGTCCGGCACGGGTGGCCGGAACTCGCCCGGGGCGGGTGAACAGGGGGCTACGTGCTGGTAACTTACGCGAGTTGATCAAGGTCGGGGTGTGGCCGGCCACGCTCCCGGCCGGAGCCACCCCCACCCCAGTCAAGGAACCACATTGGCACGCACCGTCGCCGCGGCGGCCCTCGTCCCCGCCACGGCCCTCGCACTCGGCCTCTCCCTCCTCGCCGCCGCCCCCGCGTCCGCCGCGGACGCACCCACACCGCACCTGGACTCGGTCGAGCAGACCCTGCGCCAGGTCTCGCCGGGCCTGGAGGGCTCGGTGTGGGAGCGCACCGCCGGCAACCGGCTCGGCTCCTCCGTCCCCGGGGGCGCCGACTGGCTGCTGCAGACCCCCGGCTGCTGGGGCGACGCCGCCTGCGCCGACCGGCCCGGATCGCGCCGCCTCCTGGACAAGATGCGCCAGGACATCGCCGGCGCCCGGGAAACGGTGGACATATCGACGCTGGCGCCCTTCCCCAACGGCGGCTACCAGGAGGCGATCGTCGCGGGCCTGAAGGAGGCCGCCGGCAAGGGCGGCCGGCTCAAGGTGCGCGTCCTGGTGGGCGCCGCGCCCATCTACCACTCCACGGTGATCCCCTCGTCCTACCGCGACGAGCTGCTCGCGAAGCTGGGCCCGGCCGCCGCGGGCAGCATCACCCTCAACGTGGCCTCGATGACCACCTCCAAGACCGCGTTCTCCTGGAACCACTCCAAGCTGGTCGTCGTGGACGGCACTTCGGTGATCACCGGCGGCATCAACAGCTGGAAGGACGACTACCTGGAGACCGCCCACCCGGTCGCCGACGTCGACCTCGCGCTGACCGGGCCCGCCGCCGGCTCCGCGGGCCGCTACCTGGACTCCCTGTGGGACTGGACCTGCCGCAACAAGAGCAACTGGGCCTCGGTCTGGTTCGCCGCCTCGCCCGGCGCGGACTGCATGCCCTCCCTGCCCCGCCCGGCCGCCCCGGCGGGCGGCGGGGACGTGCCCGCGCTCGCCGTCGGCGGCCTCGGCGTGGGCATCCGCCAGAGCGATCCCGCCTCCTCCTTCCGCCCCGTCCTGCCCACGGCCGGCGACACCAGGTGCGGCATCGGGGTGCACGACAACACCAACGCCGACCGGGACTACGACACCGTCAACCCGGAGGAGAGCGCCCTGCGCGCCCTGGTCTCCAGCGCGGCCTCGCACATCGAGATCTCCCAGCAGGACGTGCACGCCACCTGCCCGCCGCTGCCCCGCTACGACATACGCCTCTACGACGCCCTCGCCGCGAAACTCGCCTCCGGCGTGAAGGTCCGCATCGTCGTCAGCGACCCGGCCAACCGCGGCACGATCGGCAGCGGCGGCTACTCGCAGATCAAGTCCCTCTCTGAGGTGAGCGACGCCCTGCGCGGCCGCCTGACGGCCCTGACCGGCGACGGCGGCCGGGCGCGCACGGCCATGTGCGAGAACCTCCAGCTGGCCACGTTCCGCGCGTCCGACCGGCCCACCTGGGCGGACGGCAAGCCCTACGCCCAGCACCACAAGCTGGTCTCGGTCGACGGATCGGCCTTCTACATCGGCTCCAAGAACCTGTACCCGTCCTGGCTCCAGGACTTCGGGTACGTCGTCGAGAGCCCGGCCGCGGCCGGGCAGGTCAAGAGCGACCTGCTCGACCCGCAGTGGCGCTACTCCCAGGCCACCGCGACGTACGACTACGCCCGCGGCCTCTGCCAGGCCTGACACCCCCAGGCCCCAGGCCCCAGGCCCCAGGCCGCCCAGGCCCCAGGCCCCCGGCCGCCCGCGCCCGGGCGCCCCGGGTGTCCGCCTCCCCGCCCCCGCAGTGCCCGGCCCCCGCGGCCGGGTGCGGCGGGG